>CAZHJR010000088.1:0-6972 GCA_964533335.1 uncultured Helicobacter sp. | reverse complement strand
AAAGATAAAATTTTAAATATCCACCATAGCTTTTTACCTGCATTTATAGGGGCTAATCCTTATAAACAAGCTTGGGAGAGAGGTGTAAAAATCATCGGTGCAACTGCTCACTATGTGACAAGTGACTTGGATGAAGGTCCTATTGTTTCACAAGATATCGTAAGAGTAGACCATACTTATTCTTGGCAAGATATGAGAGATGCTGGACGAAATGTAGAAAAAGTTGTCCTTTCAAATGCTCTAAGTTTACTTTTAAATGATAGAGTTTTTGTTTATGGAAACAAAACTGTTATCTTATAACATTAGGAATTAGTATGTTTAATATTGTTTTACTTGAACCAAGAATGCCTGGGAATGTTGGAACTATTGGAAGACTTGCTTATGCAACTGGTTCAACTCTGCATCTTATTAAACCTTATGGGTTTGGTGATATCACAGAAAAAGAGCTTAGACGAGCTGGGCTTGATTATTGGCAATATCTTAAGGTTTATGAATACGATAATATAGAGGACTTTTGGGCAAAACATCCATTTTCTGATAGACATTTTTTAGCTACTACAAAAACAGAACAAGCATATTTTGATGTAAGGTATCATCCAAATGATTATTTTTATTTTGGAAGAGAAGATGCTGGATTACCTGAAAATTTATTACATCAAAGTATAGAAACTTGTATCACAATACCTATGGTGAATGATGCAAGAAGTTTAAATATTGCAAATAGTGTATCAGTTATCATCTACGATGCAATCAGACAAAATTTTAAAATTTTTAAAGCAAATAACTAAAAGTTATTGTGCCAACTATCAAAAAATCACTCTAAAATCATATTTTTTTATAAAAAAACTCTTAATTCTTTAGTTTAGCTACCTAAAAATATTTATATTTATGTTACAATCTTGTAATCAAAAATAGGAGGAAACGAAATGAGTAATTTGATGGAGTATATTAGGTTAGCAAAAAATACAAGCGATTCATTAATGCAGGTTGATTTTGCAAAGTCAAGTGAAATGTTTATAAGAAAAGCATTAGCTACTAATCCATTTGTATCTAGAGAGATTGTCAATGAATTAGCATATGACAAGTGTGTAAATGTATGTTATGAAGCTGTAAAAAACAAAAACTGTACCGTTAAACGATCATTTCGTAGTGAAGATGAAAATCATAGATGTGTTATATGCACCGATGTTTTGAATGATGTAACAAAATGTCAAAGATGTTAGTTTATTTTTACTGATTGTTTTTTTGATTTAAAATTAAAAGTGGAGCGGGAGACGAGACTCGAACTCGCGACAATCTGCTTGGAAGGCAGAAGCTCTAGCCAACTGAGCTACTCCCGCTTTTGTGAGTGGGATTATAACAGAAGAAACTTACATATTTCTTAAATATGTAAGTTTCTTCTGTTTAAATGCAAATTCATTCTAATATTCTATTCCAAATCTAAATTAAATGTATATTCACATTATACTAACAGAATCTTATTTTCGTATCATTTTAATATTTTTTGAACTTATATGTTTAAGTTTCATCTTCACCACTAAAATTAAATTGTAAAAAACTATGTTAAAACTGGTTACAATGCTAACATAAAAACACTTATTGAAGGAAAATAATAAATGATAAATGACAAAATTTTTATAAATATTGCAAAAGAGATAGCAAGTGCTAGCAAATGTGTCTCGAAAAGAGTTGGTGCTGTTATAGTAAAAGAGGGAAGAATTTTAAGCACAGGATACAATGGCACACCCGCTGGATATCAAAACTGTTGTGAATATTGGGATGGAGAATATACAAAAGAGCATCATGAATGGAGTAAAACTTACGAAATTCATGCTGAGATGAATGCAATCATTTGGGCAGCAAGAAAAGGGATAAGTATAGAAGGTGGTACAATTTATGTCACATTAGAACCATGTAGTGAATGTAGTAAAAACTTAATTGCAAGTGGAATAAAACGAATCGTATATGAAAAAGCTTACGAACATACAAACTCTGAAGTAGTATCAAAATTTATCCACGATAATGGTGTTGTGATAGAGCAAATTAAGGATAACCTATAGTTGCTTCTACAAATAAACTTTTTTATCAAAAAAGTATCCAACAGTATGGGATATCACCTCAAGGGGTACACTGGAATAGTAAATATACACAATATAAAAGATTTGAGATAATAACTAGCTTCCTAAAAAATGCTGCCAAAAATTCTACAATAGTTGATGCTGGATGTGGTTTTGGGGAATATTATCAATATTTACAATTAAACAATCTTTCTCATTTAGAATATATAGGAATTGATTGTGAAGAGGAGATGATAGAGATTTCCAAAAAAAGATTTGAAAATATAAGTTTTTTTCAACAAGATGTGTTGTCTGATATTCTTTTTCCAGCTGATTATTATGTTTGCAGTGGTGCTATGAATATCTTAGGGAAAAATGATTTTTATCAATTTATCGAAAAATGTTTCTCCTATTCTAATAAAGGATTTGTATTTAATTTTTTAAAAAATAAAAGCTTCAACAAGATAAAAATAGAAGAGGTCTTATCATTTTGCTCTAGCTTAACCTCACAAATTCAAACAAAAAACAACTATTTAGACAATGATTTTACAATCTTTATGATAAAATAGCCACCTTAAAAAAGGAAGATATATGAAAAAAATTTTAGCTCTTATGGTATTTTTTATTGGTTCACATCTTAATGCTGGGCTTGTCAATGCAATTGCAATCAGTGTCAATGATTATCCAATAACACTTGAAGATATTGACAATAAAATGACTCAAATGAAAGTTACAAAAGAAAATGCAATTGCAACACTTATAGATGAATTGCTCTATCAGCAATCTTTAGAAAAATACAATATAAATGTTGATAATTTTGATGTAGATAACTACATAGAAAAAATAGCAAAAAACAATAAAATGAGCTCTTTTGAATTTAAAAATGCTATCAAACAACAAGAAGATTATGATGGCTTTTTAGAAAAAATTAGACTTCAACTTAGGCATCAAAAGCTTATATCTGCAATCTCTGCAAACAACCTTATTATTGCTAATGAAGAAGATTTAAAAATCTATTATAACAACAATATCTCACAATTTAAAATAGCAAAGAAAATAGATGCAATCCACTATACTTCAAAAGACAAAAATCTTCTTGAACAACTCAAAATAAATCCACTTCTAGTCGATGTGAATCTTAATGTAAAAAATGAAACATTTGATGTTGATGCTGTTTCTCCTCAGATGAGATACATTTTGTCTCAAACAAATGAAAAAAAGTTTTCAAGTATATTTCCAGAAAATCAAACATACAATATGGTATTTGTATCAAAAAAAGATGATATCAAAGAGATACCTTTTGAGAATGTCAAAGATGATATATTTAATACAATTATGACTCAAAGGGAAAATGAATATCTTAAAAACTACTTTGAAAAACTTAAAATAACAGCTGAGATAAAATTTATTAAATAATTTATCCTAAAAGTTTTTCGTAGTTAAGATAAAAAGTAGTTCCAACACCAATATCAGCATCTATTTTGATACTGATGTTGTTTTTATCACAATACTCTTTTACGACACTTAAACCTAACCCTATACCTTGATTTGCAACATCAACTTGAAAATACTTATCATAAATCTTAAAAATATTTTTAGTATCAATTCCACAACCTGTATCTTGAACCTTTAAGATATGATTTTCATTGGATAAAATAATTTCTCCATCTTTTTTATTATATTTAATAGCATTTGAAAGTAGATTATCAACAACAACCAAAAAACCATACATATCACCATCAATAATATCACTTTTAATATTATTTTTTATCACGATATCTTGTTTTATATCTTCAACTTTACTAATAGACTTATTAACAACCTCTAAAATGTCAAACCTTTGAGATTTGATTTTATCAATTTTTGCACTTATCTCATATTCCATATATTGATATAAAGAGAGTAAATTATCACAAGATTCTTCAATCCTTTGTAGTCTCTTGATATCTTTTTCATTGGTAATATTTTTTTCAAGCATCTTTTTATTCATTTTGATTGTAGCAACTGGAGTGTTAAGTTCATGCAATGTTTTTTTTATCATATCATCTATTTGTGCATCACTTTTAAAAAGTTCATCAAAAATAGATTCACTAAGATATTTATATAAAAAAAGTCCCCCAAATACCAAAAAAAAAGTAATTGGGAAAAAAATCATTTGAGAAAAAGGGAGCTGAACCAATAAAATATAATGAGTTGAAAGAGTTATTAAAATAATAAATCCAACAATAATATAATTTGAAACTACAAAATTCTTATATTTAGAACTCAACTTTGTATCCAACATTCTTTATGTTATAGATTTTCTTTGTATCAAAAAGCTTTTGTAATTTTGTAATATAAACACGAAGAGAACCCTCACTATATTCCTCATCATAGTTCCAAAGTCTTGCTATTATCATCTCTTTCGTAACAATTTTTCCTCTATTTTCAAAAAATAACTTAAAAAGCTCATTCACTTTTTGTCCACATACCATATCAATACCATCTTTTGTAATAATTTGAGTTATTGGATTGTACATTAAAGTATCAAATTGGATAACATCAACAACTTTTCCACTTCGTTTTAAAAGAGATCTAATTCGCAAATCCAACTCTTCTAAATCAAAAGGTTTTGTAAGATAATCATCACAGCCGCTAGCAAAACCATTTTTAAGTGTTTCTTTATCTTTATAAGAGGTTAAAAAAATAGCAGGAGTTACATCATTTAATTTTCTAATTTCCGTAAGACTCTCAATTCCACTCAGTAAAGGTACATTAATATCAAGAAGATAGATATCAAAATTATTTTCATATGCTAATTCTAAAAATCTCTCACCATTTGAGATATGAGTCACCTCATAACCAAACTCTTCTAAACTATCAATTAATGTTTCAGCAAAGAGTTCATCATCTTCTAACAATAGTATTTTTGGCATATCTTATAAAGCTTTAGCTAGAGTTAATTCACCCAAATAACTCTTAATAGTATTTCCTTGTTCTAGCCAATTTAAAATACCACCTTTAAGATTTCGTACATTTGAAAATCCCATCTTTTTGAGCTGAAATGCTGCTAAACTTCCCCGTGGACCTTTGAGGCAATATGTCACAATCTTTGCATCTTGTCCATAGATTTCAGCTATCTTTTTAATAGCCATAAATTCCAACTTTCCCCTAGGGATTGTAAGATTATTGTGTGCATCAATATAACCACTTGCAAACTCTTCAGGTTCTCTCACATCTACCAAAAGCATATCATCATCAAGTACATACAAATCTTTTGGTTCTATCTGCTCCACCTGCGCTTCTGCTTCATCAATAAGAGCTTTAAAAAGTTCACTAATATAAACTTCAGCTCTCTCATCAGCTAACTTTTGAAGTTCTTTATATTCATTATTTGTAGTCATCACCGCACCTTTTTTCTATAAAAAGTTTTTAAAAAATTCCACAGTAAATCGTACTCCTGCTCCACTTGCACCCTCAGGATTACATCCCCAAACCTCTTCTACAAATGCAGGTCCAGCAATATCACAATGTACCCATTTTTGTTTATTTTCCTCTTTGACAAACTCATCCAAAAACATCCCAGCAGTAATCGCTCCACCATATCTTGTATTTGAGATATTACAAATATCAGCTATTTTACTTTTGAGTGTTTTTTTAAGGTATTTATTAAAATGAAGTACAGTTGCAAGCTCTCCACTTGCTATTGCACTTTGTTGAAGTTGATTATTAAGTTCAAGATTGTTTCCCATTATTCCAGTTGTATAATGTCCAACACCAACCACACAAGCACCCGTTAGTGTCGCATAATCAATCATATAATCAAAATCTTTTATCTCATCTTGTGCATAACATAAACAATCAGCAAGTACCAATCGCCCCTCTGCATCTGTATTTCTAACTTCAATAGTTTTTCCATTTTTCGCTACCAATACATCATCAGGTTTATATGCATCTCCACCAATCATATTTTCAACAGCACCAACAATTCCATGCACTTCAATTGGAAGTTTCATTTTAGCAACAGCATTCATAATTCCAAGAACTGCACTTCCACCACTTTTATCTGATTTCATAGTAACCATAAAATCAGCTGGTTTAAGACTAAGACCCCCACTATCATAAGTTAAACCTTTTCCAATAAGAACAATCTTCTTTTTGATTTCCCCTTGTGGTTTATAAGTAAGATGGATAAGTCTTGAACCATGACGGCTAGCCCTTCCAACAGCAAGCATAGCCCCCATATGATTTGATTGGAGATATTTTTCACCAAATATTTTTATCTCTAAATCATTTTTAATTGCTATTTTTTTTGCTTTTTTTGCCATAATTTTTGGATAAAAATCTTCAGGAGTTGTGTTTACAAAATCTCTTACCATATTGACACTATTAGAAAGATTCACTGCATCTTCAAAAACCTCTATTGTTTTCTCATCCACTTTTGTTACAACAATATGGATAGTTTTTTCTTTTTTTTCATCTTTTTTTGATTTGTATTTTGTAAATTGATAGCTTCCAAGTTCTATCCCTTCGATAACCTCTCTTAAATATTCATCTCCATCAATAGAAGCTTCTTTAAAATTTGTTTTTGCAAAAATTCTCATAGCAGCAGCAACAGCAACTCTGATATTGTCACTTGTTGATTCACCACATCCAATATACAATTTTCCAAGTTCAGCTAAAAGTGCCGAGCTATCCTCTTCCCCTTTAAAATCAACTTTTTCTAAAATGTCCTTATCTTGTTTGATAATTTTATTTTTAACAAGAATAATTTCAAGTTCTGAACTTACTTTCTCTTCTACAAGGTTTAGTTTCATTTTTCTTCTCCTAAAGTATCTATTTTTCTTCTTCTATCTGGAATTTTTGTCGCATTATGAAAAAATGAAAGAAATCCCCAAAGGACAATTCCAGCTATAGGTAATGCAAAATACCAATG
>CAZHJR010000087.1:0-7150 GCA_964533335.1 uncultured Helicobacter sp. | reverse complement strand
ATAAACTCTATAAAATTTCCCTTTGATTTTATTATTCCCAAGATCAGTAGCAGCTTTTTTAGCAATCTTTGGATTAAGTGCAACATATGAAGACAAATCTTTTATATCAATCTTTCCAACTTGATTTTTATCAAGCCCTATTCCAGAAGTTAAAGCTCCTAAAATATCTCCACGACTGAGTTTTTGTTTTTTCCCACCATTGATAAAAATCGATTTAAAAAGTGGAGTATCCTCATATTTTGTCTCTATTTTGGGTGGAAGTTGTTCTAAAGTATGGTGCGATTCATAAGTCAAATCTTCAAACAAGCCAACATCACCACTATCTACCAATGAAATCGCATGCCCACTTTTTCCAGCTCGTGCAGTTCTTCCAATCCTATGAGTATAAACTTCTAAATCTTTTGGTAAATTATAGTTTATAACAAGTTCAACATCATCGATATCAAGTCCCCTTGAAGCTACATCAGTAGCTATTAAAATTTTATAGCTTTTATTAGCAAAAAGTATCATTGTTTCATCTCTATCTTTTTGCTCCAAATCACTATGAAGCACTAGTGGATAGATATCGTATCTTTCAAGTTCATCGGCAAGATTATCACATTCAATTTTCATATTACAAAATATGATTGTTGAATTTGGTTTATAAAGGTCAAGTATTTTTAAAACATTTTCCACTTTTGCTCTGCTATCTGTCTCATAAAAAACTTGAGATATTTTATCTTCACTATGAACTGATTCCACCTCTATAGTTATAGGCTCACTCATAATATCACGTGAAAGTTTTTCTATATTTGAAGGGTATGTTGCAGAAAACAACATCGTTTGTCTTTGTTTTGGAAGATAATCGATGATTTTATTGATATCTTCGCTAAATCCCATATCAAGCATCCTATCAGCTTCATCTAAGACCAAAGTATTGATAAGATTTGGATTAAAGTTTTTATTTTCAAGATGTTTTAAAATTCTCCCTGGAGTTCCCACTATGATGTGAGCTTTATGACTTAATGAGTGCATTTGAGGGTTGTATGGAACACCACCACAAAGTGTAAGAATTTTGATATTGTGTTGAAATTTTGCTAATTGCTTTAACTCTTCACTGATTTGATTTGCTAGTTCTCTTGTTGGAGCTAGTATCATTGTTTGGATATCAAAGGTTTTTGTATCTAGTTTATTTAGGATAGGCAGAGAAAAAGCGATAGTTTTGCCACTTCCTGTTTTTGCTTTTGCGATGATATCTTTTCCAAGGAGGCTATATGGCAAAGATTTTTCTTGAATCTCTGTCATCTCTTTAAAATCAAATTTTAAAAGTATTGCAAGGAGATTTGGATTGAGATTGGTTAAGGTTTTAAAACTATTACTCAATTTTACCTGCAATCACAGAGATTCCACCTGTAACTTTTTCTCCAATATACACTTTTATTCCATAAGTAGCTGGAACTTCTACAATAACCATCCCATGTATAAATACACCAATTGGCTCTCTTGTAGTTAATTCTTTACTATCAGGATAAAGTTCAATTTTTCCTCCACAAAACCCACTTGTAACTTCAAGTTTCACTTCATCTTCATTTGAATCTTTAAAAGATAAAACAGCTCTTGAATTTAAAGCCTTACTTTTAAATGCCCAACTTGAAAGATTCAACCCATTTACCAAAGAGTTGATTGTATAAACTCCACCCATTGGTGCTCTTAAAATATGACTTCCACAAAGAGTTACATCGATATAAACTTTTTGTTTCCCATCACTTTTATCAATACTTGCAATTTTTCCATCAATTGGAGCATAAATTGTATCACTTAAATTTATGGGATTATGAATGATAGAGAGATTATTTCGATATATCCAAAGTAATGCAAGAACTACCAATACACCTATTTTTGCAAAAAATGAAAACCCTAGTACAAAAAGCACTAGAGTTACACCTAAAGCTATTGCTATCTTAGAATAGCCCTCTTTTAAAATATATTGACTAATTATTATCTTTTCCATCTTGATGTAGGTCTCCCCCTTCATAAATCTCTTTACCCGTTTGCTTAATGATTTCCCTTACTCTTTCACCAGTAATAACTTCAACATCAAGAAGCTCTTTTGTCATAAGTTCTACAGATTCTCTATAATCTGTTAAAGTTTGAACAACATGTTCATATCTTTCATTTAAAGTATTTTTGATATGTTGATCTAAATCTTGAGCGAGTTTATCACTATAATCTTTACTCGTTTGTCCGCCACCTAAAAACTGATTTGTTTGACGAGAAAGTACCATAAGTCCAGCTACTTCACTCATACCATAAACACTTGCCATCGCTTTGATTATCTCTGTTGCTCTTTCAAGGTCATTTCCAGCACCTGTACTAATCTCACCAATAAATACTTGTTCCGCTGCTCGACCTCCAAGAAGAACATCCACTTCAGCGATAAGTTCATGTTTTTGCATCAGATATTTATTTTCTTCTGGTGTATTTAAAGTGTATCCTAAAGCTGCTAGTCCCCTTGGTACAATTGATACCTTATTTACTTTTTTAGCACCTTTTGTAACCTCAGCCATAACTGCATGTCCAGATTCATGGTATGCGACAATCTCTCTTTCTTTTGGAGAGATTCTTCTACTTTTCTTTTCAAGTCCAGCAATTTGTCTCTCAACCGCTTCTTTAAAATGTGATGGTGAAACCTCTTCTTTATTTCCTCTTCCAGCAAGTAATGCTGCTTCATTGATAATATTTGCCAAATCAGCTCCAGCAAGTCCAGCTGTCATAACAGCTATCTCTCTTAAATCAACCCCTTTAGCTATTTTCACTCCCTTAATGTGAACATTAAGTATCTCGATTCTCCCTTCTAAGTCTGGTTTATCTACCAAAACTTGTCTATCAAATCGCCCAGGTCTAAGGAGTGCAGGGTCTAAGATTTCAGGTCTATTTGTCGCAGCCAAAACAATTACAGGAGCACCAGCACTATTAAATCCATCCATCTCTGCTAAAAGTTGATTTAAAGTTTGTTCCCTCTCATCATTTCCACCAATTCCACCACTAGCCCTACTTTTTCCGATAGCATCAATCTCATCAATAAAAATAATTGCAGGGGCAACTTTTTTTGCTTGCTCAAAAAGGTCTCTTACACGACTAGCTCCAACCCCAACAAACATCTCAATAAAACTAGAACCAGTAACACTTAAAAATTCAACATCAGCTTCACCAGCAACCGCTTTTGCTAACAGTGTCTTTCCTGTCCCTGGAGGTCCTACTAAAAGAACACCTTTTGGAATTTGAGCTCCAAGATTAACATATCTATCAGGTGATTTTAAAAAGTCAACAATCTCTTGAACTTCCTCTTTTGCCTCTTTGTTTCCAGCCATATCTTCAAATTTTACTTTTGGCTTTTCACTATTTATCATTTTTTTAGATCCACCCATTCCAAGGATTCCACCACCCATAGATTTTGCCATTCGTTTAGCCAAAAATGACCAAATAAGGAAGAAAATCAAAATAGGTAAAACCCATCCAAAAAGCATATCCCCTAAAAGATTCTCTTCACTAAATGCACCATAAGCTATCTTTTTCTCTTCCAAAGTTGGTACAAGTGTTTCATCTGGAACAACTCTTCTCACTTTGTAAGCTACTTGTTCACCAGTTGTTAGCTTTCCAGTTGCTTTAATTGTTGTTGGTCCAATTCCTACATAATCTATACTACCATTGTTAATAAGTGTTTTTAAATCTGAATATGAAACAGTCTTTTGCTGTTGCCCATAAGTCCCAGAAGCTCCATTTGCATTCATATCATCCTGAGGGAAAAGTGTCTTAAATGCCATAATTGAAACAATTGAAAATATCACAAAGACTAAAATGGGATTATTGAAAAACCCTTTATCATCGTCGTTATTTGGATTATTATTATTTTGGTTACTGTTATTTTGCTGATTTGCCATTAGTTATTTTTTTCCTTTTAGTATTAAAGTTCGCCATTCATTTTTAGCTATTCTTTCTATTATCTCAAACTCTTCAAATTTTTTGAGAACTTTATCTTCATAATTTTCAAGTATCCCTGAAAGGATCAATATACCATCATCTTTTAAAACTTTTTTTAAGTCTTTATGTATCATGATAAGGACATCTGCTACGATATTTGCTACGACTACATCATATTTTTCTTTTGAAATAACTGCACTTCCAGTCCAAACATTATTTGGCGAAACACCGTTTGAAGTGAAGTTTATAACTGCATTTTCAGTAGCTTGTGAATCTGTATCACATATATCACAAACTGCTCCAAGTTTTGTTGCAGCAATAGCAAGTATCCCACTTCCAGTCCCCACATCAATTAAACTATCACCACTTTGTACATATTTACTAATCGCATCAAGGCAACTACTTGTCGTTTCATGGTGACCACTTCCAAAAGCAAGTGCTGGGTCTATTAAAATATTGAGTTTATCCTCTTTTGGTTCATACCAACTTGGATGGATATAAAATTTTCCACACAAAACTGGCTCAATACTATCTTTGTATTTTTGTATCCAGTTTTCATTTTCTATCTTTTCAAGCGAGATATTGCAACTAATCTCTTCACCTAGGGTTGTTTTTAACTCTTGTGTAAAGTATTCGATTCCTGTAACTATCTCATCAAGCTCCTCTTCACTTCTAATGATGATAGTTCCATCAAGTTCCTCAAGAGCATCTTCACTTAAACTCATCACCAAATCCAAAAATAGTTCATAATATTTACTTGGTGTGATTTTTAATTCATAATAATATTCGTTCAATTTATTTATCCTTAATTTTATTTCATAAAATGAAGGGAACCATCACTTTATTTTTTATTTCAAATGTGATAAAACAAGTTTCATCACATTTCATCCCTAAAGCACAATCTGAAGATTGTGTGTAATTTTATATTAAATGGCACTGATTATAGCCAAAAAAGACTTAATAAAAATTAGCTTAGATAAGAATTTGTTTTGTTACTTCGATATCATCAAGTATCTGAAATTTCAGTTGTTCCAAATCCTCATATTTTTGGTTTTCCCTTATTTTCTTTATAAATTCTATCTCGATATGAGAATAAATATCTTCTAAATCATTACCTAAAATATGTGTTTCAATAGCATATTTTCCATCCGTTGAAACTCTATGACCTAAAAAACTTACACTTGGGTATTTTATACCATTCACAATACTATAGGTAGCATAAATCCCCTCAGATGGAAGTAAAAATTCTTCACACTCTATATTGATAGTTGGGACAAATTGTTTTTTTCCTAACCCTTGCCCTTTGATATGTATTCCAAAAATTGTGTAATTCTTACCTAAAAACTGATTTGCTTTTTGGATATCTCCTGTTGAAATAAAATTTCGTATCACTCTGCTATGCACTGCAATATCATCACAAAAAAACTCATTTACAACTTCTACGACACCATGAAAAAGAGATTTTAGTATCTCTATTGAACCACTTGCATTTGCACCAAATTTAAAATCAAACCCTACAACTATTTTTTGTAAATTTGGAAACTCCTCTTGTAAAAGTCCAACAAACTCTTTTGGAGTGAAGTGTTTTATATCATGTAATGGATAGTAAAAAAGTGGATAAGATGTATATTTTGCTCTATTTATTTTTGGGGTAAGATTTGCATAACCTGTCTCAATTACGACAATAGCACCATTGGCATCAAGCCTTTTAAAAAGCTCTTGATGGGCAAGATGCATCCCATCAAATCCACCAATTGCTATACTTGTAATGCTACTTTTTAAAGTAAAACAACTCTTCAATATTTCCCTCTTTCCCTGCTACTTTACTTTGACTTGCATGAACCAAATGAAGTCCTAGTTTAAATGCTTCACTTATAAATCTATCTCTTGCAACTCGAATTGCTAGTGGGTCTTGCACCACTCCATTGCTATTTCTTTTCACATTTTGCCCCACTTCATATTGTGGTTTAAAAAGGATAATCACATCTTTGTGTGCCAATCTTGCAATATCAGCTAAAATATTTAAAATACTGATAAATGATACATCACAAGTCACCACATCGTAAGTGATATTTGGATGGAAATTTCTAATATCTGTTTTTTCAAAAACACTGATTCGCTTATCATCTCGTATCGTTTCATGCAGTTGGTTTGTCCCAACATCAACACAAGTGACAGATTTAACACCATTGTTTAAAAGTATTTGGGTAAATCCACCTGTGCTACTTCCTATATCAAGGGCTGTTTTATTTTGAAGTTCGATATCAATCTCAAAGAGAAAATATTTGAGTTTATAAGCAGCTCGGCTTACAAAAAACTCATCTTGCAAAATCTCTATCTCCATCCCCTCTTCATAGTTAAAAGATGTTTTAGTGATAACTACTCCATCAACTAAAATCTTTTTATTTTTAATAAGCTCACTTGCTTTTGAGCGACTCTCTATTTGCGGATGGTTGGTTAAGTATATATCTAATCTCATAGGTGGGATTATAGTTGAAGTTTATGGAAAAAGAGGTTAGGCTTAATGGATTTTAACTTTTCTAGGTAAAGTCAAAATCCAAAAAATTACAGATTTAATGTTTCGATTTATCTTTATTACTGTGAGCATTACCATTATTTTTATGTAACAGTTGGTTTGTTGAGCATCCACTAAAAACCGTAATTACCATAAATGCCACGATTAACGAAATTGCTTTCATTTTTATTCTCCTTATATTTTACTTTCCTAAACTTTATCTCTTTTTATCTTAAAAAAAATAATAAAAATTAAAAACTAACACTCCTTTTGATACAATTTGAAGTTGTTTAGATAACATATAAAGCTATTTAGGTACAAAATTGAAATTTATAGAAAAAGAGTTTAGCTCAACTATTGAAGTAAAAAAATCAAAATTTATAGCTCATCTTTGCCCATACAATGAGTTTGAGGCGATGATGGAGCGATTAAAAACTGAGCATCCAAAAGCAAGGCACTATGTGTATGCCTATCGATATCTCAATGAATTTGAGCAAATCGTAGAAAATAGTAGCGATGATGGAGAGCCAAAAGGGACAAGTGGACGACCTTGTCTAAAAGTCCTTGCTGGTGCTGAGATAATTAATAGTGCTGTGATTGTAGTGCGATATTTTGGTGGAACGATGCTTGGAACTGGTGGGCTTGTCAAAGCTTATAGTGATGCTGTTAATGCTG
>CAZHJR010000086.1:0-7180 GCA_964533335.1 uncultured Helicobacter sp. | reverse complement strand
AAAACCTACTTATTCATTGGAAAAATAATTTTAAAAACAGCCCCACTATTTTCATTATATGCTTCAATATTTCCACCATTGCTATCGATAATCTTTTTGGCAATATTAAGTCCAATTCCTATTCCACCGGATTCCTTTGTACTAACAAATGGATCAAAAATATTTTCTATAATAGAATCATCTATTCCACCTGCATTATCTTTGAAATATATTATCACTTTATCATCATCAGTTTCTATATCTATCGATAATTTTCTATCTTCATATTCTTCCATTTTCACAAGCTCATCAAGTGCATTATTAATAATCACTATCCATACTTGCTCAATCCTTTGCTTATGGACAAAGATATTGTATTCATAAGTAGTTTCATGTGTCATATTAATATCAAATAGGCTGCCGTTAATAAAAATTTTTGCAATTTGTTTTGATTTATTATGAACCATAGTTAAAGAAGTTATCAAAGAAAGATACACATTCGTATTTACTTTTAGATCCTCTTTTGTACTAGAAGCCAATTCTCTCATAGCTTCTATAATATTTGAGATTCGTAAAATTCCACCCGAAATCTTTTGGTGATTTAATAGAAGATTTTCTTTTAAACTCTCATTATTTTGCAAATCAAGAATATCATACTTCATCATCTCAAAATTACCCTTCATATAAGTTAAAGGGGTGTTGATTTCATGAGTAATACCAGCTGCTAATGCTCCAATGGAACTTAACTTCATATTTTGAATTTGTTCCTCTTGCCGTTTTTGATACTGTGCAATATTTAGTTTTACTGCTTTTTTGACCTTTTTTTTAAGACTATGGTTGATTTTTTCTAGAGCTTTTGAATCAGTCATATCAACAGCTATATTTTTATATCCTATCTTTATCCCATTTTCATCAAATAATGGTTCAATAAATGTCTTAATCCAATATTTCTCACCACTTTTATTTTTATTTTTTACCAAACCTATCCAGATTTTATCCTCTTGTAAAGTTTTCCAAAGTTTTTCAAAATATTCTTTTGGTGTATCTGGATGCCGAATAATGCGATGAGACTTCCCAATAAGTTCCTCTTTGCTAAATCCACTAATATCACAAAATGCTGAGCTCACATTGGTTATCACCCCATGAATATCCGTTGTAGAAAAGATTACATACTTATCAACGATTTTCCAACTCTCTTCTAACTCTTTATTTTTTCTTTCTAAAATCTCTTTTGTTTGTGCTTGATGATATAAAAAATAAAATATAAAAATGAGAACTATATAGACAATGACATTAAAATGATTGTTTTGATACATCCAACCAGTAGCACCTACAAGTGCTATCAAAAAGAAAAAGAAGAAAGAAACTTTCTTATTGTAAACCATTAAGAGTTGATAACCTCTGTAATCTTTCGTTCAAGTGATTCTAGAGAATCAAATGGTTTCATCAGATAATGAATTGCACCATATTTATGTGATTTCAGTACTTTATCAAGTGTAGAAAATGCCGTCATCATAATCACTTTTTGATTTGGATTTTTAGCCATTATCTTTTCTAAAACATCTAACCCATTCATTTGAGGCATCATAATATCAAGCAAAATTACATCAAAATTATTTTCAATATGGGATAATGCAGTCACAGGATTTGAAAAAGTATGAACTTTGTACCTATCTCCTCTTGCTAAAAATCTCTCAATCATACTTAAAACTTCAGATTCATCATCAATTACCGCGATGTTATATCGTTTATTTTCCATCTTATTTCTTCCCTTTATCATCAAATAAATCTTTTTTTGCTTGAAACATAGTATCGTGATTTTTTTCTTCTAAAATTTTATCAAGATATTCAAATACCCCTAAGCTACCCTTTTCTATTTTATTAATTCTCTCTTCTATAATTTGTTTTGTACATACGACACTACTACCAGAACATTCATGAGCTAAAGCATTTGCTTCATCATGGACAATTTTATGGAATGGTTCTAATCCCCTAAATGATTTAACATGGCTAAATTGCTCTTTTCCTAGCCCTGTATCGTACCATTTTCCAAGTCGGCAATTATGATGGTCAACTGCTTTAAACTTATTATCATCTCCAAAAATAAGTTGATATAGATTATTCTTATAGATAACATGATCGAGCTTTGCTAGATTTACAAATATTTTATTGCTTATACTTTCCACCTCAAACACTGATCTTGAAGAGTTTTTTTGAAATTGGTTCATAAGAGTTATCAACACATCAACTCTTTTTTTAGTTTCATTTACAACAGAAGACACTACATCTGAACTTTTTTTCATCCTTGCAGTTTCAACTTGTATCGCTTCTACGACTGTTTTGATAGTTTTTGCAGCATCTGCACTTCTTGTTGCAAGGTTTCTTACCTCTTGAGCAACAACCGCAAATCCTTTTCCTGCTTCACCTGCAGTTGCTGCTTCTACTGCCGCATTTAAAGAGAGTATGTTTGTTTGAAATGCAATTTGATCAATCACAGTGATAGCTTCTGAAATATCACTACTTTTTTTTACCAAAGAGTTAACTATCTCCTCTTCTGTTTCTATTTGTTGGTAAAGATTTGTTGTATCGTTCACTATATTTTGAGTAAGCTTTAATCCCTCATTTGAACCATCAGCCGTTCCTTTTGATTCTTTCATCATATTTTGAAGGTCTTCTAAAAGTGATAAATAAGTGCTTTGTGTATCAGCTAATGAATGGTTGATATTATGGTTATGTTTTGAAAGAAGTCCATCCTCTTTATTATCATGAATTGATGTTTTTCGTAATGACACAATATAGATATCATCAACTTTTTTTGTAACTATTGAAGCTTCACAATCATGAAGAACCACTTTATTCTCACCACTTGTAACAGCTTTAAAAACACTTGAAGTGCTATTTGAATCGATATTTTCTTTTGCTCTATTGTTCATAAAAAAGATTGATCCATCATTTTTAAAAGCAACGAGTCCCTCTTGTTGAGAGAGTGCTGCTATCTCTTTTAATCTTTTATTTTCAAGAGAAAGAGCTACTAATTCACCTTTATTTACACTAAGTAGTTCACTCTGCAATGATGTTACTTCTCTTTCTTTTTGACCTACTTGCACTTTTAAATTTTCTATCTGAAGCTTTAACTGTGCTATCTCTTCATCTTTAATCTTGCTATTCCCAAAAAACATTATTTTTCCTTACATAAAAATTGTTTAATAATATCGAAGATAGCTTTAAAAGTAATTTGTAATAGACTCTATTTTGTAACTATTATTATCTAACTTTTGCTATCCGAAAAGCAACCGCATTTTCTAAAATAAGAGAATTACTAAAACAACAAGTTATCATCCCATCACAAGATGCTTTGATTTCATTGATGATTTCACCTCGTAAAGAGTGGATAATCACCCCTATCACTTGCCCTTTTACAACATAATTTCCAACCACCTCTTTTGGTATAAATATCCCACTTTTTTTTGCTTTTACAATTTTAAGATTATTTTTATTGATAATATTAGACTCATAAGCATTAAATATTTTATGCTCAATTACACCTGTTTTATCCATAAATCGTACCATAGCTTGATGAATTTGATTTGATACATTACTATCTACAAGATTATCAACAGGGCAAACTATCGAATAAGCTTTTGTTCCCCAAAGTTGCCAATTATACTGTAATGTAACCGTATCAATTGATCTAAGTTCACTATGATGGATGATTTTAAATCCAAAATGTTTAGCCACCTTGATATCTTCATAACCACTTTTAAAAAGTTTAATATGTGGCAAACAGTTTGATGGATCTCTTCTTCTTTCTAAATTTATCCCATAGGTATAGCCTTGAATTGCTTTAAAAACTCTTGCAGCTATCCTTTGAGTTGTTTCTCCTAAATCGTATCCAGGAAACATCATATTCAAATCTGTTTTATCTAATGGCCAAAATCGTTCACTAATATTAAGTGCATAATGATTAATTGAAGGAATCACAAGGATATCTCCTTTAATCTTCTCTCTATCGATGGTATTTTTTAAAAACTCCACTATACCTGCAGCTGAGTAAAGTGGTAAAATGGCATCTCCATCCATCGCACCAACTATCGCTAATGATGGTGCATTTTTGTCACTTCCTTCAAATAAATATCCTTCAACAACCAAAGGGGCACGACTAAGCGAGTCAATCCTTAATATCTCTATTTTTTTCACTTGCTTTCTCCAAAAATTCTAGCGATGAGTGACCCCTCATAAACCACAGGATATTCTCGTAAAGTAAATAATATTCCATCATTTGGGGCTTTGAGTTCTGCTAACACTTCCCCTGTAAGTGGACTTACAATCTCACCTATCCTATCACCCGCTTTTACTACAGCACAATGATCTAAAAACTGAACAAATAATCCACTCTTAGGTGCATTCATATAATAAACTTCCCCAGATTCTGAAGTAAAAGGTGTTCTAGCTTCAAACTCCTCATCGGTTTTGATAATACCCTCTTTTTTCATAAGATTAAGCATTCCAGCTAAAAGCTGATCTCCATATCTATTTGTAAGTCTCATTCCTACACCCATCTCTACAACTAAAGTTTTTGTTCCTAAAGAATTGAGTGTATGGGAAAATGTGGCTTCCAAAACAGTCACAGCATCATGAATCCAGATAAAATCACAATTAAGCTCTTTTGCTAAAGGTAAAGTTGATGGGCTAAACTCTTTATTTATTCTAATCTGCGGAATCTCTCTAAGAAAAATATTACTCGAATGGATGTCAATCGCTATATCACTCCCCTTAATATCTTGAGTTAAGGCATAAACAATTTGACCTGGTAAAAAGTCATTTTTTCCACCAGGAAATGCTCGATTAAGGTCAACTTCATAGATAGGAAAACCTCTCGTTATGGTATCCACTCCAAGAGCATTGACAGCTGGATAGATATCAACAATCCCTTGTAACTTCTCACCATTTTCATTCAACCATTTCGAAAGAAGATAGATAGCCAACTGCCCTTCCAACTCATCTCCATGGATACCACTTACAATCGATATTCTTTTTTTATTTTCACTTTTCTCTTCAGATTCAAATCTTGTCCTTTTTATAGACAAAGTCTCCCCAACTGGAAGTTCTGAACTAAAAATCTCTTTTGTTTTTACTTTCAAAATCGACTACTCCACGATAATTTTATTAATTTTATTGTTAATTGAAGTAAGAATAATATCATCATCTTCATCAATTGTATGTGGCTTGAACTTTGCATCTGGAGCCAAAATAGAAACAATAGTATCTATCTCTTTCATTACAACAAGTGCAAATTCTTTATCTCTTGCTAATCTTAAGTGAATATCAACTTTTTCAACATTCTTACCCATTGCAATAAAATAATCATGCACATTTCTTGTTTGTTTTCTTGTAAGTTCTCCCCAAATTTCACTAATTAAAGACATTGCTGTATCTATAAATCTAAAATCAACAAAATGTGAGTTTTTTTCGGCAACTTCAAAATGTTTATGAAGTTCTATGATTGAACCAAATGCTTCTGCTTCTATATAGCTTCTTGAGATAATTGCATTTTCTCTAGCAAAACTCAAAAGTTCATAGAGATTTGATGGATGCTTTCCAAAAATTGCGACATTCAAAAACTCTGAAGAATTTGTATATTCTATCTCAATTCCTAATTTTTCATAAAGTGCTACACCCTCATTTGGATCAACATCAATGATATTATCATATGCTCTATTGATATCAATAAGTGAAGCTTCAACCCTTTCAAGATATCTTCCAAGCCAATAAAGACTTAGTGCTGAATTTGCTGTAATTAACTGTTTCATCTTTATTCTCCCATAACCCATGTATCTTTAAATCCTCCACCTTGAGAAGAATTGACAAGATAATTTCCAGCCTCCATCGCATATCGTGTAAGCCCACATTTCCATACTTTTGGCTCATCAGCCATCACCACATAAGCCCTAAAATCAGCTTTTCGTGGGAGTAATTGATCATTGATATAACATTTCTCATCATAAAATTCTATCAACTCTTGAGCTATAAATCTTCTTGGATTTGCTTTTATAATAGTTTTTAAGTCTTCTATTTGAATTTTTGTCATACTATGCCCAAACATCACCCCATATCCACCAGCTTCTGCTACATCTTTAATAACAAGTTTTTCCATATTCTCCATCATATATTTCATATCGTTTTCAAAATATGGCAAATATGTTGGTGCATTTTTTAAAAGTGCCTCTTCCCCTAGATAATATTTTATCATTTGTGGTACAAAATAATATATCCCTTTATCATCAGCAACACCATTTCCAGGGGCATTCATAATAGCAACATTACCGGCTAAATATGCCTCCATAAGTCCTGGAACTCCTATTAAACTCTCTGGATTAAAGAATTTTGAATCTAAAAACTCATCATCAAGTCTTCTATAAATTGCCCCTACTCGTACAAGTTTTCCATCATAATTTTTAAAATAGACAACTTTGTCTTTTACGATAAGTTCATGATTTCTAACCAGTAGTGCTTCACTCATTTGAGCTAAATAACTATGCTCATAATAAGCTGAGTTAAATCGTCCTGGGGTTAAAACAACATTTATCCCACCACAATTTACATAATTCATAGATTCTTTGATATAGTCAGGATATTGTTTAATTGGTTCAATTTTGAGATTTTCAAAAAATTCCGGATAGATTTTTCTATATGTATCTCGAATTGAAAGTGGATAACTCGCTCCACTTGGAACTCTTAAATTATCTTCTAAAATAATCCACTCATTTGTGACAGTATCTTTGACAAGGTCAATACCATTGATATGTGTTCTTAATTTTTTTGAAGGAGAATGCCCTTTGAGTTCGTGCAAAAAACCTTTTGCTTGATAGATAAATTCACTAGGAATCACCCCATCTTTGACTATTCTTTGGTCAGTATATAAATCCTCTAAAAATAGATTTAAAGCTTTTACCCTTTGAGATAGTCCTCTATCTATCTTATTAAATTCACTAGCACCTATGATTCTAGGAACGACATCAAAAGGTAAAGACCTCTCTATAAAATTTCCATCTTTGTAAAGATTGAAATTTACCGCAAATTTATCCATATACTTAGTAAATTCTTCTATTTTCTTTCTGTCTTGCTTATGATAAATTTCCCAAAATTTATCAAGATGACTTGTAGATTGATCCAACAATTTGAGCCTCCATTTAATTTAATC
>CAZHJR010000085.1:1622-7468 GCA_964533335.1 uncultured Helicobacter sp. | reverse complement strand
AGCATCTTGAAGCAACTACACAAAAAAATCTACAAAATTACACTGTAATCTATGATGAATACAAAAAACTCGCTAATGTTATTTTTAAAACAAAAATAGATACAGATGAGGTAAAAACTATCATACAAAAAGCTCAAAATGGAACAGAAGATGACAAAAATAAAATGAGAACACAACTCTATGAGAGTTTAAAGCATACTTACCTTCTTCTTAAAGAGTACAATATCAAGCAACTTCATTTTCAATTGCCAAATAATGAAAGTTTTTTACGATTCCATAAGCCAAAAATGTTTGGGGATGATTTGACAAATATTCGTTCAACCATCAAATATGTGAATCAATTTCAAAAACCTATCGATGGATTTGAAGAGGGGAGAATCTATAATGGATATCGATTTGTTTATCCTCTATTTTATGATGAAACTCATATTGGAAGTGTAGAGGTCTCTTTTAGCACTTTGGTTATGAATATTGAGATGATAAAGAATTTTGAACTTTTTGGAAAATTTCTTATTTCAAAAGAGGCAGTTGAACAAAATGTTTTTGAGAGTCAAAAAGGGAATTATAATCAATCACAATTTAGAGATTTTTACTATGAAAAAGAAGCAGGTGAGGCTCTTCAAGCTTACAACAAAAAAAATATAAGTTTAGAAGCATCATCACAAACAGAAGATATTGTCAATCAAAGAGGATTTGAAAATGAGTCATTCTCATTATTTGATGCAAAAAGTAGAAGCATTATGACATTTATCAAAGTGCAAAATCCAGTAACAAATAAAATAGTTGGGGTATTGGTTTTACGAAGTGAGCCATCTTATATTCTTAATAAACAAATTAACTTTTATTATTCACTTGTGGTAGTGATTCTTTTTTTATTTTTTAGTGTTGCTTTTGCTTATAAAATGGTCAATGAGAAAAAAATTCTAAAGGAACTGGTAGATGAGAAAACAAGTTCTTTGAATAATCTCAACAGAGAACTTGAAGAGAGTCATTATGAATTAGAGATTTTAAATGAAAATCTAGAACAAAAGATAGTTGAAGAGGTTGCAAAAAATAGAGAAAAAGACCATATGCTTTTTGAACAAACAAAACTTGCTGCCCTTGGGGAGATGATAGGAAATATTGCTCACCAATGGAGACAACCTTTAACAATGATTTCAACAATAGCTTCAGGGATACAACTGCATTACTCTATGGGGATTTACCATACAAATGAAGAGATAGATCACAAAATGGAAGAGATTGTTAGTAAAACAAAATATCTCTCAGATACAATTGATGATTTTAGAAATTTTATAAGAGGTGAGGGGGATAAAGAGTTTTTTAATCTTAAAGATGCTTTGGATTCTTTTGGAAACCTTGTTTCTCCGCTGGTGAAAGAGCACAATATCCATTTTGGCATCACTATAAACGAAGATATTGAATTTAATGGATTTAAAAATGAATTGAATCAATCTCTACTTAATCTTTTTAATAATGCAAAAGATGCTTTGATAGAGCATAATCAGTTAGATGAAAGATATGTTTTTCTTGAAGCTTTTGTTGAAGATTCACACCTTATAATTAAGTTTAAAGATAATGGTGGTGGTATTTCAGAAAGTATAATGAATAAGATTTTTGAGCCATATTTCACTACAAAACACCAATCAATTGGTACAGGACTTGGACTTCATATGACTTATAAGCTTATTACAGGAAGAATGGAAGGGAGTATCACTGCTTCAAACGAAACATTTACAATAGGAGATATTGAGTATCAAGGGGCTTTATTTGAGATAAAGCTCCCTATGTAATCTTTTTAGTCGAGTAGATTTTTATTTTCCTCTAAAACTTCTATACAAACATCAACGATATGAGAATCATAGAGGGTTCCTTTCCCATTTTGTATCTCTTGTATGGCAGCATCTATCCCAAGAGCAGGTCGATATGGACGATGCGAAGCTACAGCTTCTACAACATCTGCAATAGCTAAAATCTTAGCTTCTTCAAGTATCTCATCCCCCTTTAATCCAAGAGGATACCCTGTACCGTCTATCCTTTCGTGATGTTGATGGATCATTGGGGCTATTGGCCATGGAAAATCTATATCTTTTAAAATATCAAATCCAACTTGAGCATGAATTTGTATAAGACTAAATTCAATAGGCAATAAGTGTCCAGGTTTACTTAAAATCTCAATAGGAACAGCAATTTTTCCAATATCATGAATTAATGCCCCAAGTTGTAATCCCTCTATTCTATTTTTATCCCAGCCTAATTTATTTCCAATAAGGATGGAGAGTTCTGATACTCTTGTTTGATGTCCAGCAGTATAAGAATCTCTTTTTTCAATTGCCATACTAAATGCCTTAATCATATCAACCATACCATCATGGAATTTTTTTAGTGCCTCTTCTTCTAGAAATTGAGTTATTTTTTGAAGAGTAATATTGTGTGCTATCCCTTCAACTCCGATAATATTTCCATCTTCATCATATAACGGATGTTCTGAGATTTGAAGAAATTTTTTTGTTTTATCTTTTGCATATACCTCAATCTCATACATAGGTGGAGGAGTTCCATTGAGGGCATCATTTGTATATTTTTCAACTTTGTCATTTATTGGATCTGGTGTTAAAAAATCATTATAAGGGTGACTTAGAAACTCTTCAAAATTGTAGCCCATAGTCTCTTTAACTGTTGGACTTACATAGGTTAACACCCCATTTGTATCATGCCTAAAGATAAAATAATCACCGCTAAGTCCCTCTATAAGTCTTTTATAATTAGCTTCACTTTTTTGGAGTTTTTTGTTTTGTTCTTCTAATTCATGAAGTTTCTTATCTAACATTTTTGCTTGCACTTCATAATGTTTTTGATCAAACTCTATATCTTGAGTAGTTTCTTTTGGAGATTTCTCTTCTTTTGATTGTTTTAAAATTGTGACAATAATTTCAAGAAATTTATCTATTTCGATTGGTTTTGTGATAAAACCCTCAGCTCCAACATCAAGAGCCAAAGATTTATCAGATTCATCTGTATATTGAGCTGAATAAAACACAACAGGGATATTTTTGAAACTATCATCAGCTTTGACTCTACGGCAAAATTCAAAACCATCCATATGAGGCATTAAGATATCAGAGATGATGATATCAGGAGTAAAGGTTTTTAGTTTTTCTAAACCATCTAAACCATCTATTGCTGACTCTACAGCAAAACCATACGATTCTAGGATAGTCCTTTGTAAAACAAGTGTATCATCACTATCATCAAGTAAAAGGACTTTTATATTTTCTTCCATTATGCTCTGCCTTCTATTTGAGTTATATTTCCTCTTGCAATTTTCAGTACATTTTCGATCTCAACCATCACAGTTTCAGGAGCAATTGGTTTTTCGATATAGTAGTTTCCACCTAGATCTGCAATCTTCTTTTCATCACCATCTAAGCCGTATGAACTCATCACAATTATAGGGATGTTTTTAAATTTTTTATCACTTCTAAGATTTTGCAACACCTCAAAGCCATCAATATCAGGAAGTTGAATATCTAAAATAATAAAATCTGGCAACTCTGTTTGTGCCATCATCAATCCTTCATAACCATTTTTAGCTAACTCTACACTATAACCTGCATATGTTAAGATAAAAGAGATAAGTTCCCTATTGTTTTCGTTGTCTTCAATCACAAGTGCTTTCATCTTTCATCTTTCTAATATTTTATTTATTTGAGCGATAACTCTTTCAGGATCAATAGGTTTTTCAATATATCCATTGCAACCAGCTTTTAACATCCTCTCTTTATCGCCACTCATTGCATAAGATGTCATAGCAATAATAGGGATATCTTTAGCTTCCTTTGAAGCTCTGATACGATTAAGAACCTCAAAACCATCAATATCAGGTAGTTGAATATCTAAAATAATATAATCTGGTTTTTCACTCAAAGCTAATGCAACACCACTCAGTCCATTGATAGCTTTTATAGTTTCTTCTTTATTTACTTCAAGTATAAAGCTGATAAGTTCCATATTATTTTCATTATCCTCTATGATTAAAACTTTAGCCATTTTTTATCCTTTTATTCTTTTTGGAATTGTAAGTCCAAATATACTTCCAAGACCCTCTTTGCTCTCCATCCATACAGTTCCACATAGAATATTTTCTGTAATTTTTTTCGTTAGATAAAGCCCAAGTCCTGTTCCACCAGCTTGAACCTTTAAATGAGTATCTAATCTTTCAAATGCTTCAAAAAGCTTAGATTGATCCTCTTTTGAAATACCAATTCCATTATCAATAACCGATATTTTAACATCATTATCAATGTTTTCAACTTTAATAAATATTTTTCCGCTTTTTTGAGTAAACTTCACTGCATTGCTAAGATAATTTAATAAACATTGGCTCACTCTTCGTTTGTCTGTTTCCATTATAATATCCTCTTTTATATCGATTTCAACTGTTAATCCAACTGGCTTTGCAACAACTTCAATCTCATCACCGACATCTTTCAAAACCTCTTTTAAGGAAAACTCCTCAATTGATGCTTCAACTCTGCCTGCTTCAATTTTTGAAATATCAATAACATCAGAGACAAGTGAAAGGAGATGTTGACCTGATTTTTTGACCCTTGTAAGTTGATCTTTTTGTCTTTCATTTAACTCTCCACTCATCCCTTGAAGTAGTACCCCTGTAAAACCTATAATTGAATTGAGAGGTGTTCGTAGTTCATGACTCATTGAAGCTATAAACATAGATTTTAATGTGTCTAATTCTTTGAGTTTAATATTGGCTTTTTGTAATTCATCTGTTCTCTCTTCTACTTTTATCTCCAAATTATCACGAGATTTTTGAACAATATCATAGGCTTCTTGCAATCTAAGAAGGTATCTATTGATATTCCAAGCGCCAATAATAATCAAAATCAAACCTACAAAATAGACAATCGAATAAGAGATAATAAGATTTGTACGAATTTGATAAAAATGTTCAAGATAAGGTTTCATATCCACCATCACCCCAACTCCACCACGAACATCACCAACATTGTATCCTTGATGAGCATGGCATTTAAGGCAAGAATCTGTGACAAACATAGGTTTCATAAGACGAAGGTATGGTTTTTCTTTGTGTGTTGTAAATTCAAATTTTTCTTTTGCCCCTTGTTTAAAAGATTCGATTGCTTTACTCTCCCATTCATCTGGTGCATTTGGTTGCCATAAAGGCTTATCACTGACAATACGACCTTTGACACCATATTCATTTGGAAATTCATCCATCATTTGTCTAAGCATATAAGCTGGGTTCATTAAGGTAAGTTCTTTTCCTGAAGGTGTTGTGATATCTCTTTCTTCTATATGGGCTAAGTTTATATTTGCTGGTGTTCTATCGTTCTTTGGAACATAGACTCCTCCATGATTACTCGCCCATAAACGAAATGCTTGATCTTTATTAAAGTTTGCTATGGCATCTTTTTTAGCTAAATTATCGGTGACCTCCCTTTGCTCCTTTATATTCCAAAGGAGTGAACCAGTAACAACAATACTCCAAAAAATTATAACAACAAAAAAATATTTTATAAGTTTTTTATCAATTTTCAATTTTTAACCCTTTCGTTCGTATTATCTACTATTTTTAGTCTTTTTGGGATTAGAAGTCCAAAAGTAGAGCCAATACCCACTTCACTTTTAACCCAAACTTTTCCTTCTAAAATAGTTTCTGTAATTTTTTTTGTTAAATAGAGTCCAAGACCAGTTCCTCCAGCTTGAACTCTCAGATGAGTTTCTAATCTTTCAAATGCTTCAAATAATCTTGGGATATCCTCTTTTGCAATACCAATACCTGTATCTTCTATCCAAATATTTAT
>CAZHJR010000085.1:0-1522 GCA_964533335.1 uncultured Helicobacter sp. | reverse complement strand
ACCCTTCCAGCTTCTATTTTTGAAATATCTATCACATCACTTATAAGTGTTAGGAGATGTTGCCCAGCTGATTTTACTCGTCGAAGCTGATCTTCTTGTTTTTCATTTAAAGGTCCACTTAATCTTTGAAGTAGCACACTTGTAAAACCAATAACAGAATTGAGTGGAGTTCGCAGTTCATGACTCATAGAAGCTATAAACATCGATTTAAGTTTATCAAGCTCTTGTAGTTTTTTATTTGCCTGTGTAATCTCTTCGGTTCTTTTTAAAACATTTATCCTTAAATTGTCATTCATCTTTTCGAGTTCTTTTTTATGCATAAGGGATTCTGTGATATCACGAGCTGCAGCATAGATATATTTTTCATAGGGGACAGACCTCCATTCTAGCCATTTGTAGCTACCATCTTTACATCTATAACGATTAATAAATCCTATAACATTTTGATTGTTACTCAATTTTTCTACAGATTTAAAAGTAGCATTGATATCTTCAGGATGGATAAAATCAAAAAATTTGTGTTTATATATTTCATCTAACGGATACCCTAAAACATCCTTCCAAGAGTTATTCAATCTTATAAAATTCCCTTCCAGATCAGCAATGCATAAAAGATCAAGTGTTACAGTAAAGAACTTGTTTAATTCATCTATGCTCTTATTGAGTTCTTTCTCTCTTATTTGGATATTCGATTTCATCGTATTGATACTCTCACCTAAAAGACCCATCTCATCATCACTAAGTACAATAGCAGAACAATTATAGTTTCCACTCGATAGCTCATTTGTCGCATTTAAAAGTTTATGTATTGGAATAAGAATCAATCTATTTAAAATCACTCCCAAAACAAAAGTTATAATAAGAGTGACTAAAAGTGTGAGAAATATCGCTCTTTGTATCTCCTCTGTTAGTCTTTTTTCGATACTATCTGTCCCTATATAAAATCTAAGTTCACCAATCTTTTGTTCGTCATAGATGATATCTTTTGAAAGAGAAATATGAATGTGATCAAATTTTTCAGGTTCATATTGTAATTCATTCTCAAATGTTTCACCCCTTGAAGTAAATAATTTACCATTGACAATCACTATGATTTTATGAATTGTTTCGTCTTGGATTTCAGTTGAGATGAGTGAATCAACCCAATTTTTATCAAGTTTTGAGATTGGTATAGATAAATCATCTGAGAGCCTTTGAATTCTCTTTTGTGTTGTTTCAACAAGATTGTTATGGAGCACTTTTTTAAGAGAATAGTATGTATATGTTTGAAAAAGAGCCATAAAAAAGGCTATAATCAAAGCAAGAGAGAGTGTGATTTTTCTATGGAGTGTATTCATTTTATTTTTCATCATTTTATAAACTCTTTTAAACAATGCCATTTGGCACTTTTGGTGTAAATCATTATACTAAATGATACAGCTAAATTACTTTACAAAAACTTTCCATCGCTGTATTGCTATTGAAAGAGTTTCCATTTTGTGACAACCTATATGATGGAGTAGAGAATAATAGTAAAAAATTA
>CAZHJR010000084.1:1549-7592 GCA_964533335.1 uncultured Helicobacter sp. | reverse complement strand
ACAAGTTTACTTCAAATGGGTGTAGAATCAACGATTCCTCATGGTGCTTCACTTGCTATTTGGCTTGGAATTTTATTAGATGGGATACCTGAATCTTTAGTAATTGGTGCGAGTATGATTCATCATACTATTAGTATCTCTTTGGTTGCTGGATTATTTTTATCAAATTTTCCAGAAGCACTATCAAGTTCTCGTGGTATGGAAGATGAGGGATTATCCAAAAAGAAAATCTTTATTATGTGGAGTTCTATCACCCTTTTTACTGGAATTGGAGCATTGTTTGGCAATATATTGATGCAAAGTGCTACTATCGGTTGGTTCGCATTTTTACAAGGGATTGCAGCAGGTGCTATGCTTACAATGATAGCTCAAACAATGCTTCCTGAGGCATATATGAAGGGTGGTTCAGTCACTGGATTTTCCACTTTAGTTGGATTTTTACTGACTATTTCTCTCAAAGGATTTGAGTAAACAAAAATCTATAGCAACACCCTCTCTCAGTCCATCATCAAATACAATCGAATACTCTTTTTTTAAGATTTCAAAAAAGAGTTTAAATATCTCTACACCTGTATTGATATAAGCTGTTCTTCCCGTACCAACTTTTTTCATCAACTCCTCTTCATTTAAGTCTTGAAACTCTTTTTGAACTTTACAAATATCACTAAGATAGAGTTTAGTTCCATTTACTTTTTGTTTATCGTAAGTTTGATAGTCCATCCCAAGATGAACTGCACAGATAGTTGTTGGAGTTCCAGCTGTACTTATAAAAGGGAACTCTTTCGTATCAATTTGGATATCTTCTAAAAATAGCTCAACTTCAGCTTGCAAACTTGCGAAATCCTCTTTTTGATTTTTTGATTGGGTAAGGGTTACAATCCCAAAAGGGAAACTTTTAGCAAATTGCTCTTTGTGCGAAACTACAATCAATTCACTCGAACCACCGCCGATATCAAGTAACAAAAACTCATCACTTGAAAACTTCTCTCTTTTTAAAGCATACTCTATCGCCAATAGTGTAAGATTTGCCTCTTTTTCTCCATCAATTATTTGGAAAGTTATCCCCGTTGCAACTTTGATTTTTTCTACCACTTTAACATTATTTTTTGCTACTCTCATCGCTTGAGTAGTCACTGCTACCACGTTTGATGGTTCATAGTCTAATTTTTCTATACTTTCTTTGAGAGCATTTATAATTCTCTCTATTGCTTCATCAGAGATATTTCCACTTTTTGCTAAACCATCAGCGGTGCCAACCGTCTTTTCATATTCACCGATACTTTGATGAGTCGCACAATCATACTGTAAAACACGAAGGGAATTTGACCCTAAATCTATTGTTGTTATTCTCATACGGTATAGTAAACAGTTTCACTTAAAAGAATACTTATTTTAGTCGCTATTAAGGTGTTATTAGAAAAAATGACAACTAAAATTATTTTTTTATCTATAAATAATTTTTATATAACAAATCAAGGGAACATAGATGTCCAAACAGTCAACTACATACAACAAGATTACTGCAAAAATTATTTTTTCTATGTTATTTTTAACACTCCTTTCAGCAATTATCTACAGTCAATATATCAAAGAAGAGGTTATTTTAAATCTTGCCAAAGTTGATGCTAGAAAAACAAGTAAACTAGTTTTTGAATCAATGTATTCAGCTATGCAAAAAGGATGGAATAAAGAGGAAATCTCTGAAATTATCACAAGACTTAATAAAGTTGATGAAAAATTAGAAATCTCAATATACAGAGGGGAGAAAGTTGCCTCTATTTATGGAGATATTGAAAAAGATAAAGAGATTAGAACATACAATAATGATATAAAAAATGCATTTAATGGTAAAGAAACCCTAGATATCCTTGATTCTGAAATTATAAAATACTATTTTCCAGTTATTGCTAATGATAAATGTAAATCTTGCCATACCAATGCAAAAGAAGGGGATGTTTTAGGTGTTATCAATATCAACTATCCTATCACTGAACTAAAAGTTTCCCTTAATGATATTATTAACCTTTTCTTATTTTTTATCATCTCATTTACAATTATTATGTTTACTCTATTATTTTTAAATTTTAATAGATACCTCTTAAAACCTATGCAAAATTTTATTGATACTGCAAATATTATTAAAAAAAGTACAGATATCTCACAAAGGGTACAAGTTGATCACAATATCAACGAGATTGAAACAATGCAAGAGATGTTCAATGGAATGCTTGATTCTATAGAATATCAATTTTATAATGACAATTTAACAGGGCTAAAAAATAGAAGAGCATTACTTGAAGCTTTAGATAAACAGCAAAATATTCTTTTTATGATTATTAATATTGATAAATTTCAACAGATAAATAATCTTTATGGATGTATCATCGGGGATAAAATTCTACTTCAATTTAGAGATAAATTATTGGAGATGTTACCAAAAACGAGCACTTTATATAAAATGCATGCTGATGAATTTAGTGTTATTTCTCATGGAAGTGTAGATTTAGCTGAATTTGAAAATATCGCTTCATTTATCATCTCTCATCTTGGTAAATATGAATTTGAACTAGATAATGGAGAAAAAATCTTTATTAATCTTACAATTGGTATTGCTCATGGTTCTACTATGCTCCTACCAAATGCTGATATTGCACTGAAATTAGCCAAAAAAGATAAAAAACATTTTCTCACATATAGTGATGAAATGCTTGCTTTAAAAGAGTATGAAAATAGGATTTCTTGGACAAAAAGACTGATGAATGCGATAGATGAAGATAGAATTGTTCCACTCTTTCAACCTATTGTTGATTGTCAAACAAATGAAATTGTTAGATATGAAGCTCTTATGCGAATTAAGGAAAGTGAAGATGATTTTATAGTCCCTATCCATTTTCTTGATATTTCAAAAGATAACAAAATCTATTTTAAATTAACTCATATTATGCTTACAAAAACATTTGAAATCGCAAAAAGAATGGATACTATCTTCTCAATCAATCTTACAAAAGATGATATGATGAACGATGAAATAGTTAATTTTATAATTCATGAATTTAAACAAGAAAAGTTTGCACATAAAATATCATTTGAGATTTTGGAATCTGAAGGGATTGAAAATTTTGTTCAAATTGAACACTTTATCAAACAAGTAAAAGAGTATGGAGCAACTATCTCTATTGATGATTTTGGAACAGGGTATTCTAATTTTGAGTATCTTATGAAGCTTAATTTTGACTATCTTAAAATTGATGCAAGTATGATTAAAAATATTGATAAAGATAAAAAATCCCAACTTGTTACAAAAACTATCGTAGAATTTTCAAGAAAAATGGGTGTAAAAACAATTGCAGAATTTGTATCTAGTAAAGCAATTTATACAAAAGTGCAAGAACTTGGAATCGATTATGCACAAGGATACTATTTAGGTGAACCAACTCTCTTGGATTTTAAAGAGTAGAATTACAAGATTTTAGCTACAATTAAATTATGGAAAATTTAGATTATTTAGGAAACGAGTATCTTGGTGCAGATTTTAGTATCTCATCATTTATTTTAATCGTTGGTGTTGTAAGCTTACTATTTACTTTTAGAAGACAAATATTTTTCTTTATTTATAAAGAAACAGATATGGAGCTTTTTTTAAGACAGCTTGATGAAAAATTAAAAACAACCTATCCAAAGCTTAAATTTGATTTTAAATACTTAGAGAAGATACAAGATGAACCAAATCCAGATGCAAAAAAATATGCTCTTATTGATAACATTATCAATCAATATGAAGCTCTAGAGTTTCGTCCAAAAAGTTCAAATAAAGCAATCTCGCCAAATATGCTTTGGAGTAGTTATGCTTTTAACTCAAAAAATGTGAAAAATAGACTCCCTGAAGATTGGCTTTTGAGGAAAAATGCTGTTTATGAAAGGGATGAAAAAACATGTCAAAAATGTTCTAAAAAAATGCAAGTAAAAGATAGTGATATCTTATTTATCAAACCTTTAGAAAAAGGTGGTGATTTTTATTTAGAAAATATGATTTTAGTTTGTAATGATTGTGCAAAAATAGAAAAATATAAGCTCGACAAAACTCAGCCTATTAAATTTTTAGAGATAAGAAAAGATTTATATAAACTTGTAAAAGATGATTACTAATGAGTAGCTAAAAATTATATTTTTTATCAAACTCTCCCCTAAACTAACTTTTGATATAATCTTCACTTCTTTAAAATTATGAACAAAATAAAAGGCTTTAATAATGACTATCCTAGACGGTAAAAAATTATCAGACAAAATCAGAGAAAATGTAAAAAAAGAGGTACTTGAACTTCAAACAAAAGGGGTAACTCCAGGACTTGCAGTAGTCTTAGTAGGAAATGATCCTGCAAGTGCAGCTTATGTCAATATGAAAAGCAAAGCTTGTAAAGAAGCTGGAATATACAGTATTGCTCATGAAATGCCTGAGTCTATCTCCCAAGAAAATATACTTGATATTATCCATATGATGAATAAAAATCCAAATATTGATGGTATTTTAGTTCAACTTCCACTTCCAAAACATATCGATACTACTGCTATCTTAGAAGCGATTGACCCAAATAAAGATGTTGATGGTTTCCATCCGTACAATGTAGGAAGAGTTGTTGCTGGACTTGATGGATTTATCCCTGCTACTCCATATGGTGTGATGAAGCTTTTAGAAGAATACCACATTGACCCTAAAGGAAAAAATGTTTGTGTTGTAGGAGCATCAAATATCGTAGGAAAACCAATGGCAACACTTCTACTTAATGCAAATGCAACTGTTGATATTTGTCATATCTATACAAAAGACCTCAAAGCTCATACTTTAAATGCTGATATCATTTGTGTTGGGGTTGGTGTAGTTAATCTTATCAAAGAAGATATGGTAAAAGAGGATGCAATTATTATAGATATCGGTATCAATAGACTTGAAAATGGAAAACTTGTAGGAGATGTGGACTATGAAGCTGTCGCTTCTAAATGTTCATATATCACACCAGTTCCAGGTGGAGTTGGACCTATGACAATCGCTATGCTTTTAGAAAATACAATAAAATCTGCAAAAAATAGAAAAAATAGGATTTAATCAATATGGAAGAAAAAAAATCAACTTTGAAAAAAATTTATGATTGGAGTGGAAGCTGGACTGGAACAGTTATTATTGTCCTTGGTATTATCTTTTTTGTAGCTCAAGCTTTTGTTATTCCAAGTGGAAGTATGAAAAACTCTCTTTTAATAGGAGATATGCTCTTTGTGAAAAAATTTGCTTATGGTGTGCCAACCCCAACAATTCCATGGATTGAACTTCAAGTGCTACCAGATTTCAATGATAATGGGCATTTAATTGAAGGAGAGAAACCACAAAGGGGTGATATCGTAGTATTTAGGTACCCGCATGACCCCAAAGTTCACTATGTAAAAAGATGTGTAGCAACTGGTGGGGATATCTTATTTTTAAGAGATAAAGATTTGTATATTCATCCCAAAGATGGTAATGAATATGTAAAAGAACATTTTAAAAATTATCAACTTATAGAATTAGACGGTAAACTTTTTGTCCGAAATCCATACGAAAAAGAGCATTCTGGAATCCATCGTGATGAGAATATTACAAGAGAAAATTCTCAATATATGGAACTTTTTGATTTTGAACCTATTAGAGTTCCAGATGGAGAATTTTTTATGATGGGAGATAATAGAGATCACTCAAATGATAGTAGATTTTGGGGAACTGTTCCTTATAAATATATCGTAGGAACTCCTTGGTTTGTTTATTTTAGCTGGGATGAAGAGAAAAAAATTAGATGGGATAGAGTTTTCCAAACTCCAGAGTCTTTAGAAAATACAAAATATACAAAAGAAAAATCAAACCATACAGAGGGGATATACTAATGAAATACTACATTGGAGCAGATCATGCAGGAATTGAGATTAAAAGATTTGTAAAAGAACTATTTGAAAAAAAAGGGCATATTGTAGAAGATTTAGGACCCTATACAACTGATAGAGTTGATTATCCAGATTTTGC
>CAZHJR010000084.1:0-1449 GCA_964533335.1 uncultured Helicobacter sp. | reverse complement strand
AATGGTACGAAGTACACCACCAAGTGATTGGGTTGCTTATGTTGTTGTTGGTTTGGTCGTTGCTTTTACAATGCTTGGAAAATATCTTATTGCAAAAGGTGATCAGCCAATAGATGAAGTAATCAAAGAGGATTTAGAAGAAGCAAAACATATAGCTTCAGATATAGAACATAAAATTGAAGAAGAGATAGAACTTATAGAAGAGAAAATTGAGAAACTAAAATGATAAATCCAAAAATAATAGATAGTATCTTTAGTGCTGCTTCAATTCAAAGGTGGAATGACTATCCACGAATGGTTGATTTAGTAGAACTTGATAAACAAGCTCACAAATTTATCATCGCTTATTTTATAGCAAAACTTGAAGATGATATCAACTACACACATCTTATAGAAGCTGGAATTTTTGAGTTTTTACGAAGAGTTGTCGTGACTGACATAAGACCTGATGTTTTTAGAAAAGCTTTAAAACAAAAAGGGAAAGAACTTAATCTTTGGGTAGTAAATAAACTCGCTTCAAGCTTAAAAGATATCGATAATGGGACATTTTTAAAGAAATTTGAAAGATTTTTAGAAGATGAAACACTCTATAAAAAAGAGAGATTTATTCTCAAAGCTGCCTCTTATCTTGCTACAAAATGGGAATTTGGTATAGTTTATCAAACAAGCCAATTTTTAAATGGTATCGATGAAGTCAAAAAAGAGGTTGATGAGGAAATTGAAGATTATTATGAACTTATTGGAGTTCGTAAAATCGCTTTAAATAAAAAATTAGCTAAAGTGATAGATTTAAGTGGACGGCTAAGATTTCAAAAACGATGGGCTCAAACTCCAAGAATTCCTGAAACTTCTGTCTTAGGGCATATGCTTACTGTTGCTATTTTTTCTTATTTCTACTCACTCAAAGTCAATGCTTGTGAAAAAAGGGTTGAAAACAACTTTTTTACTGCCCTCTTCCATGACCTTCCTGAAGCTTTAACAAGAGATATCATAAGCCCTGTAAAATACAGTGTTGATGAACTGAGTGAACTTATTGCTGAGTTTGAAATATCAAAAATTGAAGATGATATTTTGCCAAATGTTCCAGAATCTTTACAAAATGAATTTAGATATATTTTAGGGCTGTATGATGGACGAAAAGATGAATTTTTAAATAAAATTATCCTTGATGGGAAAGTCACAATTGTAGATAATCTAGCCTCTTACAATGAAAATCAATATGATTGTATCGATGGATTGGCTTTAAAACAATGTGATAAATTATCAGCATTTGTGGAAGCTAGTTTATCTATCTCTCATGGTATCAAATCCAAGGAATTAGTCAACGGAAAGAAACAAATCTTACAATCACTCTTAAGTGTTGATGGTGTTGATTTTAAAGCTATCGCTGAGGAGATAGATGAAGAGTTTGGAACTTCTGGACAAGTACAAATGAGGATGGAATTCTAA
>CAZHJR010000083.1:0-7648 GCA_964533335.1 uncultured Helicobacter sp. | reverse complement strand
GAAAGTGCTGGAGGACTTAGACATCCAGTAGAAGAGATAGCACGGAGCGTAAAAGCAATAAGACCCAATATTATGATAATCGCTGATGGAATCACAGCTGTTGGTGTAGAGAAAATCGACACAACAAATATCGATGCACTCATTACAGGAAGTCAAAAAGCACTTATGTTACCACCTGGTCTTGCTATGATTGGACTTAGCCAAAAAGCAGTTGCAAAAATAGAAGCAAACCCAAGAGGGTATTATTTCAATCTTGCAATCGAACTCAAAAATCAAAGAAAAAATACAACAGCTTGGACAGCAGCTACAACACTTATCATAGGACTTGGGGCTATTTTAGAAAAAATAAAAGCTGATGGATTTGATAAGCTTTACAGTGATACAACGGCAAGAGCAAATGCTACAAGGGAAGCTTTAAAAGCTATTGGACTTCCAATCTATCCAAAAACTCCAGCAAATGCGATGACTACAATCTATAGCGAAAAAGCAAATGAGATAAGAAAAATATTGAAAAATAAATATGATGTGAATATCGCTGGTGGACAAGATGACTTAAATGGAAAGATTTTTAGAATCAACCATATGGGTCTAGTTGCACCTTTTGAAGCTGCTTGGGCAGTGAATGCGGTTGAGAAAACTCTTGATGAACTAGGTCTTAGAAAGTTTGATGGAACTGCAAACAAAGTGTTTATGGAGAACTTATTTTAATGATTTTTGAACATGAAATACCAGATGGTTGCAGACTTTATTTTGGTTCTATTGCAAAAAAGAAAAGGGTATTAGAAAATAGTGTAAGTGATTTTTTTGAAAAGCTTGGCTTTTTAGAGATAGTTACTCCAAATTTTTCTTATTCTGGGCATCAAAGTATAGATGATGAAACAAAGCTTATCAAACTAAACGATACAGATAACAACCAACTAACTCTTCGAGCTGATAGTACACTTGATGTAGCAAGAATCATCACAAAAAGATTAGGAAGAACGACTAATCATAAAAAATGGTTTTATATCCAACCAATCTTTTTATACCCTTCAAGTGAAAACTATCAAATTGGTTGTGAATGGCTTGAGCATGAAGAGATAAGTGATGTTATCAATCTTACAAGTGAGATATTTGGGATATTAAAAATCAATCCATTGCTTCAGATAGCAAATATCAATATTCCAAAGATTATCACTACGGAGTTTGATATACCACTTGATTATTTTAAAAATGGTGAAATAAATAAACTATTTGACCTTAAAATAGAGTGGTTAAATCGTTTGATATATGTAGAAACAAAAGAGGATTTGGAGCAATGTTACGATTTACTTCCAGCTTGTTTACAAGAAGAGGCTATGAAACTTATCCAAATTATCACAAAGTTAGAGTACAAAAATGCAACTATTTCACCACTTTATTATGATAGTATGAAATATTATGATGATATCTATTTTAGAGCGATTGAAGGAAATGAAACAATAGCAAAAGGTGGAAGCTACAAAAGTGATGGTGTGGAATCTTTAGGGTTTGCACTTTGCACTGATAATTTATTAAAGATTTTAAACGATGAAAAGAGAGGATGAGAATATGAGTAAGGCAGATATTATAGTAGGGATTCAATGGGGAGATGAAGGGAAAGGAAAGATTGTCGATAAACTAGCTCAAGAGTATGATGTAGTTTGTAGAAGTCAAGGTGGACACAATGCAGGACACACTATCTGGGTAGATGGTGTACGATATGCACTTCACTTAGTTCCATCTGGGATATTAAATCCAAAGGCGGTTAATGTTATTGGAAATGGTGTTGTTTTAAATCCACCTTCAATCATCAAAGAGATGGAACAATTCTCTAACCTAGAAGGGAGACTGTTCATAAGCGAAAAAGCACAACTCAATATGCCTTACCATAGTTTAATTGATATTGCACGAGAAAAACTCAAAGGTGCAAGTGCGATAGGAACTACAGGAAAAGGGATTGGACCTGCATATTCAGATAAAATCAATAGAGTTGGACATAGAGTTGGAGAACTTTTAAATCCTTCAAAATTATTTGAAAATATTATCAACTATTTTGAACAAAATAAGATTATTTTTGATGCTTTAGAGATTACATTACCTTCAAAAGAGGAACTCAAAACTCAAATAGATGAGTATTCAGCAAAACTTTCACCATTTATCATCAATACTACAAATTTTGTGTGGGATGCTTTAGATGAAAATAAAAGAGTATTACTTGAGGGCGCACAAGGAACTATGCTTGATATCGACCACGGGACATATCCGTATGTGACAAGTTCAAATACAGTAAGTGCTGGGGCTTGTACTGGACTTGGACTTAATCCAAAAGATATAGGAACTATTACAGGAATCACAAAAGCATATTGCACAAGAGTTGGAAATGGACCATTTCCTAGTGAAGATTTTGGTGATGATGGTGAGAAAATGGCATCTGTTGGAAAAGAATTCGGAACAACAACAGGAAGAAAAAGAAGATGTGGTTGGTTTGATGCTGTTGCGGTTAAATATGCAAGCAGACTTAATGGTTGTGACCAATTAGCTTTAATGAAACTTGATGTATTGGATGGATTTGAAACTATCAAAATTTGTGTGGCATATGAACTAGATGGTCAAAAAATTGACTTTCTTCCGCATGATTTAGAAAATGTCAAACCAATCTATGAAGAGATACAAGGGTGGGAAAGTGTTGTTGGTTGTAGAGAATTTGATAAATTACCAAGCGAAGCAAAAGCATATATTGCTAAAATTGAAGAGGTAACAAAAACAAAAGTAGGAATCATCTCAACTTCACCTGAACGAGAAGATACGATAATACGATAATTAAAAAGTTAAGAAGAGATAGAATTTAAAGTAAGGGATAAAATTATGAAACTAAGAAAACAACATGCAAACTTTTTAGCTAGAAAGATAACAAAAGATTTAATCAACAGCGATTTTGTAGAGATAAGAAAAGATAGAATGGCTATCATAGAGGAGTGTGAAAGGATACTTCTTGAGGATATTGAAAAAGAGATAAAACTTGATGAACAAGTCAATATTATCTTAGAAAATATGGAAGAGGATATCCAATTTTACAATGCAGATTTCAAACAACTTTTTTGGATGACAAAAAAAAGACTTGCAAATGAGTTTGATGTTAATCTTAACTTTGAAGATAGATTTTCAAATATTGCCCATGCAATTATGGACTTTTTATACGAAGAGGATTTTATCCACTTTACAGTATCAGATAATCAGGTGAAAAACTTAATAGCAAATGCTATTGATGCATTTATCAAAGGATATGATGAGGCAGATAGCCTAGCTTATGAAAAAATCAAAAACTATAAAAGAAAATTGATTCCGGGAACTGAAGACTATGACCTCATCTTCAAAAGACTCTATGAGGAAGAATTAATCAAAAAAGGATTGTTATAATGGAAAAAATTTATCTATATCTTGAAAATGGAACTTTTTTAGAAGCAAATAGCTTTGGTGCTAGTGGTACGAGTGTTGGAGAAATCGTATTTAATACCTCTTTAACTGGTTATCAAGAGATTACAACTGATCCTAGTTATGCAGGACAATTTATCACATTTACAATGCCAGAGATTGGAAATGTTGGTGTAAATGAGGCAGATAACGAATCAAAAATTGCATACTGCAAAGGGATACTAGTAAGAGCTTATAATGAAGCTTACTCAAACTTTAGAGGGGAAAGAGCACTCAGTGAGCTTCTTAAAGAGCAAGGGGTGCTTGGTATTTGTGATATTGATACAAGATTTTTAACAAAAATGGTACGAAACGAAGGGGCTATGATGATGATAGCTTCAACAGAGATATCAAATAAAGAGGAACTCAAATCTATCCTTGAAAAAAGTCCTAGAATAGAAGATATTAACTATATCAATCAAGTAAGTACAAAAGTTCCTTATATTCATAAATATGGAGCTTGGAACCACTCTATTATGGATTATAATAAAGCAATGATGCAGGAAAAAAAAGTCGTTGTTCTTGACTTTGGGGTAAAAAGAAATATTTTAAATGAACTTGTAGAAGCTGGACTTGAAGTGGAAGTTATTCCAAATACTTTCAAAGCTGATGATTTAATAGCTAGATTTGAAGCTAGAGAGATTGGTGGAATATTTTTAAGTAATGGTCCTGGGGATCCTTTGACTTTAACAAATGAAAAAGCACAAATTCAAAAACTGATAGACAAAAATATCCCGATGTTTGCTATTTGTCTTGGACATCAAATGCTTAGTATCGCTCATGGTCATGATACTTATAAACTAAAATTTGGGCAACATGGTGGAAATCATCCAGTAGGAAATGAGAATAAAACAGTTGAAATAACTGCTCAAAATCATAACTACAATGTCCCTGATAGTATCACTGAAATTGCAGATGTAACACATATCAATCTTTTTGATAATACGATTGAGGGTGTACGGTACAAAAATAAACCAATATTTTCAGTACAACATCACCCAGAAGCAAGTCCAGGACCACACGAGAGCAAATATATCTTTAAAAGATTTGCCGAAATTGTAAGATAAGCTATGGAACATTTTAAATTTTCAATTATTTTTTCTATCGTAGCACTTGGTCTTGCTGCTTGGTGGGGATTTTCAAATGGTGGAATTGCCCTAGCTCTAAGTATGATTTGGCTTGCTCTTGTCCTTTCTGTTATGGAAGTTTCGCTCTCTTTTGATAATGCAGTTGTCAATGCCTCAATTTTAAAAGATTGGGATGAGTGGTGGAAGATGATGTTCTTAACAGTAGGGATACTTATTGCGGTTTTTGGAATGAGACTTCTATTTCCACTAGTGATTGTAGCATTTACTGCTGATATAGGGATTATTGATGTGTGGCATCTAGCTATCGATAATCCAAATGAATATTCAAAAGCACTCATTTCTCATCATGGCGAAGTCTCTGTCTTTGGTGGAATGTTCTTACTAATGGTATTTTTAAACTTTATCTTTGACAATGAAAAAGATGTCCATTGGCTTGGAAAAGTTGAAGAGCAACTTGGTGTGTTAGGGAAAGTGGAAACAATCTCTATTTTTGTAGCACTAAGTGTTTTATTATTTTGCATGACATTGGTTCCTGAGGCTGAAAAACTCAAAATATTACTTGCTGGACTATGGGGGCTTGTTATCTATATTGGAGTCAATATGCTTGCAAGTTTAATGGAGCACCAAAAACCAGATATCAATGCAGGAGAGCTTGTTAAAAGGGGAAGCATTGGTGGATTTTTATATCTTGAAGTTTTAGATGCATCATTTTCATTTGATGGTGTTATTGGTGCTTTTGCTATCACTAAAGATATAGTTGTTATTATGATAGGGCTTGGAATTGGTGCTATGTTTGTACGGTCAATGACTATTTATTTAGTTGAGAAAGAGACACTTTCAGAGTATAGATACCTTGAACATGGAGCACATTATGCAATTGGTGTCCTTGCTATAATTATGCTTTTAAGTTTACAATTTCATATTCCAGAAGTAATAACAGGATTTATTGGGATTCTTCTGATTGGACTTTCACTTTGGTCTTCAGTTAAACACAATAGGTTAGAAGCCAAACATCTATAAGCGGGATTTTCTCGCTTATATTCAAATAAGAGGACAATCTTGCCATTTATCCTTAAAAAATATCATTTCAAAACTACTCAAAAAATACAATTTTTACTCCAAAATGAACTTGGATTTGACAGAAGTATAGCTCAAAGGCTTCTTTCAAAAAGTCGTGTTTTTAATCAATTTGGAGAGAGTTTACTCTATGGTGAAATCCCAAAAGGGGAATATATCGAAATTGCTACTTTTGAGGGAATCTCAAGAGGACTCAAACCACTTTTTACTTGTAAAGATTTTGCAATTTTTGATAAACCATCTGGATTACCTGTCCATCCTGTATCAAAAAAAACTGAATATTCCTTACTTGATGAGATACGGTACCATTTTGGAGAAGATGCAAACTTAGCCCATAGAATAGACCAAGAAACCTCTGGGCTTGTCTTAATTGTGCGAAATAAACAAAGTGATATGATACTTAAAGAGATGTTTGTAGAAAAACAGTATGAGAAAAAATACCTCGCTTTAGTAGAAGGAAAAATTGATAAAGAGTTAGTTATCAACACTCCAATTGAAAGGGAAAATGGACTTATTGGAGTAAGGATGATGGTAAGGGATGATGGAAAAGAATCGCTCACTTACATAACCCCACTCCATTACAATAAGGATACAAATCAAACTTTAGTAGAAGCGGTACCAAAAACAGGAAGGCAACACCAAATAAGAGTACATCTTCATAGCATAGGGCATACAATCATTGGAGATCCTATTTATGGAATAGATGATACAATTGCAGATAGTTATCTGTGCAAAACATTGAGCAATGAAGAGAGAATACACTATATGAAACACCACAGATTGATGCTTCATGCAAAAAGTTTGGAGTTTAATTACTTAGGGGTAGAGTACAAGTTTATCTCAAAACAGATATTTGAATAAGGGATATAGATGGCAAACATTGCTTTAGCAATTGAAGCCATTTCCACATAAAGAAGGAAAGAAATGGCAAATATAGCAGTTATTGGTGCTGGAAAATGGGGTGAAGCCTTGCATTATGCACTATCACAAAAAAATGAAGTCCTTATCACTTCAAGAACAAAAAGAGATATCAAAAATTTTGTTTCACTTGAAGTGGCTTTGAAATGTAAATATCTTATCATCGCTATCCCTGCTCAAAGTATAAGAGATTGGTTAAAAGAAAACTTTACCTACACTGGACAAAAAGTTTTAGTTGCAGCAAAAGGGATAGAGGCAAAAAGTGGTTCATTTCTAAAAGAGATTTATGAGGAGTATCTCCCAAGTAGCCATCTTGGATTTATTAGTGGTCCATCATTTGCTAGTGAAGTGATGAAAGGTTTACCAACGGCTCTTGTTTTAAACTCTTCAAGCAAAGAGTTTTATGAGGAGTTTGCTCCACTTTTTCCAAATTTTATCAAAACATACTATAGCGATGATGTGATAGGTGCAGAGATAGCTGGAGCTTATAAAAATGTTTTAGCGATAGCTAGTGGCATTTGTGCAGGGCTAGAGCTTGGACAAAATGCAAGTGCAAGTCTTATCTCTCGTGGACTTGTAGAGATGGAGCGATTTTCAAAATATTTTGGAGAAACAAAAACAGAAACTTTTATAGGATTAAGTGGCGCTGGAGATTTGTTTTTAACCGCTTCATCGGTTTTGAGTAGAAACTATCGAGTAGGTCTTGGTCTTTCTCAAAATAAGCCCATAGTTGAGATTTTGGAAGAACTTGGAGAGGTTGCCGAGGGGGTGAAAACAAGTGAAGCTATCTACAATCTCTCAACAAAACTAGGGATTTATACCCCAATAGCCAAAGAGGTAAAACTTATCCTTGATGGGAAAAATCCAAAAGAGAGTTTAAGAGATCTTCTTAAAAGCTAGTTCTCTTTTATTACTAAAACAATAATTATCATAATTACTTCGAGTCTTTAATCAAAAATCAAGTAAAATTTTCTAAATCAAACAAAAAGGATGCTAGATGAAAAAAATTGTTAGAAATTCACTTCTCTCTGTAGTTGCCATAACCCTAATCACAGGTTGTGGAAAAAATGAAATTGATATCGCTGCATATCCAA
>CAZHJR010000082.1:0-7728 GCA_964533335.1 uncultured Helicobacter sp. | reverse complement strand
TTGCATATACAGTTCATAATGGCTGTATTAGAAATGAATATTTTGAGTACAAAATTGATAATCACACCTTTGGCAATAAAGAGGGTTGTATGTTTTATGAACATGGATGTCAAGCCCCTTTTACAAATGGGAGTTGCAATAAAATTTTATGGAATGAAGTCAATTCAAAAACAAGAGCAGGTCATCCATGTATGGGGTGTACTGAACCAACATTTCCTAAACAAAACCTTTTTGCAACAAAGAAAAATATGGGGATTCCTCAGTATCTTCCACTTGGAGTAAATAAAAGAGCCTATCTTACACTTGCTGGAATTGCAAAAGCTTTTACTATTGATAGATTAGAAAATAAGTTGATGGACTAAAATGGATAGAAAAATAAAACTCATAGAAAAAATCGAAGGAGAAGCAAAGCTCCATTTTGAATTTGAAAACAATAAAATAAGCCATGTAGATATAGAATTTTTAGCAACAAGAAATATCGAAAAAATTTTAGAAACAAAAAATGCTCTCGATGCACTTATAATCAATCCACGAGTTTGTGGAATTTGTGGTCATGCACATTTGATGGCAACTGTCCAAGCACTAGAAAATATCTATCCAAATCTACAACTATCAAATAAAGCAAAAATTATAAGGGAACTTACTCTTAATTTTGAACTTATCCAAAATCATTTTAAATGGTTTTATCTTACTATCATGCCACTTTTTGGACACAAGCAATATGTTTTAAAAGCGACAATCCCCTCTCAACAAATGGGAAAAGCGATAGCACTTTTTGGTGGGCAATATCCACATACTTCATATAGTATCGTTGGTGGGATTGTTAGTGACCCAACTTTTGGTGATATTTTAAAAGTTGAAAAGTTGATAGATGAAACGATTTTATTTTATGAAGAGAATATTATCAAAGTCTCAACCGAAGATTTTTTAGAGTGTACAAATAGTGAAAAAGTTTTGGGTGCTTTTGGAGATATGCCACTTATTTTAAATCAAATCAAATCAAACCATTGGGAATATCTCGGTCAAAGTTACGATAGATTTATAGCATTTGGTGGAAATTCTTACTTTTCAAATGGAAAAGCAAATAAAACAACTATCAATCCGCATCTAGATTTTTCTTTTATTGATGAATATGAAAGCTTTAACTCTTTTGCAAAAAATGTAACTTACAAAAATAAATTTTATGAAGTTGGACCGCTCTCCCGTGCAATTTTAAATAAAACACCCCTTATAAAAGATAGCCATAGAAGATATAAAGATAGTATTTTTAGTCGAATCTTAGCGAGAGTTTGCGAGATACCGCAACTTTTAAATCACTCAAAAACATTATTAAAAGAGCTACGATTAGATGAACCTTCCTATATCAAACCAAAAATAGATATAAATGATTTAAGTGGTTTTGGACAAAGTGCCGTTGAAGCTGCTAGAGGAAGTTTAATCCATAAAGTTGAATTAGAAAAAGGGATTATAAAAAAATACGACATTATCACCCCCACACAATGGAACCTCTCCAATGGAACGAAAGAAAATCCAGCAGTTGCACAAAAAGCGATGGTTGGGGTTGAAGATGAAAAAACAGCTGAAATTATCTTCAAATCATTTGATGTTTGCTCTGTTTGCACTACCCACTAAAAATTATAATTTGTTATAAATCTTTACAAAATTTTAAGAACCCTATAAGTTTGTTTACTCTAAAATTTTTTTAATGAATGATTATTCATTTTTGAATGATTAAAATCGATAAAGGATTCAATATGCAAGACAAAAGAGATGCAATTGCTGCAATGTTTAGTGCAAAAGGTGCGAGGGTAAACACAAATCGTGGTGATGAATATTATAATTCATTAAAACAACTCATGGAAAATAGGCTAAATGAACTTGAAAATACACAAGTTGCAAGTAAATCTTCTATTGTGCATGTGTTGGAAAGTGAAGGGTTATCAAGAAGAGATTTTATGAAATGGGCAAGTGCAGCTTGTGCTATGATGATGCTTCCTGCTAGTTTTACCCCTACTGTTGCAAGGGCTGCTGAACTTATGAATAGAGTTCCTGTTATTTGGCTTGAGCTTCAAGATTGTGCAGGAAATAGTGAAGCGATTTTAAGAAGTGATGCTCCTACGATTGATGAGCTTATTTTAGAAACCATCTCTTTAGAATTCAATGAAACTATTATGGTAGCAGCTGGTCATGCAGCTGAAGCACATCTTGAAGAGGCAATGAAAACATTCAAAGGAAAGTATCTTTTGGTTGTAGAAGGCTCGATTCCTCGAGGGATGGATGGTTATTATGGAACAATTGGAGCCAAAGGGGAGACTTTTGAAGAACATCTCCATCATGTTGCCAAAGATGCAGCTGCCATTGTTGCTGTTGGTACTTGTGCTACATTTGGTGGAGTTCCTGCTGCTGCTCCAAATCCAACTGGAGCTGTTGGAGTACAAGATGTGATTAAAGATAAACCAATTATTAATATCCCTGCTTGTCCTGCAAATCCTGCAAATATCACTGGAACGATTTTACATTTTGTTCTTACTGGAACTATCCCAGAACTTGACCACTTAAATAGACCAAAATTTGCTTTTGGATACAGAATCCACGACAACTGTGAAAGAAGAGCTCACTTTGATGCTGGTGAATTTGTTGAAGAGTGGGGAGATGTAGGAGCTCAAAACAATTTCTGTCTTTATAAAATGGGATGTAAAGGTCCTATGACTTTTAATAACTGTTCAATCGTGCGATACAACACTGGAACAAACTGGCCAATTGGTGCAGGACATGGATGTATTGGTTGTTCAGAGCCACAATTCTGGGACAAATATGCACAAGAGAGACCAATGGCAAATACACATTTCAAAGCACCAACAGGTGGAGTTGAAAAAACTGTTGATGAGTTTGGTTTAGGATTGTTAACAGCAGCTGGTATTGGTATTGGAATTCATGCAGTTGGAAGTATAGTAGCAGGAAAAAAATCTGAAGGGGAAAGCAATGAGTAAAAAACATATTATAGTAGATCCAATTACAAGAATTGAAGGTCATTTAAGAATTGAAGCAGTTATAGATGAAAACAATGTTATCACTGATGCATTTGCAAGTTCAACTATGTTTAGAGGAATTGAAACTATCCTAAAAGGGAGAGACCCAAGAGATGCTGGGATGCTTGCTATGAGAATTTGTGGGGTTTGTACAGGTACTCACTACCAAAGAAGTATCGAAGCAGTTGAGCATGCATTTAATTTAAAAATCCCAAAAAATGCAAGATTAGTGCGAAATCTTATCCAAGGTGCATTATATGTTCATGACCATGTTGTTCACTTTTATCATCTCCATGCACTTGATTGGGTTGATATCACAAGTGCGCTCAAAGCTGATCCTAAAATAGCAGCAGCTGAGGCTCTCAAATGGTCAAAAACTCCTTATGGTGCAGGTGAAGGTGATTTACGAGCTATTCAAGAAAGGGTTGGAAAATTCGTAGCACAAGGAAGATTAGGAATATTTGCAAATGCTTATTGGGGGAATAAACACTATAAACTTACACCTGAACAAAATCTTATCGCTGTTGCTCACTATCTTCAAGCACTTGATATGCAAAGAGATATGGCAAAAATGATGGCTATTTTCGGTGGGAAAATGCCGCATCCACAATCACTTGTAGTTGGTGGAGTTACTTGTGTACAAGATATCAAAAACCCAGCAAGAATAGAAGAGTTTAGATCACTTCTTAAAAAAGCAACAAACTTTGTTAAAAATGCTTATTTAGTTGATGTGTTAATGGCTGGAACTGTCTATGCTGATGAAGCACTTGATGGAACTGGTGCTGGATTAAAAAGCTATATGTCTTATGGGGATTTTAGATTAAATGACAATGGTTTTTATGATTCAACTTTACTTTTCCCTAAAGGTGTTGTACTCAATGGAGACTTAACAAAACTTCATCCACTTGACCAAAGTAAAATAACTGAAGATGTAACACATGCTTGGTATGAAGGAAATGCAGATAAAGGATTACATCCATTTAATGGAGTAACAAATCCAAAATATACAGGTTTAGAGAAAAAAGCAGATGGTTTTGCATATCTTAAAACAAATGAAAAATATAGCTGGATAAAATCTCCACTCTATGATGATACAAGGGTTGAAGTTGGACCACTTGCTAGAATCGCTGTAGGACTTGCAGCTGGAGATGCTAGAATCTCTAAATATGCTACAAATTTCTTAGCAAAACTAGGTGAAACTTTAGGTTTAGGGAAAGCTGCACCTGCTGCTGTTATCTTCTCAACAGTTGGAAGAACGGCTGCAAGAGCAATCGAAACTGAATTGATGGCAGATGTGATGTTTGAATGGCTAGATGAGTTAGCAACAAATGTAGCAAAAGGTGACTTATCAACTTGGAGCGAATTTGATTTTGATGCTGTTTCAAAAGATGCAAAAGGATATGGAATGGCTGAAGCTCCTAGAGGAGGTTTAGGTCACTGGGTTGTTATTAAAGATGGAAAAATAGAAAATTATCAAGCAGTTGTTCCATCAACTTGGAATGCAGCTCCAAGAGATTATAAAGGACGACTTGGTGCTTATGAATCATCTTTAATTGGTACAAAAGTAGCTGATCCTGAGCAACCATTAGAAATTTTAAGAACTGTTCATAGTTTTGACCCTTGTATCGCTTGTGCTGTTCATATTGTTGATACAAAAGGAAGAGAGCTAAGTAGTTTCAAAGTTAGTGCAACTTGTGCTGTATAATTAAAGGGGTAAACTATGAATTATAAAAAAATAGAAAGGATGACACCGGTTATGAGAATCAACCACTGGGTTGTAGCAATCTGTATGGTTGCTGCAGTTCTCACTGGTCTTTATATCGGGCATCCATATTATCAAAGTTTTATCAGTGATCCTGCTGTTGATAAATATGTGATGGCATGGAATAGATGGATACACTTGATGTCAGCAATTATTTTTGATGTGAGTAGTGTAGTTATTGGTTATTTGTACTTCTTTTCAAGATTTGAAAAACCATACAAAAAGCTTATTCCAAATACTCAAAATCTAAAAGAGTTTAAAGAAGTATTCTTAAATTTAGTTACTTTAAATAGAAGAAAACAATTTGATAGCTCTCATAGTGATAGTTTTAATATTGTATTTTTTACAGTATTTCATCTTATGCTACTATGGATGTTGCTTACTGGTTTGCAACTCTATGTGCATGGACTAGCAAGTGGTTTAAGTTCAATCGGAAATTGGTGGCCTGCAATGTTGCATCTTGCAACTGACTGGACTATATGGGCTACTGGTGGAACGATGATGGATGTTCGATATTCTCATCATTTAACGATGTATTTTATTATAGTTTGGGTAATGTTTCATATCTATTATCAAATCTGGAGAACAATATTCTGGCAAGAGGGAGATATCTCTATTGTTATTGGTGGATCAAAGTATGTCAAAGAGGATTTAAAATAAAAGCAAATAAATAAGCTTTGAAAATTTCATACAGCAAAATGGTACAGAGGTAACTTTGTACCATTTATGCTTTTAAAGGGATAGTATGCAAAAAATAGCAATAGTTGGTGCTGGTACAGTGATATATCAAGATGAGGGTGTCGGTGTTTATGGTGCTAGATATATTGAAGAAAATTATGATTTTACAGGTTATGATGTAACAATTGTAGATGGTGGAGTGTTGGGTTTTCAACTGATGACTTATTATCAAGAGTACGATAAAGTGATTATCCTTGATACTATTACTATGGATGATTCTGTTGGCTCAATTTATAATCTTCCATCAGAGGAACTTTTGGGACTTGGAAGCTATAAACAAACGGCTCATGAAGTTGAGATAATTGAGATGCTTGAGATTTGCTCTTTGCTTGAGAGGATGGCAGAGGTAAATATCATAGGGATTGTTCCAAAAGATATAGAAACAGTCGTTGTTGGACTTACAGATGAAATGAAGCAAAACTTCCCTACTTTTGTCAAAAGTGCTTTGGATGAATTAGCAAAAATTGGTATAGTACCAATCAAAAAGCAAAATGAGATTTCACTAGATATGATAATTGATAGCTATGCAAATCCACAAGCTCCAAGAGCTTAAATATCATCTTTATATTAGGAACATAAAAAATGTCGATTAAACAAACTATAATTTATAACAGCCAAAATAGTTATTTTGCTGGATTTTTACATAATCTTATCAACCAGTCTGGTATTGAAGGGTCAGTCACATTTGAAAATGGGACAATTACCCTACTTTTAAGCCAAAATGACCCACAAAAACTTGAAACTTTTGCAAAATTAGCAAACAAATATCTTCCACATTCAATTTTTTTAGGTGACATTCAAACTGAGGAGATAAAAGAACCAGCTTATAAAAAACCATTTAAATCTGAACCATACAATATTTCATTGTGTGCAAAATGTTTAGAAAAACTTCTTGACCCTGCAAGTGATAATTATCTTGATGATACACTTCTTTGCAATCATTATGCAAATACACCTAATGGTTATACTGATACTAATAGCTTTTCTCCACATTACACAGATGGTGCAACACTTTTAGTTATTGATAGTGCTAAAATTGATGAGCTTTTTATCCTTACAGATGATGAAAAGAAAGTATTATTCTCTATCGAAAAGCCTACAATTAAAGTAACGATTTTAGATGAAGAGTTAAAAGCACTCACAAAGAAAAACTTTATCTACATAAAAGCACCCTACAATACAAAAAGTTCTTTAGTGGCAATAAATGCAAAAGAGAGTGGGATGAATTATCTTTTTTTTAACGATACAAACCCAAGTATAGCGGTCGTTGTCCAAAAAAATACTTTGATTATTAAAGATACTAAATTTTCTAAAAAGTTAGAAACTCTAAATGAAGATAGTGTTTTGAATAGGTTTTTAAATCTAAAACAAGAAGCTAACTATCCAAAAGCAATTGGAGCATATATGAGTAAAAGAAATGGGATTAGTTTTCTTGTATCCAATGATGTAGGGACAAAAAAAGTCCTTAGTTTACAAGATTTTTCACTTGAAAGATTTTTTGAAGATGCTCTAAAAGATGAGAAAAAAACTAAATTACTCCAAAATTTTGAAAATAAATATCCAAGTGTTGTAGCTACTTTAAAACAAAACATCACATTTAATCTCTTTGAAACGATAGCAACTATTTTAGAGTTAGATGATATTAGTTTTTATGGATTAAGTGATAAATCTTTAGAGTTTAGAGGGAATGGTGGACTTAAAATAGATACTTACTTTAACGATATTGGGTTTGATTACTTATCTTTTATAGGCTCAATTGTTAGTTTTAAACTTGCTGATACAGATAGTAGCTATCTTTCATATTCAATTTTTGAAGCTTTTGGTGATATGCTCATCTCAAACTGCAACCAACTCAAAAGCACTTTTCAAATTGAACACTTTATCATGATGGGTGATATGTTTGAAAATAATATTTTATACAGTAGAATACTTAGTAAATTTCAACTATCAAATCCATATTTTAGTAAAGATATCGCTTTTGATGGGTAAATAATGTAGTACAATAATCAATCCTCATTACAAAGAGTACGAGTGAAAATAACAAAGCAGATTTTTCAAACTATTATCCCAACTCCTTTGGGATATCTTATTGGCACAGCGAGTGACGAAGCACTTTTAAGTCTTGATTTTTTAGATGATGATACCAACATCACTCAAAATGAAAATCAGATTTTACAAAAAACAAAAGTGCAATTAGAG
>CAZHJR010000081.1:5442-7880 GCA_964533335.1 uncultured Helicobacter sp. | reverse complement strand
CTTGGGATAATAAGGTCAAAATTTCTACCAACAAATGCAACAACTAAAAACAATAATGTTGAAAAAATATAGATGTAGATAAGTTTTAACAAATCATTTAAACTAAAATGTCGCCAACTGATATCATACACATTAAGAGAGTAAGAGAGTGTGATTCTTAAAAAAGCTAAAAATGCAAAACAAAAAAAGATAACATTTGTAAAACTTTCTGGGATATTAAAATCAAACCTCAATAAAAAAGATACCCAAAGAGCCACAAAGATAATAGCTACATCTGAAAAAATAAAAAACAATCTTCTACCTAAACTAGTAGCTCTTATTCGCATAAAGAGCCTTTTATCACATCACATATCATCTTTACATCATCTTTACTCATTGTGGTACTACTTGCAACACAAAGTCCTTTAGAAAACAACTCTTCACTTGTACCATCTGTAATAGCTTTTGCATTTTCAAACAATTTTTGCATATGCATAGGTTTCCATAGAGGTCTGCTCTCTACATTTACCTCATCTAAGGCTTTCATAATTTTGTTGTAATCAGTTTTTTCAAAAGTTAAAGCAGTTAGCCATCTATTTCCTCTTGTATTTGGTAATTCAGGCATAAAAGTTATCTCATTACAATCAGATAAAAACTCTTTATACCATTCAAAAATTTCCCTTTTTTTAGCTACTCTTTCTTCTATCACTTCCATCTGTCCCACACCAATCGCAGCTAATACATTACTCATTCGGTAGTTGTATCCATACTCAAGATGTTCATAGTGAATAAAAGGCTCTTTTGCTTGAGTAGAGTAAAACTTAGCTTTTTCAATCCACTCTTTGTTTGATGAAACCAACATCCCACCACCACTTGTTGTTAAAATCTTATTTCCATTAAAACTATAAATTCCAAAATCCCCAAAAGTTCCTGTATGCTTTCCATTATAAGTAGCACCTAAACTCTCAGCTGCATCTTCAATTAAATAAACTCCATGAAGTCTGCAAATCTCAGCAATTTTTTCTATATCAGCACATTGTCCATAAAGATGAGTTACTATCAAAGCTTTTGGCTTTTTTTCACATTCAAGCAGATATTTATTTAAAAGTTTAGAAGATAGATTCCAAGTCTCTTTATCACTATCTATAAAAACTGGATTTGCATTTTGATACAAAATTGCATTGATTGAACCTATAAAAGTAAAAGTTGAAGCTAAAACATCATCATCTTTTCCTATCCCTAGAACTCGGAGAGCCAAATGAATAGCAGCAGTTCCACAGGTAAGTGCTAAAGCATTTGCAGAACCTGTATAGTTTTTGATACTCTCTTCAAACTTATTGACATACTCTCCAAGTGGAGCTATATAGTTACTCTCAAATACTTTTTCTATATATTTAAGTTCATTGCCACTCATATGTGGACTACTTAGAAAAATTCTTTTATTGTTCGCAAGCGAAATTTCACTTCGTTTCATCATTTATCCCTCTTATTATTTTTGCTGGAACTCCAAATGCTACGACATTATCTGGAATATCTGATATTACTAAACTATTTGCACCAATGATAGAGTTTTCCCCAACAGTAACATTTGGCAAAACTGTCGAATGGCTTCCAATTTTACAATTTTTTTTCAAGACTACTTTCCCTTGTTTGTTATCAATTGTAGATACTGAATAGATAGAGCAGTGTGAACCTATCTGCACTTCATCTTCTATCACAACTCCATATTTTGCATTGATATAACTAAAAGCCCCAATATCAGTGGCAAAACCTAACTCTAATCCATCTTTATTTTGGACAACCCAATTATATTTTGTAAGCTTCCCCTCTTCAATCTCTGGATATTTCCAATTGGCAAAACGATTTTGATTTGTCATAACTTTTCTCCTTTAAATTTCTCCATAGTAGCACTTGAACTAGAACTAATATCTTTTCTTCTAATCACTTTTAAAAATGTCATCCAAAGTATCTTCACATCAAGCAAAAAAGATTGATTATCAACATACCATAGATCATACTCAAATTTTTGCTCCCAACTTATAGCATTTCTTCCATTCACTTGAGCCCAACCTGTAATCCCTGGCAAAACATCGTGTCTTCTTTTTTGTTCCTCATTATACAAAGGAAGATACTCTACCAAAAGTGGACGAGGACCCACAAAACTCATCTCACCTTTAAGAACATTAAAAAGTTGTGGCAACTCATCTAAACTTGTCGTTCTTATAAACTTCCCTATTCCCTTTAGTCTCTCTTCATCAGGGAGTAATTCCCCGTTTTCATCCACTTCATTTGTCATCGTTCTAAATTTATAGATGCCAAAAATCTTCTCTTTATATCCTGGTCGAAGCTGCCTAAAAAGTATCGGTGTACCCATCTTCCACCAAATCAAAAAAGCAACTGCAATATAAATAGGGGCAAAAAAGATAATCAAAACAAATGCTAAAGTTTTATCAAATAAA
>CAZHJR010000081.1:3931-5342 GCA_964533335.1 uncultured Helicobacter sp. | reverse complement strand
AGTGCTTTTTGCCCCATCTCTTTTCTCAAATTTTCATCTTTTATCAAAATTTCTACTTTTTGTGCTAATGCTTCACTATTTTTAATAGGTACCAAAAATCCATTGACACCATCATCAACTACATCACGACATCCAAAAGTATCTGTTGTGACCATCGGCTTTGCCATACTACTTGCTTCCATCAGTGTAGCTGGAAGCCCCTCTCGATAACTTGGAAGAACATAAATATCACAAATAGCAGTTAAGTCCACAATATCATCTCTATGTCCTAACCATCTTACATCACCACATTGTAAAAACTCTTTTGTTGCACAAGAGTGATTTCCTTCATCGCTATCCCCAACATACAAAAATACAATATTTTCGTATTTTACTTTGAGTTGCTTTGCAACTTCATAATATTCCCGTACACCTTTATCAAAAATAGCACGAGCTACCATCAAAATCACTATTTTATCTTCCACTTCAAGCTCTTTTTTTATTTTAAAAAGTTTCTCACTTGTATAGTGACCCATCGAAAATTTCTCTGTATCCACCCCTACACTTTTGATAATTTTTACTTTCTCTTTTGGAATAATTCTCTTTTGTATCATATATTTTGGATCACTACTATTTACAAATACACAGCCATTTGAGAGTCTAAAAGCTTTTTTATAGAGCCTCTCCATAATATTTCGCACTACAATATTCTTAAAACTATCATTAATATAAAAAGAGCCAAGCCCCTCTACAAGATTGAGCACTACTTTTATACCAGCTTTTTTTGCGGCAAATGTCCCATAGATATTTGGCTTGGCCGTAAATGTATGCAAAATATCAATTTTTAAATCTTTAATCGCATGGTAGATATTCTCAATCGCTTTTTTTTCACTAAATGGGTTGAGCCCTTTTCTATTTATCTCATAGTTTATCACTTCAAATCCCAATTCTTTTAAAGCTTCATTCTTATCCCCTTTAGGGCAAATAGCATACACTTTATAGCCCAATCTTTGAAGTTCTTTCATAATAGGTGTACGAAAAAGATAGAGGTTCAAATCAAGATGGGAAAGGAATCCAAAGGTTTTCAATCTAATTCCTTTGCTAAACTTCCCTCGACAAATGCTCTCATTTGAATCAGTTTATTTTTCCAACTTACAATATCGGTATATCTTCGTAAATCCTCTTCAACTTCTGCCCTATGATTTGTTATAAAATGGGCAAACTCTATCATCTCCTCTAGTGAAATTGTATCCTCTTCAAATCTTTTTGCAAAAATTTCATCTCCGTTTAAATCTGTATCTTTATAAGCATAGACAAAAGGGATTCCACGGACAATATACTCCCTTGATTTTAAAGTACAAGCTTCTTTCATATTTTTAATTGAAAGAGCTAAACTACTCATAGCAAAATGTGCATCTTTCATATGAAAATC
>CAZHJR010000081.1:2199-3831 GCA_964533335.1 uncultured Helicobacter sp. | reverse complement strand
TTTTTCAATATAAGCTCTTATAATATCCACAACTCTTCCAACAGAAAAAAGTTCGCTAACCTCATCTGTGTGGTGTTCTGTAAATAATTTTTTACCATATTTTTTACCAAAATCTAAAGTTCCAAATCCATCCATCAAAGGGTATCGCAAAACGATTGCATCATAATTATCTAGTGGAATATTCTTTTCAATCTGACCAATTTTAAATACCCTAAATGCAAGTATTCGTAAAAAATTTGTAGGTAGTTTTTCATTTAAAACTTTGATTGCATAAAAATTATCTTTTTGATAACTTTTTGCTGGATTGATAAGGTAAAAATCTATTCCTAAATCGTTCTCTTTTGAAACATTCGCTTTATCTTCAAGTTTTTTAAAAACACCAGGACTAAAAGCTGGTACAAAACTAATGTGAGCTATTTTTATTTTATGATTCATATACTTCTATCCAACTTTTGATTGTATTTTTCCAGCTTGAGAGCTTATAAATGATTGGTATATTTGCCACCGTAATCCCTTTATCCAAATCCAAAACCACCTCTGTCAATTTTTTTCCTAATTCACCTAGAAAATCTATTTTATGATATACAATCCCTTCATCATCAAACACCTTATACGGAAGCCAACTTCCAGTGATTATAAGATTATTAGCATACAAAAACTCTTGCATACTTCCTGAAAAACTATCAGTTGTTAACATATTTATCATCACATCACTTGCAAGTTTTATATAGGCATTATTATCTTCAAATAAAAAATCTTCTAGTACAATATAATCTAAATTTGTCTTTTGTAAAATATTTTTTATGCTCTCTTTATAAAGTGTATCCCCATAAGTCATAGGAAAAATAAATTGTATTTTACTTAAAATTTCACTCTTTATGGTACAAAGTTGTTCTATCATCAACTCATGCTGTTGTGCTTTGGTTGCATTGTATCCACAAGTTACAATTATTTTTGATTGAGAAAGCCCGAGAATTTGTTTTATCTCAGCTTTATTTTTTTCTCTATTTTTATCTATAAAATCAAGTGTTCCAAGCCCAAATCGACACACTTTCACCTTATCTTCAAAAGTACCGTAATACTCTAAAAAACTTTTTTGTGAAAGTGGATTGGTAAAAGTAATCATCTTTGCTTTTTGATACAAAAACTTTTGTAACCATCTTTTCAATCGATTCATACGGTAAAAATCACTTCCATAAATAGTATATATCACATTGTTTTTCTTTAAAATAGGAAAAATTACAATATAGTAAATATAGACAAAATGGATATTGATAGCTTTAAAACTGTTTTTGGAAATAACTTGTGCAATAAAAAAAATCCGAATGATAAGATGAATCTTAGGAAGTTTAGAATATTTTAAAAATCTTTTAGCATAAGTCTCATCTATAACCTTGTCATTCTCATACACCTTTAAAGTATCAAAATCAAGTAAACTTACCTCTACACCATTTTCGAGTAATTTATGATAAGTTTCTCTCCCAAAAGTGCTTTTCAAACTTGCTATCATCAATGTTTTCATAGTTGTTTTTCCTTTAAAGAATAGAGCATCCACACAAGATTATAAACTAATACTACAGAAGAAACCAAAGCATAAAGACTAAGTGCCAAATAGATATCACTATAAAAAAC
>CAZHJR010000081.1:0-2099 GCA_964533335.1 uncultured Helicobacter sp. | reverse complement strand
TATTTTAGAAGCAAATGTATAGAGTCCTACAACTGCTGAACTAAAAAATGAAGAAAAAATAAAAATTGGCATATTGAGTGAAACAGTGCTTAAAATCGTATTTGGCAATTGATACTTTGGAAAGTTTTTATATTCCTTTGCAAGAGTTTCCATTTTTGTTAATTGTATTCGTTTAATAAATCCTTCAAGTTTTAAAATATTTTTGAGTAATTTTATATTTCCAAACAAAAGTGATACAAATTGTCCTAATAATAACCCAAATGAACCACTTTTTATAGTTCCCATGATAACTTGAACAAAAACCATCATACTTGACCTATACACACCAGAAGTTGCAATATCTTTATAATGTTTTTGTCGATTGTTATAGTTTGTCAAAAGGATAAAAAATGTGGTCAAAAATACACTCAAAGGGAGAAAATAGATCCAAAAATCAAGCTCTTTTGTCCCTAAAAGTTTCAAAATCAAATCATCAAAAATAAAGACAATCAAGGATAAAACAAAAGTAAAAAGAGATAAGATTATCAATGAAAAGGCAAAAATATTGACCGCATCATTTTCTTCTTTTGGGATAATAATAGCATACTCATATCTTCCACCAGCAATAGAGGATAAAATAGTCACCAAAGAGATATACAGTGCCAAAATACCAAAATCACTTGGAGTATATAATCTTGTCAAAATAGGAGTAAAAAGAAGTGGAATCAACTGAGCTAATGCAGCACCACTTATTAAAGTAATGATTGAGCGATTTATTGGATTGAGTCTATTAAGCATCTAGTTGTGTGGTTTAAAATGACTTTGCGCTGACTTTCTCAACTCTTCAATATCAGCTGAACTAAGAGTTTCTCCAGCAAAAATTTTAGAAAAAGAATCTGGAGCTTTGATAAGGATATTTTTTTCATTACACTTATTTCGATATTCTTCAACTGTTGAAATTTCTCTAGCTGGATTTCCTGCAACTACCATATTAGCTCTCACATCCTTTGTGACAACACTTCCAGCACCAATAATCGCACCATCTCCAATAGTAACTCCAGCAAGGACAACAGCATTTGCTCCTAAAAAGACATTATTGCCTATAACTGTTTTTTGTACTCTATATTCCCCAAATTGTATCAATAAACTAGCATCATGAGCTAAAATAATTGAACCAGGTGCTGAGATAAAATTATCTCCAATCTCTACAAATTCTGGCACTAAAGAATCGACCAAAGAGTTATGGTGTTTGACATTGCCTATTTTGTATTCTATTGGTTTAGATTTATACTTTTTTAAAAAATAACGAACTATTTTTTTTAGGAAATCTATCATATCTCTTCTAACACTTCAAATAAAGTTTGTCTTATATACTCTATCTCTTCATCGCTCACATAAGGATTCATAGGCAAACTCATTATCTCTTGTGATACTATTTCTGATATTGGAAAATCACCTTTTTTATATCCTAAATACTCAAAACACTCTTGAAGATGAAGTGGCATAGGATAATGTACTGCTGTTGGTATTCCAGCAACTTTTAACTTTTCTTGTAGTTCATCTCTATTTTTTACTCTTACTGAGTATTGAGCCCATGCTGATGTAGTTTTTTCATCTACATAGGGAAGGATTAGATTTGATTTATTTTCTAAAGCTTTTGTGTATTTTTTTGCCACCTCTTGTCGCAAGAGCAAATCTTTTGGATAGTATTTTAGTTTCACATTCAATACTGCTGCTTGGATAGTATCAAGTCTTCCACCCATACCGATATATTTATGATGGTACCTTTTACTTTGACCATGAAGTCTAAGAGATTTCATTTTATTTGCTAAGTTTTCATCATTGGTAAATACAGCTCCACCATCCCCATAACATCCAAGTGGTTTAGCTGGGAAAAATGAAGTTGTTGCTATATCTGCTAAATTAGAATCCATAATACCATTATAAGTGCTTCCAAAGCTTTGAGCACCATCTATTATCACTTTAAGATTGTGTTTTTTAGCTATTTCTTGAATTTTATCCATATCTGCTGGTTGTCCATAAAGTGATACAGGGATAATAGCTTTTGTTTTTGGTGTGATTTTTTCTTCTATTTTATTTGGGTCTATATTGTAAGTTTT
>CAZHJR010000080.1:0-7942 GCA_964533335.1 uncultured Helicobacter sp. | reverse complement strand
TCAAAATGAAGAATCGATTTCTACTATAAATCAATTATTAGAAGGGTTAGAAAGTTAATATGAATATTTTACTCTTAGAAGATGATATACCCCTAAACACTACCCTGACAAATTTTTTAACTTTGAGTGATTATAAAGTAACCTCATTAACCGATGGTAAAAAAGCACTCTCTCAAATAGATTTGATGAAATTTGATTTTTATATTATAGATATAAATGTCCCAAACATCAATGGATTGGACTTGGTTCAATATATTAGGCAAAAGGATTTATCATCTCCTATCATTGTTATCACTGCTTCGATTGAGTTGGAAAATTTTCAAGCAGCATTCAAAAATGGTTGCAATGATTATATTAAAAAGCCATTTTACTTAGAAGAGTTAGAGATAAGAATCAATAAGATTTTAAATAAATCAAATGAAAATAATATCATCCAAATTGCTGATAATATCACTTATGATATGGAATATGAAGAGTTAAAAATTGATAATGAAGTGGTTAAACTAAGAAAAAAAGAGAGAAGATTTTTGACAATTTTACTTCAAAATAGCAATAAAATAGTTTCAACTGAAACTATTGAGAACTATGTATGGGAAAATGAGATTAAAGAATCTTATCCATTAAGACAACTTCTTAGTGATTTAAGAAAAAAGCTTAATGATAATTTTATCCATACAAGCATAGGAGAAGGATACAAGATTGAAATTAAAAAATAAAATATATCTGCTGCAATTATTTATTGCATTCTCATTTGTAGCTTTTTTTATCCTCTTTTACAATGGATACATCAATCAAAAAGAGAAAGATTTACAAAGCAATATTAAGACAGTTGTTGCAACAAATAAACTCTATATTGAGGAATCTTTGGAACTACTCTATGATGATTATCAAAGCAACCAAAAACTTTTTTACGATATCCATCAATATGGACAAAATGAGTACCTAAAAAACCCTTCACAAAATCTTCAAATCCTCAAAGAAAAGATTAAAAACCACTATAATCTCAAAGAGTTTGATATAGATATTTTCTTAATAGACAAAACTTACACCATTACAGATGCAACATTTCAAAAAGATATAGGATTTAATCTCAGTATAATTGAAGATGCAAAAATGTACTTGGACAAAACCTCAAAAGATTCTCAAATCTATGTAGCATCAAATATCTCTATTGATATTTTAGAGTATATTTTAAAAGTTTATTCTTATTCTAAAGTTGGTGATGGAAAATACTTTGAGATGGGATTTAAGTTCAATAATCCACTCTATACACAACTCAAAGAAAATGTTGACAATATTTATCAAAAAACAAATAATAAAATCTCTTTGTTTAGAGTGATTGAAACATCTGACAAAAAACAACAATACTACAACGATTTACTCAATAAACCAAATGAAAATCTCTCGAAAAAAGAGTTTGAAAAGAGTATTGTCAAATTTGATATAGATACACCAACAAACGATAAATATATCAATGCTGCAAGATTAAATAAGATTCTTTATGAAACCGTTGGTAATAACTACATCGTATATGTGCCAATTGTAAATAAAAACAATAAACCACTTTTTTACAATACAATCGTGATGAAGCTAGAAATTGATATAACTGATTATCAACAAACTCTTCAAAACAACAAGCAAAATTTCATTATCTTTGGTTTTGTACTGTTGCTGTTTTTTGTAATGCTTTATTATTTCATACAGTACAACTTCTATAAACCTATGGTGCAAATCACTGATACATTTGAAAGGGAAAACAAAATAGAAGATACCGAACTACTAAAGAAAAAAGATGAATTTGGGATATTGGTAGAAAAATACAACAAACTCTACAACTCACTAAACAATCAAATCAAACTCAATTCAAACCTTTTAGCTGAAAATAAAAGATTTATCGCTGATACGGTTCATCAAATAAGAACACCACTTACAAATATTATGATGAATGGTGAGATGGTAAAGAAGTTTCAAAAGGATGATAAATTATCACTCTTCATTGACCAAATCGATGCTTCAATTAATATGCTCTCAAATTCTTATGAGGACTTAGCTTATGTGACAACCTATGACACTATTGAATACAAACCAACCAAAGTACACTTAAGCAATATGCTACAAGAGCGAATCAAATTTTTTATAACAATCTCAAAAGTAAATTTTAAAGAGATAACTTCAAATATAGAAGATGGTATCTATATCGATATAAATGAGATAGAGTTAGAAAGAATCATAGATAATAACATCTCAAATGGGATTAAATATGGAGACGAAAATAAAAGTATAACTATCAACCTAACCAAAGAGGATGATAAAGCTATAGTAACTTTTCAAACTTATGGAAAACCTATCCAAAATAAAGAAAAAGTATTTGAGAAAAACTACAGAGAAAATGAAGCAAAAAGAGGGTTAGGATTGGGACTTAATATGGTTAAGACCATTTGTGACAAGTATGATATTGAGTATTTTGTCTCTTATGAAGAGGGGCAAAATGTATTTTCATATAGATTTAATATCAACACGACAAAATAGATAGCTAGATAGAGCTATAAATAGTTCCATAAATGGCTCTATCTCTCCCCTACATTTGGATTGAGTTTTAAAAGAACCAAATCAGCGATAATATTTCCTAAAAGTGTCAAAAATGCCCCAATGACCAAAATCCCCATAATCACAGGATAATCGTGACTCATAGCACTTTGAAAAAACAAAAGCCCCATCCCATCGATACTAAAAATAGTTTCTAAAATAACACTTCCACCCAAAATTCCAGGAAGAGATAGCCCAAGTAAAGTAATAATAGTAGGATAGAGATTTGGCAAAATGTAAAATCTTAAAATCTTGTATTTTGACAATCCTCTTGCTTTAGCAAAGAAAATATAATCACTCTTTAAAATCTCTAAAGTTAAAGAACGGATATAGAGTGTCAAAGTCCCAATACCTCCAAAAACTATCACAAAAATAGGTAATACCAAGTGCCAAGCGATATCTTGATATTTTGCAAAGCCACTTAGAGTATCATCACTTGAAATCCCTGTAAGTGGTAAAATTGGAAAAACAATAGCAAAGAGATAAATACCGATCAAAGCAAGGTAAAATGATGGCATCGAAAAACTAAGGATAGAGAGTTGTTCTACAAATCTATCAAATTTTGAACCATTTTTTAAAGCTGCCCTTATTCCTAAAAAAAGTGAAATGAAAAAAACAAAAATCATACTTGTGATATTGATAATAAGGGTGATTGGTAATCTTTGCAAAATCTCATCTTTTACCATCTCCCCACTTGTAAAAGAGATACCAAAGTCAAGTACCATAAGATTACCAATCCATGAAAAAAACTGTAGATACAAAGGTTTATCAAGATTATAAATTGCTTTAAGATGTGCTATTGATTCTTCGGTGATATTTGGATTGAGTTCACCACTTGCAAAAAAACTATTTGGTGCAAGATGCACCGCACCAAAAGAGATAAGAGAGATGATAAAAAGCATCACAAAAAGATAGACAAATTTTTTTAAGATAAGTTCTAGTGTTGGATTCATTTGGATAGATTCACCACAACAGCAATAGCAAAATCACCATCATGAGTGATAGAGAGATGGGATTTTTTGATATTGTATTTTTTTCTAATATGTTTTTTATATTTTAGGATTGGTTGCCCAGAGACAAGTTTTTTTATCTTGATATCATGAAAATTGCAATCTTTCCCAATACCAGTTCCAAGTGCTTTACTTGCTGCTTCTTTTGCAGCCCAAAATCCAGCAATAGTAGATGGTTTACTCGCTAATGCTATCTCTTTTTTTGAAAGAAATTTGGCAAGTCCCTTTTCTCCCCAGCGACTATAAAGTTTCTCTATCCTACTTATAAGTGTTATATCTATCCCTATCATCTATTCTTCTTGCTTTTATTTTTTTGTATTGTAATCAAAATATAACTAAATAGAGATTATTTTGTAATTTGTTTTTTATAGATTTTCAAAAATTTACAAAAAGGCTTTCAATGAAACTCTTCAAAACTGTTCAAGGTAAACTCACAATCTTGACCATTTCAACAGCAATTGGCTTTTTGATTTTAATTGCATTATCTTTTTTAAGCAATCATATCAATGAAAATCATAAAAATACATATCAAGAATTGGTAGGATTGAAAGGGGAGATTGTAGCTCTTAAAACTGTTGCTATATATGAAATTGACCAGCAAGCTTTTGATAAAAAGTATCAGCAAACTATGACTAGACTCAAAAATCTTACTACACAAGTTGAAAATTCAGATTTTAATACTATTGATTTAAAAACTTTATCAGCACTTTTAAAAGGGACAAACAAAGCCTATCATGATCTTCAAGAGAGATTTTCTGATGAACTACAACAAGATTTAGCTACAAAATTTGATAAAACAGAACTACAAGTAAATAGCTTAGAAAAAATAATCACAATTCAAATAGCAACAAAAGAAAATCAATTCTTTTATATGATGCTTATTGTTGCTCTCATAAATCTATTTATTGTAACTGCAATCTCTCTTTATATCTCTAAAAATTTATCAAAAAGCTTACACAAAATCATCAACTTTATCAATATCAAAAATGACGATAGAAAACTTGATGATGAGCTCAAACTTGATACCGAGGATGAAATCTCTCAAATTGCTACACATATAAATGCAAGTGTAATGGATAATATTCGACTTATCTACCATAATAAAGAGGTTTTAGATGAAACAAATGATATTTTGCAAAAAGTTACAAATGGTTTTTATGGATATAAAATATCCCACCATCACAATGTTTCCTCTTATGTCAAAGAGTTAATCATCAATGTAAATAAAATGCTTGATGAGACAAAAATCAAATTTGATATTATCAACACCGCCCTTGCAGAGTATGGAAAATACAATTTTGACTATACTATTTCAAAAAAAGATAATAGTGGACTCTATGGTGATTTTGGCTCTTTAGTAGCTAGTACAAAACTGATAGGAAATAATGTTGCAGAATTTTTAGCGATGATTGTAAATACGGGAGATAAACTTAAAATTGATACAAATATTTTAAGTCAAAGTGCAACAGAACTTTCAAATGCATCAAATTCTCAAGCTGTTTCACTCGAAGAAACAGCAGCGGCATTAGAAGAGATAACAGAAAATATCAAAGGAAATACAGCAAATGTAATCTCTATGTCTGCATATGCAAAGGAACTTATTCAATCTTCAAATAATGGTAAAAAACTAGCTGAACAAACTGCCATCTCAATGGATGAAATCAATGGAAAAGTTTTGGCAATTAATGAAGCTATCACTATCATTGATCAAATAGCATTCCAAACAAATATATTATCTTTAAATGCAGCCGTAGAGGCAGCAACAGCTGGTGAAGCAGGAAAAGGGTTTGCTGTTGTTGCTGGGGAGGTTAGAAACCTTGCGACTCGTTCAGCGGATGCAGCAAATGAAATTAAAAAACTTGTACAACAAGCGACAAATAAAACAAGTGAAGGGAAACAAATCGCTACACATATGAGCAATGGGTATGAGGTGTTATCTAAAAATATAGCTGATACAATAGAGGTAATATCACAAGTATCAACTGCTAGCAAAGAGCAACAAATAGGGATTGAACAAATCAATAATGCTATTACTGTACTTGATAAAAATACACAAATCAATGCAAAAAATTCACAACATATTGCAACTCTCTCAAGTTCAATAGCAAATCTATCAAGTGATCTCATCACAATTGCTTCCAATGCAAAATTTAATGATAGGGTTAAAAAACAGGTATGCGATGTTGATTTAGTTTATAAAACTTCACAACTTAAAAATGACCATGTCACTTTTAAAACAACAAATTTCCACAAATTAGGAACTTATGAAAAATGGAGTGTTACAAATGAACACCAATGTAATATGGGAAAATGGATAGATGAATGTGAACACAATCAACTTCCAATAACAAAATCTCCACAATGGAGTGAGTTAAAAGAATATCATGCAAATGTCCACAACCAAGTGCAACTCTATATCGATAAAAATCATGAAAAAGTAGATAATAGAGAATTACGAAATATTGCAGCAAATATCGAAAGAAACACCTTATCTCTTTTTGATAAGCTCAATGATATAAAAATTATTCATTGTGAAAACTCTTTGTAATCACAAAGAAATTAATTGAGCATATAATGGCAATTATAGGGGAATAATATGCTTAACGAAAAATGGAAAAATATTGTAGAAAACCTTGATTTTGCTTTTCAGCCCATAGTGAGTATCAAAAGTGGTAAATTATTTGCAGTTGAAGCACTTCTTAGAAACTATTATGAAGCTGGTGGTTATGAATCTATCTTCGCACTTTTTGATGATGCTTATAATGATGAAGTTTTGTATCAACTTGATATTGCCTTACGGAAAAAAGCACTTTATAAATTTGTAACTATAAAATGTGAACATCTCCAACTTTTTTATAATCTTGATAATAGAGTCCTTTATATGGCAGATTTTAGTCAAGGAAATACCTCACTTATTTTACAAAGTTTAGAACTCGATAAAAAAACAATCTGTTTTGAACTAAGTGAAAGGGGAACACTAACCGATTCTCAAGCTCTCTCTTCAATAGTTAAAAGATATAAACAAAAGGGATTTGATATCGCTATTGATGATTTTGGAACAGGGATAGCTGGATTTCAACTTTTGTATTACAGCGAAGCAAATTTTATAAAAATAGATAGATTTTTTATCAATAATATCCAAAGTGATACCAAAAAACGATTATTCTGTGCATCAATTATCAATATGGCACATATTATGGGGATAAAAGTTATTGCTGAGGGGATTGAAACCCTTGAAGAATACTATGTTTGCAAAGATATAGGAGCTGATTTATTACAAGGTTATTTTATTCAAAAACCAACTCAAGATACAACTCAAATACTTAGTGAATATGAGATAATAAAAGAGTCCTATAAAAATGATAAACGAATTTTTGAGACAAATAAGATTGATAAAAATAAAATCACCTATGTTGAACCTTTAAGAGTCGAAACCTCTTTGCATGATTTGATACTCTATTTTACAAAAAAGTCAACTGCAACATTTGTCCCAATTGTTGATGGATTAAACAATCTTCACGGTATTATTTATGAAAAAGATATAAAACAGATAGCTTATTCGCAGTATGGTATCTCCTTAGCAAAAAATGATAATAGTTGTGACAAAATTAAAAAATTTATTAAAGAACCAATATCTTGTGAACTCCATTGGGGAGTTGATAAAGCTTTAGAGATTTATAATATCAATCAATACAATTCGCATGGTATTTTTATAACAAAAAACAACAAATACCATGGATTTATAGATGTAAATAATCTCCTTTCAATTGCTTATAATAGAAACTTAGAGATGGCAAAAGATCAAAATCCTTTGACAAAACTAAGTGGAAATCAACAAATAGAGAATTTTATCAATCAAGCATTTGCAGCGAAAGAAACTTGCCATATTGTTTATTTTGATTTTAATGATTTCAAACCTTACAATGATTTATATGGATTTAGGCAAGGAGATCGTGCGATACTTCTTTTTGCAGATATCCTTAAAAAAGAGCTCTCTAATGATGTTTTTATAGGACACATTGGAGGAGATGACTTTTTTTTAGGATATAAAAAAAGTATCTATGAAAATGTTTATAATGATGCATTAAAAATTCAAAATTTATTTAAAGAGAATGTTAAAGAGTTATACAATGAAAGAGATAGGGCAAATGGTTTTATTACTACAAAAGATAGATTTGGAGAAACTCGCCAATTTGAACTTTTAAGTGTTTGCAGTGCCATCATAGAGATAACAAAAAGATGTCATAAAAATGAACTTGACTCGATTCTTGGTGAAGTTAAAAAAATATCAAAAACCTTGAAATACCCTCTTGGTATATCTGTTATCAAAAGATAATTTGTAACTA
>CAZHJR010000079.1:3968-7962 GCA_964533335.1 uncultured Helicobacter sp. | reverse complement strand
AGCGCTAGTTTGAGAAGAGCATCTGTTATCTGTATCTCTCCACCTCGTCCTGGTTTTGTATCTCTGATAGCATCAAAAATCTCTGGCACTAAGATATATCTTCCGATGATAGCTAAGTTTGATGGAGCATCTTTTGGAGCTGGTTTTTCTACCATATTTGTCACTTTAAAAAGGTTCTCTTCTATCAAATCTCCTGCGATGACTCCATATTTGTCTGTTTCATTTGGTGCTACCTCTTCGATAGCAACTATACAACACTCTGGGTATTTTTTGTGGATATGTGCCATTTGTCTTAGTACCGTTTCCCCTTCGTTGTTGTCACAAAGGTCATCTGCTAAGATAACAGCAAAACTATCTTCATGCCCTATAAGAGTCTCCCCTGTAAGTATCGCATGACCAAGTCCTTTCATCTCTATTTGTCTAGTGTAGCTAAAAGTGCAGTTGTCGATGATGGCTCGGATCTCTCTTAAAAAATGCTCTTTTGAAGTTCCTTGGATTTGGTGCTCTAACTCGTAGCTTATGTCGAAGTGGTCCTCTATCGCTCTTTTTCCTCGACCTGTGACTATAGCCATAGTGTCACAACCAGCAGAGAGTGCTTCTTCTACACCATATTGGAGAAGTGGTTTTGTAAGAATTGGAAGCATCTCTTTAGGGATAGCTTTAGTTGCAGGAAGAAATCTTGTCCCATAACCTGCTGCTGGGAATAAACATTTTTTTATCATAGTTGTTGCCTTATTTTGTAATGAGTGGATTTTATAATATTCTTGGTTTAGTGTTTATTAAAATTATTTTTGTATAGTTTGGTATGACTTACGAACAATGGATAAACCAACACAATATCAAGCATCAAGCAATTATGAAGAGATTAGAGCATTTAAGCGATAGGGAAATCATAGAGTATTTTGATTTTGACAATATGAAAAAAAATGAGAGTGACTTTTGTCCACTTTATCAAACAAATGAGAAGTGTCACGAGATGGAACACTTAAATTGTTATTTTTGTGCTTGTCCACTTTTTCGAGTGGGGAATATTAAAAGTTTTTGTAAAATAGAAAGTAGATTTGGTGGAAGATATCAAGATAAAAATGGGTATAGTCATCAAGATTGTACAAATTGTAAAATTCCACATAAGGTAAGCTATATCGAGGCGAATTTTGATAGAAGCTGGAAAAATGCGATGAGGGATGTAAAGCTAGAAATATTATAAAAATATTTTTCACTAGGGCTTCATTTTGGGTACCCCAAACCTAAAGGTTTGACCCTAAAATTGCAGAATCGTTCAAAACTTTTTTATAATATTTTTTAAATTTGCATCAAAGTGATAATACAAGAGGAGTAAAAATGTTAGCAAATATATTTTTTGGCAGTGAGCAAGATAGTGATAGAGATTTTTTTAATATTGTCAATCCATACTCACAAGAGATAGTTTCAAGATATCCAAAGTGTACAGCAGAAGATACGAAAAGGGCTTTGGAGATAGCAAAAAAAGCTTCCAAACAGACAAAAGCTTCTCCACTGTCGCAAAGGATAGCTTGGCTTGAAGATGTGGCAAAAAAACTAGAAATTGAAAAAGAGGATATTGCAAGAACTATCACAGATGAGGTGGGGAAACCTATCACATTTGCAAGAATTGAAGTTGAGCGGGCGATTGAGACGGTAAGGCTTTCGGTGTATGCTATGGTAAACCTTGAAGGGCATACGATGAACACAGATGCTGTGCCTAGTGGGAAAAAAACTATGGCATATTATTTTAGAGAGCCAGTTGGAGTTGTAGCTTGTATCACACCTTTTAATTTTCCACTCAATCTTGTAGCTCATAAGATTGCTCCTGCTTTGGTTGCTGGAAATGCAGTTGTTTTGAAACCTACTCCTGAAGCTCCACTTACAGCTTATAAATTTGTAAAGCTTTTTATTGAGAGCCATTTTGCTATAAAAGATGCAATTAGTCTAGTTTATGGAGATGTTGAGGTTGGAAGTACACTTGTATCAAGTGATATTCCTAGGGTGCTTAGTTTTACAGGAAGTGTCCCAGTGGGCAATATCATCACAAAAAATGCTGGGATAAAAAAAGTTTCTTTAGAGCTTGGGGGAAATGCTGGAACATATATCGATAAAACAGCTGATATTGAGTTGGCGGCAAAAAGATGTGCTTATGGAGCATTTGTCAATAGTGGGCAAGTGTGTATCAGTTTGCAAAGAATCTATGTTGCTAGTGAAGTGTATGAGGAGTTCGCAAAAGTTTTGAAAGAGGAAACTTTGAAACTAAAAATCGGAGACCCTTATCGTGATGATACATTTGCTGGACCACTTATCAATGAAGAATCACTTGAACGGGCAATCTCTTGGGTGCAAAGTGCAGTGAAAGAGGGTGCGAAAGTGCTTTGCGGAAATCAACATGAGGGGCTGAATTTCTATCCAACGGTGATGGTGGATGTGACTGATGAGATGAAGATTATCTGCGAAGAGGTTTTTGCTCCGATTGTAAGTCTTGTACGAGTTGGTGGGTATGATGAAGCGATAGAGAAAATGAACAATAGCCCCTATGGACTCCAATTTAGTATCTTTACAAATAATCTAAGCCAAACAAAAAGATTTATCAATGATGCTGATTGTGGTGGAGTAGTTATCAATGATATCCCAACTTTGAGGTTTGATATCCAACCGTATGGTGGGACAAAACTAAGTGGCATAGGGAAAGAGGGACCTAGGTTTGCCATAGAAGAGTTTACTGAGATAAAATCCGTAGTAATATGTTAAACAATGATACTTTTAGCTATTTGACAGCAGTATAACGATTTCCAACAATTGGATTGATGAGGAAGCCATTTTTTGTAATAAATTTGATAGGGATTGAGGTTCTACTTTTACTATCTTTCCCTTTGAAAACTACAAAATGAAGATGGGGTCCATTTGTAAATCCTGTATTTCCACTATAGCCTAAAAAATCGCCACGATTGACAATATCGCCAACTTGTACAGCAACACCATTTTGTTTTAGATGGACATATTTCCCATAAGTTCCATCATCATGTTTGATGGTGATATGGTTTGCTTCTTCTGCAAAGTTACGATTTGGTCCACTTTTGTACCCATCACTCTTTGTCATCACTACGATACCACCACGACTTGCATAGATTTTAGTACCCACATCCATTCCAAAATCAACTGCAAATTCACTATCTCCACTATGGCTAAAATTTCCCCGAAAACCTTGAGTAACAAGATGAGTTTCCCCTATCTCATAGGGAAGTCTATAGAAATAGTTATTATTATGAATAGAGTTTATATTTCCAATCGTCCAAACATAACTATTTGTAAGTTTGTATTGTTTTCCTAAAATCATAAATTTTGAAAGAATTGCTGTGGAGTTTGCTTCAAGAGAATTTTCGATTGGGAGTGGTTGCATCGGGTAGAGTTCATCATAAGTCGCTATATATTTATAAGTGATATCAAATGGATTGTTGTTTTTGATATATACACAAAGTTCACCATCTTTAACTTCACCATAGGTTTTGACTTCATCTTTGGCAAAAGAGGAGATAATAAACAAGAAGAGAAATAGTAATTTTAGCAATATTAACTCCACCAGATTAATTTATGATTGGTTATAATAGCGACCAAAACTGAAATAAAAGGCTATTTTATGAAAACATTTTTTGTTGCGATGGTTGTGTTTTTAGGAACATTTTTAAGTGGGGATTATCTTGATATATCAATTGCAAGTAAGCCAAATTATAAGTTTGAAGAGTATCTTTTTAAAGATATTAATAAGACAAATACCGAAAAATTAGAAAAAAAGATAAGTTACAATGAGTTGCATCTAAGTGGAAATTTTAATAATATTATCGGGGTGAATTATTATAAAAATGATATAGCATCACCTGATAGTTTTGATAGTAAGGAGATCTATATTGGGTCTGATAAAACAAAGTTTTTGGGGTATCAAAAAGATGAAACTACTATCCATTATGGCTCAAGAACGAGTAAGGCTAAG
>CAZHJR010000079.1:0-3868 GCA_964533335.1 uncultured Helicobacter sp. | reverse complement strand
TACACATCTTTTGGATTACGATATAGGTTTTAGAAAGGGGAAAGAGACCTCTAAAGGAAAGAGGTCAAAAGGTTATCTTTCAACTGTTTTAGAAATAGTGTCTTTTGCTACTTTTGACATCTTTTTAAAAGCGGAGTAACTAAAATCTATTTTATCCCAATACTCTCCATAAGTTTTTGCAAGGTAGGGTTTATTAAGAACCATAATTTTGACAAAATTTTCTATAATTGGATTGTATTTTTCATCTGTTAGATTTGTAATAAGAACTCTAGGAACCGCAAAAGCATGGATATCTTCACTAAGCCAAGGATAATCTTTTTTTGTGATAATACTATGAGTGTACATATCTTCCATAATAAAATTTGTTGGTAAATCAATAAGTTTGAGACCTTTTAAGTCCTCAAAATCTTTTGCAGGTGCTTCAATAACAGAGATAACAATATCAACCGTACCATCTCTTAGTCTATCAAATCTATTTTCTTTTTTTGCATTAACATAGACAAAATTAAAATTGTAAGCTTTTTCTATATATTTAGCAGTGACACAACTTCCACCATTTTCATCACCACACCAAACTTTAAAAGTCTTTCTTTGGTCATAATCGTAGTCTGTATTTTCTAAAGTGATAAGATGGATTTGTTCTACACCAAGTGAGAGAACAGCTGGGATTTTATCTAAGATGCTTACATTATTGTTTGTATATTGTAGGTAGTTATAATAAGAGATAACATCTTTTTGAACGATTGCAAAAAAAGTATTTTGGTCTTCTATAAACTTTCCATCCAAAATAGACATATTTTCATAACTTCCACCTGTTGTAATTGGTTTGAGATTGATTTTGTAATTTTTGAGTAAGCTACTCATATCATTACCAAGTTTATAATATTTCCCTGTTTTAGAGGCTGTTGCTAGAGTTCCAAATTCGATACCATTGGCAAAGCTTATTAAAAAAAGAATGGTTCCCAAAATAATCTTCATCATAAATCCCCTAGTGTTAAATTTGTAGTCTATTCTATCATAAATTTTTTGATATAATCAACCCTATGATACCTATAAACCAAGATGATTTAATAGCATTAAACGAAGCTTATCACTCGCCAAATTCGACTATTCATTTTATGTTTGGAAGAAGCAGAAGCGGAAAGACAACATTTTTAAGAGATTTTATAGTCAAAAAAAATTATATCTATTTTTCCTCTTTTAGTAGTATTGAAACTGTAATATTTCCTAGTTTTGTCGATACAATAAACAAAAAATTTAAAATTCATAATTCAAGCACATACTACGATAAATTTGAAAAAATCTTAACTTTACTTGATGAGCAAAATATTGAAGAAAGGATAGCAGTTATATTTGATAATTTTGAAGAACTTTCTAAAATTGAAAAAAATAGTTTTGAATTGCTTTTAAAATTTTGGGAGAAAAGTTTCTCTAAAAAATCGATTATGCTTATAGTCTCCTCTTCAATAGTTCCAGAGGAGAAAAGCTATAAAAAGATAGAAAAGATTTCTAATAGAACTTTTTTTATGGAAAATTTCCCTTTTTTGTATATTCAAAATAGGGCTGGTTTAACTCCAACTGATAAGATGTATATCTATTCAATTTTTGGTGCTTCTAGTTTTGTACTTTCGTATTACAACACTAAAAATGATTTTTTAAAAAACATCTATCAACTCGCACTTAGTCCAAATAGTCCTTTTTTTGATTATGGATTTTCCTACCTTAAAAAAGATTTGAATGAGATTGGAACATTTGCCTCTATTTTGTATGCAATAGCAATAGGAAACAATAAAATTGGAGATATAGCAAATGCTCTAAAACTCAAATCAACCTATCTTTCAAGATATATAGAAAAACTCCAAGAGATGATGATTATAAGAAAAGAGCTACCTCTTTCAAAAGAGCAGATTTTTTCAAAGTATGGACGATATTTTATAAACGATAATTTTTTGAAGTTTTGGTTTTGTTATATTTACCCAAATATTGGTAATCTTGAACTCAAAAAACATCAACCTGTCTTAAAAGAACTCGATGATACAATTATTGAAAATATTTTAACACCTGCTTATGCTTCGTTTGTAAAAGAGATGATTCTGAAAGATCCTGAGCAGTTTTTTGGATTTGTTCCAAATAAGATAGGCTCTTGGTGGGATAATTTTGGAAATAATATCGATTTAATAGCTTATGATAATAAACAAATTGTTTTTGTAATGATAGTATGGAATAGTAAAGAAGCTGAACAAATCTATTATAATAAATTGGTTGAGATGGCTAATAGTTTCAAAACAATACTTAAGAGAAATTATATAGTAATCTCAAAAAATAGATATCTGGATAGTGTAGGAAAATAAAGGTACTTAATATGGATAAGATGACACATACGAAATTTAATTTGAATAATTTTTTATTGGCGATAAGTGATTGTATTGATAATATAATAGAAAAAAATAAAAACAATATCCCTTATAGTTCTCAAAGGGTAAGTTTTATAGCTTTAAAGATAGCTTCATTCAATGAGTTTACAAAAGCAAATCTTAGTGATATATTGTCCCATATAATCGTTTCAAAGCATACTTTAGAAGATAGTAAACTAAGGAGTTTTCCTTTTGTGGATTTTGAGATTTTTAACAATGAACTCTTGAAACAAATTATTGTTTTAAGTGATTGTGTGGAGAAGAATATTGAGATAGATAATCGATTTGTTGTCAATAAAGCTTACATTGTAAAACAAATTGAAGAATTAGAGATAGATGATATTCTCAAAGAAAACTTTTTTTATTTAGCTGAAATAGAGAGTTTTTGGCTCGATTTGGTTTCTTATAGAGTTCCTTTTTTGATACTTGATATGCTTGAAGATACAACAATTGAGATATCGTATGAAAGATTGCTTTTAATTGCCAAAGAGATAAGTAAGATAGTTTATAGCTATACAAATCGAGTCTTTAAAGATGAATCGATAGTGATTTTAGAAAAAATGTGTAAAGTGTATAATTTTGATGATAAGGATACTTCAAGAGTTCTTTTAAGTGGCTACCTCTGTGATATAGGACTTTTGAAAATACCACAATATATCTTTTTTAAACAAGAGAAATTAGATGATACACAATACGATATGATAAAGTCTGCTCCTTATTTTACTAAGCAAACTTTATCTATGATTTTTGGATTTGATGATATTGCGAAATTGGCTTCAAATTACTGTGAAAGAGTTGATGGAACAGGATACCCATATCAAACGGCTGGAAATGAATTATCCCTTAAAGATAGAGTGCTTTCCATAAGTTACTTGTATCAGGCTTTAAGAGAGGAAAGAAGCTATAGGGGAAGTTACAAAAAAGAAGAAATTTTTAAAATTATAGAAGAGGAGGTGCTTATGGATAGGATTGATTCTTCCATAGCACAAGACCTAAAAGCTATTATTTAGATTTTAGTTAAATTTTTATTGGCAATTTTTACAAATACCACTAAGGATAACATCTGTATGGTTGATTTTAAAATGGTGCTGCTGTGATATCTCACTAAAAACACTATTTGCATCAATAGTCATATCTTCAATATCTCCACATACCTCACATTTTAAATGGGCATGTCCCTCTTTTACTATTTCATATACCGACTTAGAATTTGGTAATTTTACTTCAGCAAGAATACCAACTTCAGTCATTGAATTGATATTTTTATAAATTGTTGCAAGTGAGATTGAGCTAAATTGATCTTTTATTTCACTATATAAGGTGTCAATATTTATATGACCATATTTGCTAATAATTTGTAAAATAGTTAATCTTTGAGGTGTAGCTTTTAAATTGTATTTTCTTAATATATCTGTAAATGTATTCATTTTGTAATTATTCCATAAAAAGACTCT
>CAZHJR010000078.1:0-8072 GCA_964533335.1 uncultured Helicobacter sp. | reverse complement strand
TTAGAAAATCATCTATACTATTTTAGTTAATGACTTCCGTTTGAAGTTTCTAAAGTATCATCATATCTTACTACTTTATTTCTACCTGTTTGTTTAGCTTTATAAAGTGCGATATCACTTTGTTTTACATATTTCCAAAAACTTTTATCTTTATTAGGGAACAACGAAGTACCGATACTTACAGTTTTACTAAATATTTCACTATTTGCTTGAATTTTTTGTTGAGAAAATGCTATTCGTATCTCTTCTGCTGTTGAAGACAATCTATCTTCATCACAATCAATCAATACTACTATAAACTCTTCCCCACCAAATCTTATTACTATATCTTTAGCATCAACAACATCCATCAATGTATTTGCTATTGTTTTAATAGCAATGTCGCCTATATCATGCCCATAGTTATCATTAATCAATTTAAAGAAGTCTATGTCAACCATCATAATACCACATGAGATATTTTTCATTGCATTATAAAGAGTATTATCGATATATCTTTCAAGGAATTTTCTATTATAAAGTCCAGTTAAAGCATCAGTTTGAGCACTTCTTTCTAATATTTGCATCAATTTTTTACTTACTATTTCAGGTTTTGCACTATCTACATAATCTTGAATAAATGGTAATAGTTCTCTTACCCTCTCTTGTTCCTCTTGTGTTTCACACACAATCGAAAGGATAAAATCTAAATCGTTGGAAATAGAATAAGGAACACAAATATACTTTTTATCCTCTCCATCTTTAAATTTATTACACACTCTCTTAAACTGGCAAGAGTCCACAACAGTATTGGTTCTATCTGCTCTACATCCTTCAGTTACAGGATCACATAAAAGTTCTCTATTTACATAGACTATCTCAACTTTTTTATTTGTTGTGTCTGCTTCAAGAAAATGAAAATTAATAATATCAAACTTCTCTTCTAAGACAGTTGCAAATCTTAGATAAACATCTTCAATATGCTCATCTTTTTCAATCGTCTTTCTAAATCTATAAATATCTGCTAATCTATTGACTGTATTTTTTACATCAATCATAGGGTCAACAACACCATTTGTTTTATGAGCTGTTAAAAAGACCTCTATTTTATCTTCAATTGAGATCAAACTTGTTTGAAGTTTATCCATATGTTCATTTATCCAATGAGCCACCTCTTTTGCTTCACCACTTTTAATCTCTACAATTCTCCCACTATAATCACCTTTATTTGCTTTTTTCATAACTTTTTTAATCAGTCCAAAAATTTCAAAATAAGGATTCATAAGTTTTTTAACCCACCAAATTATCCCAAACATTAAGAAAAATGCTATTAATGATGTAACTGCGATAATCTCTGTACTAATAAGTTTTAAATCATCTACACTTATAACCATAGAGATAATCCCAAGAGTCTCTCCGTGCTTCGCATTATGACAATTGAGACAATTTATCTCTTTTGTTGTTTCTGCTTTATAAGGTATAGTGATTCGATAGGTACTATGTCCAAGAAAATTTTCATTTATTTTTTCAAATGATGTACCAGTTGCAAGAACTTTTCTATCAATCTCGTCTCTTGCTGCATCTCTACCTTCACCATATTGTTTTTTAACACTTTCTGCACGAATAATCCAAAGGTCATCGACACCATCCATATGTTTTGTTTGGTTAACATAGAAATCTCTATTTTGCATTATCCCATTTACCATATGAGCCGTAAGACCATGTTTAACACTTTGAGCTACAAGTTGTGCCTTTGTTTTTGCACTACTAAATCCAAAATCTCTTAGATTCCATGTAATATTTGCAATCATTGCAATAAACATTACAAGCATAACACCCATCATTGCTGTAAAAACATTTTTATTTGACATTAGACGATACCCCTTTTATTTTTTAGAAGAATTTAGTATATCTTTTATTTTATAAATTTTTTATTTTTTTCTAGTCTTATAATAAAAAATTATTTTATTAAAGATATTCCCGTTTCATTTAGTAATATTTTATCTGCTTCTATCAACAATGTAAGTGAACTTTTAAAATTCTTTTTACTTATATTAAATACTTTTGTTATCTCATCTGCTTCACTTTTATAAGTGAATGGTAAAAAGCCATTATTTTTTTGAAGTTGTTCTATAATTTTCTCACTTCCAGCATCTTTTTTGGCATTTTTACCAATTGGTTGGAGAGAAATATCAAGTTTACCATCTTCTCTTACAGTTTTAATATATGCCTTTTTTGTATCACCAGTAAAAAGTTTACAAAATACTTCATTTGCATAAATCATCCCCTCATAATTGTTATCAACAATCACTTTAAATCCAAGTGGTGTTTTTGAGATAACTAAAACTTTGACCTCTTGATTTTTTTTGAAATGTTTTGTATCGTTTGATAAAAATGAAGTGATTTTTTCTATACCAATCAATCTCTCGGATTTCTCATCTTTAACGATTCTTACAATTCTTTTGTCTCCAATATGAAACTTGTTTTTTTGCTTATTGTTTGGCACTAAAAGATGTTTAGGAAGACCTATATCGACAAATGCTCCAAAAGGTGCAACATCAACAACTTTGACAAAAGCAAACTCATTTACCAAAGCTTTTGGATACTCTGTCGTTGCTACAAGTCTATCTTCACTATCATTATAGATAAAAACCTCTATCTCATCTCCAATTTCCATATCATCTGTGATATACGCATTTGGAAGAAGTACCTCATATGGTTCAGTGTCACTTTGCTCACAAATCTCCTCTTTAGTTCTTGATGGAACCAGAAAAAAACCATGGTCAGTATCTCTTTTGATAAGGAGAGTATTTATCTCCCCTATTTTTATTTTGTCATTCATATTTTGTCTTTCTTAGCTTAAAGCTTTTAGTTCTTCTTCAACTTTAGCAAATTTTTCTTGTGCAAGTGTAAGCCCTGCTCTATTTTCTTCTAAGACCTTAGCTGGTGCATTTGCAACAAATTTTTCATTACTTAGCATTCCACTTAATTTATTTATTTCTAATTCTAGTTTCTCTTTTTGTTTTGTAAGTTTTACAATAATTGGAGCAATATCAATCTCCCCTTTTGGAATATACACTTCTAAGTTATCACTTACATCAGTGATACAATCTTCTTGTTTTGTTGTAACAAATACTATCTCTTCTACTTTAGCAAGTTTTTCAATAAAAGCTTTTGCCATAAGAGTATCAAGCTCTTTATTCATTTTAATGTATGCTTTTGCAATTTTGCTATTACCCATATCGATAACTACTTTTGCTCTTCTTACACTTACAATTGCCTCTTCAATTAAAGCAAAACTCTCTTCGATCTTTTCATCCACTTTGACATCTTTTGGAAACTTCATAACCATCACAGAGTCCCCTTCTTCAAGAGTAGTACCTGAAAGTTTATGGTAAAGGTACTCAGAGATAAATGGCATAAATGGAGATACCATTTTGAGTGTTTCTTTGAAAATTGCTCCAAGTTCAGGGATACATGATTTGTCAGCTTTAGAGTATTCAATCCCCCAGTCACAAAACTCCATCCAAACAAATCTATAAAGAGTCGTAGCTGCTTCATTAAACTTATAACATTCAAGTGCATCTCTTACCTCTACTACAGCTCGAGCAAGTCTGCTTTGCATATAAAGTCCAAGTGGAGTTTTGATAGTGATATCTTTCAAATCATCAAATTTTTCAACATTAAGTTGTAAGAAATTACTTGCATTATAAAGTTTATTTGTGAAGTTTCTATAGATTTCAAGATGTTTTTTTCCAAGTTTGATATCTCTTCCTTGCACTGCTAGATATGCCAAAGAAAATCTCACGATATCAGCACTAAACTCATTGACCATATCAAGTGGGTCAATTACATTTCCTTTACTTTTACTCATCTTAGCACCAGTTTCATCTCGAACTAAAGCATGCATATAGATATGTTTAAATGGCAATTCACCCATAAAATGTTCACCCATCATCATCATTCTAGCTACCCAGAAAAACATAATGTCAAACCCAGTAATAAGTAAAGAGTTTGGATAGAAATCTTTTAAATCAGTGCCGTGGAAAGTATCGCTCGATTTGCCATTATTTCCCCAACCAAGTGGTGAAAATGCCCAAAGAGCTGAACTAAACCAAGTATCAAGTACATCTGGGTCTTGATGAAAGTTTTTACTTGCACAATGTGGACAAGCATGTGGCTCATCAGCTTTATCTGCCCAAATATGATTACACTCATCACAATAAAAAACAGGGATTCTATGTCCCCACCACAGTTGTCTTGAGATACACCAATCCCTTAACTCATCCATCCAAGCTCTATAACTATTAATCCAATGAGCTGGGAAAAACTCCGTAAGCCCTGCATACGTTTTTTCGATACTTCCTTTTGCTACTTCACTTCTTACAAACCATTGTTTTGAAATATAAGGTTCTACGATATTTTTACATCTATAACAATGCCCTACTTGATGGTTGTGTTCTTCAATCTTTACAATAAACCCTTCAGCTTCAAGCTTTTCAACAATCGTTTTTCTTGCTTCAAGTCGTTCCATCCCAGCAAACTCACCACAATAATCATTTAAAATCCCTTTTTCATCAAAGACTGTGATAAACTCCAAATCATGTCGTTTCCCAACTTCATAGTCATTTTGGTCATGTGCAGGGGTTACTTTTACCACACCAGTTCCAAAACTCATATCAACATGCTCATCCGTAATCACTTTAATTTTTCTATCCGTTAAAGGGAGCACTACCTCTTTACCTACAATATTTTGATATCTCTCATCCTCGGGATGTACCATAATAGCACTATCTCCAAAGTATGTTTCAGGTCTGGTTGTAGCAACCGTTACATAACCACTACCGTCAGCAAAATAGTAATTCATATGGTAAAACTTCCCGTTTACTTCATCATGTTCAACTTCAATATCAGATAGTGCTCCATCATGAGTACACCAATTTACCATATAATTATTTTGGACAATCATCCCCTCATTATACAAATGGACAAAAGCCTCTTTTACAGCCTCTTTTAACCCCTCATCCATTGTAAATCGCTCTCTAGACCAAGCTGGAGAGATTCCAAGTTTTCTCATTTGGTGAACTATTGTGCCACCACTATACTCTTTCCATTCCCAAACTTTCTCCAAAAACTTCTCTCTTCCAAGCTCCTCTTTTTTGATACCTTCTGCTAAAAGTCTTTTTTCAACAACATTTTGAGTAGCAATCCCTGCATGGTCTGTTCCTGGTTGCCAAAGAGTTTTAAACCCATCCATTCTTTTATATCTTGTGATAATATCTTGCAAAGTAAAAGTAAGTGCATGACCAATATGCAAACTTCCAGTTACATTTGGTGGTGGCATCATGATGGCAAAATTTTTACCTTCTTCTTGGATAGGATTGTTTCCATCTATCTCAAAATAACCTCTCTCTTCCCAAATTTTGTAAAAACTATCTTCTATCTCATTTGAATTATAACTGTTGCTCATCTTTATATCCTATATTTATATCTATTTTTTAAAAGGTCTTGATTGTATCTAAAAGTGAATTAAAGCCAAATAAGCCAAAACTACGGAGGCAATACTCCCAAAAATTAAAATCTGAAGTGCAATTTTGATATCATTACACAAATTTTAGACATTTACTTTTAGTTATATAGAATTGTATATTAAAAAGTTTGATTAATAATGAATCGAATGTTATTACTAGTTTGTTTTTAGGCTTTTTTGATACTGAATATATTAATACAAGTGAACATAAAAAAAGTCATTTCTAAAAGAAAAAAGAGGCTACGAAAGTACAAGAAATACCCCCCCAACAGATGATATAGATAAAATTAATAATTCAATAGATAAAAAAATAAGAATAAATACTCTTAAAGAAGAAGGAAGGGAATTAAGTGGAAATACTGCCTAAATATAGATTTAAAAATATTGAAAAAGGTGATTTTTGGGGTGCTTTTGCTTCAATGCTTGTTGCATTGCCTTCTGCTATTGCTTTTGGTGTAACGATTTATCTTCCATTGGGAACTGATTTTGTTGCTGCTGGTGCATTGAGTGGGATTTTTGGTGTTGTTATCATAGGGATTGTAGCAGCACTTTTAGGTGGAACATCTAGACTCATTTCAGCTCCTTGTGCACCAGCTACAGCAGTTTTATCCGCTTTTACTGCACTTCATATGCAAAACGGGTTAGAGCCTCATTTAATCGTTATGATGATGACATTAACAGTATTTTTAGCAGGACTTATTCAAATAGGATTTGGAATAGCAGGAATTGGAAAGCTGATTAAATTTATGCCATACACTGTGGTTAGTGGATATCTCAGTGGTGTAGGACTTTATATTATTGGTTCACAAACTCCAAAGATATTAGGATTACCAAGTGGTTATGGATTTTATGATGCTATTATGAGTTATAATCTATGGGCTTGGCAAAGTATTATTGTAGGAGCCTTTACTATATTTTTTGTCCTTATTGGAGGAAAAATTACCAATAAAATTCCATCAATAATAATTGGTCTAGTCGGTGGTATATTAACTTATTTTATCATTTCAATATATGACAATTCACTTTTAAGTCTAGAATCAAATCGATTTGTTATTGGTTCAATCCAATCTGGTTCACTTATTGAAGCTATTAGTGGACATTTGAGTACTTTTACGAATATTCATTTTGTTGATATTGCTTCTTTAGTTGTTTCAAGTGTTGTTTTAGCTGTTTTATTATCAATTGATACACTCAAAACTTGTATAGTTTTAGATGCTATCACAAAAAGTCAGCATAATTCTAATAAAGAACTTATAGCTCAAGGAACAGCAAACATAGCCTCTTGTTTGATAGGGGGAGCACCAGGTGCTGGTCAAATGGGAGCAACATTAGTAAATGTTTCAAGTGGAGCCAAAACAAAAATATCAGGAATATTAGAAGGTGTGTTTGCTTTGGTTACATTCCTTCTTTTAGCGAACTTTATTGCTTGGATACCGATAGGTGCTTTGGCTGCTATTTTAATTGTTGTTGGTTTTAGAATGATTGATAAACATAGTTTTGAACTCGTAAAATCAAAAAGTACAATATTCGACTTTTTTATTATTTTGAGTGTTATTTTAACTGCACTATTTGTTAGTTTAATTGCTGCATCTGCTATAGGTCTGGCACTTGCAATACTTCTTTTTTTAAAAGGGCAAATAAATACAAGTATTGTATTTAGGCGAATAGCAGGTGGTAAAATATTTTCAAAACAAATTAGAACACAAAAACAAATTAAAATTTTAAAAGAATATGGTATTCAATATGTTGTATATGAATTGCAAGGGAGTTTATTTTTTGGAACTTCAAATCAGTTGTATTCTATTGTTGAGAAAGATTTATTTGATAAAAAATATATTATTTTTGATATGAAAAGGATAAATTTTGTTGATTTTACAGCTGCACATGTTTTAGAACTGATTACAACAATAATGAAAGATAAACAAAGCCAACTAATCTTTAGTAGAGTGCCTATAAAACTTCCAACAGGACAAGATGTTCAAGAGTATTTTGGAGAGCTTGGTCTTGTAAAAGAAGTACAAACAACAAAAATATTTCAAGATTTAGATGATGCTTTAGAGTGGGTTGAAGATAGTATTCTTCAAAGATATGAGTTGAAACCAAAAGTAGAAAAGATACTTAATCTTGAAGATTTTGAGATGTTAGCGGGTCGTAAGAAAAAGATTATAGATGATTTAAAAAAACATATTCATGCAAAATCTTTTCAAAGTGGTGAAACTATATTTAAAGCAAATGATACTTCTAATGATCTTTATTTTATAAGAAAAGGGGTTGTTAAAATAATGTTGCCTCTTCATGGAGAACATGAATTAAATATTAGTACTTTAGGAAGTGGAAATTTCTTTGGAGAATTTTCATTTCTAGAAAGTATCCCACGAACAGCAAATGCAGTAGCAAGTGGAGATGTTGAAATTTATATTCTAACTAGAGAAGCATTTGATAATTTTATTCACGAGCATAAAAAATCAGCAATTTTATTTTTAAGAAGTCTTATTAGTTCATTAGTCTTAAGATTAAGAAATACGAATGCACAACTTGAACATTTAACAGAATAAGTTTATTG
>CAZHJR010000077.1:0-8116 GCA_964533335.1 uncultured Helicobacter sp. | reverse complement strand
AAAATAGTGACTGTAGTAAAACTGGACTTTATAGATTACAGCTAAGAATATTAAACCGTAATGAAAGTAATGTTATACTTGAGTATTAGAACAAAAAAGGGTTATGATGACTTTAAATGAATATAAAACAAAAGTTGATGAGCAAAAAGAGCTTGACATTCGAAATGAAAATCTTGTTGAAGTTTTAAAATTTTATGTACTCTTTGCAAAGATTCAGTATCTGTCTTTTTATGAGTTTGATTATGAACTCAATGATTTTGTTTATAGTTATACAGTTGATACAAATGTAAAATATATTGATGAAAAAATAGCCAAAACATCCTACAAAGAAAACATTGAATATACAGTGATATTAGAGGAAGATGAGACAATTTATGGGATGATTGTTTTTGATAAGCAACCAGCAGAATCAAAAGTTGTCGATGAATTACTTATAAAAATTAAAACTGTTTTACATAAAAGATTTCAGATACAAAAAGAGATTCTTTCCTTAGAAGCGATGTTGGAGATTTTTATCATAACAGATGAACAAACAAAGTTTTTTGCAGATGGATTAAAAACTAATTTAGGGATTTTACTCAATGCAAATATTATTGTAGAATCAAGTATCACTTCAATTTTAAATACGATTAAAACAAAATTAAAAAAGAGTGTCATTATCTATACCTTAGAGACAGAAGCTCTTTTAAAGCTTGATGAAAAATATCTTAAAACACTTAATGAATTTATAATTGTAATTGGCCCAAATAATTATGACCTTACACTTTTTTGTGGGCATATGGATGTCTATAAATATCTTTCAAAAGAGGATTTTATCCCAGAACAAATCAAATCAATTATAGCTCAAACAAAAAATGAGATACAAAATAAATATCAAAATAATAATAAAATGATAGCTATAGCTGGGATTTCAGGAGGGATTGGAGCTACTACAATCGCTATGAACAGTGCAGATACTATAGCTAGATACAATCCAGATAAAAATATACTCTATATAGACCTTTCAAAAACAAAAGCGATTAGCAATCTTTTTTTAGAAGGGAATCCACTCCCTAAAACGACCCTTTTAGATCTTTTAAATATAGAAGATTATAGCGATACAAATAAAGCCTTAGAAAATGGGCTAGTGAAAGTAAGAGAAAACTTTTATGCTATTAATGGCATCCAAAAACATATCGATATTGATATTTTAGAACAAAGTGTTTTTATTGAGAAGTTTTTGGATTATCTCAATCATGTCAATCAAGAGTTTAATTTTGTGATTATAGATCTTGGACAAGCGGATGCTAGTATTTTAAATACCACGATTTATGATATTGTGAATGAATTGTGGATTATTACAGAGATGTCTTTACCTCATATTTCAAAGCTAAAAACATTTTTCTCTTTGATGAAAAGGGCTGGGCTTAAAGATAAGCTTACATTCTTGGTAAATCGATATGATTCAGTCAATGCTATCTCTGTTGCAGATGTAACTTCGATTTTAAACACTTCAAATGATGATCATTTGAGTTTTGATTTTAAAATACCAAATGATTATGTCACTTTAGGATATTGTTGGAATTTTTGTGAATTAGCGACTAAAAATCACCAAAAGTCAATTTTTGTGCAAAAGTTGATTGAGTTTTTGACTAATAAACAATTATTGCCAAAAACAGAGGTTGTGAAAACTCAAAAATCATTTTTATCCATTTTTGGAATAAATAAGTAGGAATGAAAGATGAGAAATTTACGAAAATTTATTGAAGAAGAGGAAAAAAAAGATAAAAAAGTTGTCCCTAATAATTTATCAATTGATCTTCCAAATGAGCCTTCTATTGAAGAAAACACTCAAAAAATAACAAAGGTAAAGCAATTAGTAACAAAAGGGGAGTTGCAGTTTCCTGAGCTCTACACAAATAAAAATTTACTTGATATCGCTATAAAAGTAAATGATTCTTTTTTATTAAATCTCAAATCTGACAAGAAAATAACAAGGGAAAGTTTAGAAGAGGTTTTGCCCGAGTTTATCTTGAGTTTTCCTACTTGTAGAACTTTTCCTAAGGAGACTTTAGAAGATATCAAGCAATATATTATCAATAATATCGTAGGGCTTGGGATTATTACAACTATCTTTGAAGTTACAAAAGATGGACTTAATGATGTTATTGTCAATACAAAAGATTATGTTGACATTATTTACAAAGGGAAAACCTACCAAACCCCTATGAAGTTTAGAAGTGAAGAGGAGCTTAGAAGAATTATCGATAAGATGCTCGCTCAAAATAATAGAAAAATTGATGAAGCCCATCCAATTATCTCAAGTAAACTTGATGATGGTTCCAGGGTTGAGGTGCAAATTCCACCAATTGCAGCAAATGGTGGGAGTTGTGTAACGATTAGAAAGTTTAACGATGTCCCACTTTTACTTGAGATGCTTATAGATGGTGGACAGATGGATTATAAGATGGCATATTTTCTTTTGAAACTTTCAAAAGGGAAGTGTAATATCATCGTCTCTGGTGGAACATCTAGTGGGAAAACCACTTTTTTAAATGCGATTACAAGATTTATAGAAGATAATGAACAACTTATGGTTATTGAAGATACAAAAGAGATGCAACCTCAAATGCCTTGCCATTTAGTTCGTTCTTATGAAGCAAGGATGGCAAATGAGGAGGGGAAAGGTGCCGTGACACTTGATTTTCTACTTCGTTCTGCTCTTCGGTCAAGTCCGAGAAGAATTATCGTTGGTGAGTGTAGAGGACCTGAGATTGTTGTTATGCTTAATGCTATGAATACAGGACACCCTGGATCTATGACAACAGTCCATGCAGATAATACAAAAGAGGCACTTGTAAGGGTTGAAAATATGTACCTTGAAGCACGACCAACTGCTAGTATAGGTTTTATAAGGGCTCAGATAGTTTCAGCTATTGATGTGATTATTCAGCTTGTAAGGTTTCCTGATGGAACTAGAAAACTTATTACTATCTCTGAAGTTGAAAAAAGGATGGAAGATAATGGTGTTATCTCTTTAAATCATATTTTTAAGTTTGAAAGAGATAGTTCTGATATGAAAAAAACAAAGGGGGAGTTTAAAGTCCTAGCAACACCAACTAGAACAGTGGAGCAGATGAATATGTTTGGTGTTGATATCGATAAAAGAATCTTTAATCCAGATTTTGTAATGCCAAAACAGATGCTTATTGATGCTTTACGGGAAGATTTACCCTCTAAAATGTGTGGTTGGAAATACTCTCATCTTGAAGAATTTATGAGAAAAGATGATGATTTACTAAATAAATGGCCACATTTTAAAGATATTACAAAAGAGGATTAAGATTTTGAATTTTGATGATGTAGTACTCTATTTTATTGTTTTTATCCCTTTTATAGTGACCATATTGTCATATTTTTTGTATCTAGCTTATCAAGATTACAATAAAAAAAATATTATGATAAAAATGCTTTCAGATTCATCAGCAAGTATTTTAGATACAAAAAGTAAAGGGATAGTGACTGTTGAAGAGTCAAGTGTAATCAAGAAAAAACTCAATTTTGGTGGTTTTATCTCAAAATATGCAGAAGCTGTTTTTTATGGAATCTCTATTGGATTTGGTGTTTTGGTTGGATTTTTTATCTTTATGGTGATGGGTTCCCCTGTAGCATTTCTTGTTTCAGCTTTGGTATTTAGCCTTTTCCCTTATTTGATATTGGAAAAAATTATAGCAAATAGACAAGAGGAGTTTAACTTTGGACTTCGAGGGATTATAGATAAGGTAACAAGTATGATGAGAAGTGGTGTTGGGTTTGAACAGGCTTTTAAAAAAGCAATAGTTACTACAAAATCAGAATTTACAAAATCTATACTCAACATTTATCTCAAAGAAAAAGATATTATAGGGGAAGATAAAGCATTTGAAAAGATGTTTAAATTGGTAGAATCAAAAGAGCTTAGGATTTTTTATCTTGTAATCTCTATAGGGAGAGAATCTGGGGGAAAATTTTCAAATACTTTAGATACTTTACGAAAAACTCTTCAAGATCAAGGGACGATAAAGCAAGAGATAGTTTCCTCAACAAAAGAGATAAAAATTGGAACTTATATGATTATAGCCCTTACAATAGGGATCTATGTGATGATGAATAATGTTTTTGAAGGGGCTTTAAATAAACATTTTTTTGGATCAAGTGATGGAAAATTACAAATGTTTTTTATTGTTATTTGGGTTTCATTTGGGATATTTGTCAATAATATGATGACAAAAATAAAGGATTAATTATGTGGATGATGATTATTTTGACACCTCCGTTCTTGTTGTTGGTAGTTTTTGGAATCTATTATTATCTTAAACAAAGAAGAAGGCATAAAAATATAGTGATGCTTTCTAATCTTGATGTTGCAGCAATTGTAAATCATCAATATGCTCATCAACATAGTTCCAAAACAGATAGTAACGATAATCTAAAAGATAAATTAATCCAATCGGGGATAACTTTAAAAGAGTACAATGAGGCAAAAATACTCTTTGCCATTATTGGTTTGATTGTCTTAGTGGCATTTCCAATTTTATTTTCAACCATAATTGGTATAATTGGAGTCGTTGTGGGAATTGGTTGTATTGTATTTGGTGGAAAGATGTACCTTGCTCTTGCAAAATCTGAGAGAGTAGAAAAAATTGATAAAGATTTGGGAACATTTTTGGATTTGGTGAATGTTATTCTTGAAGCTGGTGGAAGTTTAAAGAATGCTTTTTTTACGGTTTCAACTAAAGCTAAAAATATAATCGATGATGAACTTTTAAAAGAGATAGCTATCTTGGAATATGAGATGACAAATTATAGTACAAAGCAAGCTTATGAAAATCTCAAGCATAGAGTTGATAGTGAGCAGATGGATAAAATTGTAGAGTTTCTTATTTTAAGTGAAGAGACTGGAATTGGGGTTAAAAATATCTTTACATCTCAATCAGCAGATATGAGACAAGATAAATTTTATAAAATAAAAGGGAAAGTAAGTACACTTAATATGTATCTGATGATAGTGATATTTGTCTTTATTTTACCTGCAATTGGAGCTTTTGTGGTGTTTCCTATGAGAGCTGGGGTATTAGAAACTGGATTTTAAAAAAAGGATTTCGTAGATGAAATTAGATAAAAATATAATAATTATTTTAACATTAACATCGCTTTTATTATCAGCGGTTGGCGGGGTGTTTTACCTTTATACTGAAAATAAAAAGATAGAACAAAAGGGTAATATACTTAAAGTTGTTTTTGTTGCAGCAAACAATATCCCAAAAAATACAAAAATTGAGAAAAAAGATTTAAAATCTGTAAAAGTTGCTTCTTTATATATTCTCACTCCACCTCTTTTGGAAAATGAGATTGTTGGAAAATATGCAAAAGAGGAGATTTTAGCAAATGATAGTTTTAGAAAAGAGAAGCTATCAGCTACTTTAGTTGAAGAGGAGCAAAAAGAGATACTTTTTAACAATACAAGTTATAACATTGGCTTTAAACTCTTTTCAAATCCAAATTTTTCTCTAAAAAAAGGGGAAACAATCAATATTATATCTGTTTATCCAGCTGAAAATTCAAAACAAAATATGGATTATGCTGTGCAGTATATTGCAGCAAATATCAAAATATTGGGATTTTTAGAAAAAGGGGATGAAGTTTCTAGTGCTTTTAGGATTGTGAAAAAAAATAAAGTAGATAAAAAAGGGAATAAACTAGAAGAGATTGAAGATGTTACGGTGTATGCTGATGAGTTACTTTTGGATATTGAACAAAATGTGATTATTAAATTGATTGATGATTACAACAAAGGGAGACAACTTTGGATGGTAAAAGTGAAATCAAAAGAGGATGAGATTGCAAAAGTGGAAACTATCCCTACACAAAATCAAAATGAGGAACAAAAGATAGTACAAAAGTTTATAGATGTGGCAAAAAATCAAAAAGCTTACAAAGTTAAAACCTTAAAAGAGATAAAAGACCAAACAAGAAGAGTAGCAGAGGCTTACCGTCCTTATAGTTGGTACAATCCAAAAGAGGTAACACAAACACAAACAGCTACAATCACCTATGCCGATACCAATAAAGTGGAACAACCAAAAGTTGTTACTATCGTTAAAAATACAAAATGTGATGAGAAAAAAAAGCTTTTGGTTGGAAAAACTTACGATGTAGCTCTTCGTGACCAACCATCAAAAAGAGCTACAAAAAAGAATGTTGTAGCAAAACACACTTTTATCCCTTATATCAAAAAAACAGAAGATGGGTGGTATGAGGTGTGTGATGGAAATTTTGTTTTTGAAGATGATGTTGAAGAGATATCTTATGAAGAGGCTGTAAAGAAAATCGATGAAAACTAAAAATAACACAAGGATGGTTCCTGCAATTATCGAACAGATTATTTTATGGATTGTCCTTTTTGTGAGTTTTATTACATTTTTTTTTATGGTAATCGATTATGGAAATATTATGAGGATAAAAGGGAATGTTGATTTGATGGCAGAATATGGTGCAAGGATGGTTGGATTAGGAAAAACATCACAAGAGATAGCACAATCTTTAAATAATATAAAAAGTGATTATTTTGCAACTATTACAGAAGATGATATTGAATGTACAACAACAGCATCTGGAAACTATCAGGCAATCTTTACTGCTAGGGGATTATATACTGATACAAAGATATTAGAGCAAAGAGGTGATATCGCTTCTAAAAAAGTGGTTTTCAATGAGAGAAGCTCAGATGAGATTGATTGTAGTTTGACTTTAACAAAACAATAGGGAAAGAAGATGAAAAAAATAATTATACTAATATTGATAACTTTTGCTTTTTTACGAGCAGATAATGGATTTGTTGTTAAAATGAAAAATAGTGATGATGTAACTCTTTCAAAAGGTGATTTTAAAATTTTAGAGTTTGACAAAAGAATTGCAAATATTTTAGCAAGTGATAGCAGTAAATTAGAAGTGATTTTTGTAAAAAATGAAACTAATCCCCTTCAAACTATAAAATTGTATGGGAAAGATATTGGATTTGTAAAATTGCATTTTACTTTTAGTGATAATTCGACCCTCTCTACAAGAGTCAATGTGGTGATGAATATTTCAAAAATAGTTGATGTTGTACACACAATAAATCCAAAGATTGTAGTAGAGCAAGCTCATGGGAAGGTGATACTTACAGGATTTGCAAAAGACACAAATGAGAAAAATAAAATTGATGAGTTGTTTGAAAAAGCTGGAATCGATATCAAAAAAGATCTTATCAATCTTTTAGAGGTAGAAAAACCAAATAAGATGATACGAATCAAACTTTATGTGACAGAGATTAATAATAATGATGGTTTAGAGATAAAAAATAATTGGACTGTTGGGTATAAAAATTATGTAAAAAGTGGTGTTGCTGTTACTGGAAGTCAATCGTATATAGATGGACTTAATGGTGCTGTTGAGGGTGCTGTAACCTTAACTGGTGGATTAACTGCTGGAGCAAATATACTTGGGGATAGATTCAATACAGGGATGACTTTGAATTATCTCTCCTCAAAAGGAGTAGCAACTATCTTGGATGAAACAGAGCTAATCACTTTAGAAAATAAAAAAGCAACTTTCCATGCAGGGGGAAATATCTATGTTAAAACTCAAACTACAACATCTCAAGGCGTTCCTTCAACAGAGCTAAAACAGATAGATTATGGACTTAAACTTGAAGCACAAGTAAATAATATCATCAATGGAGAGTTTGTAAGTCTTACAATTACAACCAAACAAGATAAAATTGATTGGGCAAATGCAGTTGATGGAATCCCAGGATTTACTACCCAATCAATCGATACCAATGTGATTATTAAAGATAAGGCAACCCTTGTTTTAGGTGGACTTGTAAATCAAAATGATGCAAAGAACTATCTTAAAATACCATTTTTAGGGGATATTCCAATTTTAGGTGCTCTTTTTAGAAGTAAAGATTTTCAAAGTGGAAAAAGTGAATTGGTATTTTTTATTGTTCCTGAAATTGTCGACCCATCAACAAGTGGAGATAGTACGAAATTAACACAGACAAAAGAGAATATCTCAAAAGTAAATGGAACTTATAAAGAGGAAAAAGTTGAAG
>CAZHJR010000076.1:0-8212 GCA_964533335.1 uncultured Helicobacter sp. | reverse complement strand
CGGAATCGAACCGCCGACACAAGGATTTTCAGTCCTTTGCTCTACCGACTGAGCTACCGAGCCATCTTGGATTTTCTTTTAAGAATTACTTCTTAAAATGGAGTGGAAGTATAACCAAACAATCTTAATTTACTCTTAATTATTAAAAAGATTTCTACTTTTTTTATAATCTTGCAAATTGCTTGAATTTCTCCCCTCTTTCTTTATAAGATGTAAACTGATCCAACGACGCTGCCGCTGGTGATAGTAATGCTAGTTCATTATCATTCATTCCCATATTATCTGATATCTCTTTTACAGCATTTTCTAAAAAATAACACTTATGACATTTTATATTATATACAACTGCCAAATCATATAACTTGTCACAATTTGTTCCTATTGCATATATCTCTAAATCATACTTATAGAGTTCTTTAAATAATGGAGTTAAATCAACACCTTTATCATCTCCACCTAAAATAATATGAATTTTTTTCTCGATATATCTATTCAATGCTTGTAAAGTTGCATCAAAATTAGTCGCTTTACTATCATCTACCCAAAGTCTATTTCGCTTATCTCTAAACTCTTCCATTTTATGTGGATCTTGTATAAAACTATTAATTGTTTCATAACTTATATTATCAAATAATATTTTGTCTACACTCATTGCAAGAAGTGCATCTAATAAAAAAGGCTCTTTAAAATTAATTTTTGATTTATCAATTCCAAAAGAAGCTGCTAAATCATCTGAATTGTTATAACAAATTTTAAATCCATTCGTTGGATAATTTTCATATTTTTTTGGAATAATTGCAATCTCACCTTCACACAAATTATCCAGAGCTTTCAATTTACTTTTTTCATATTCTTCAAAACTTCCATGCCAACTTGTATGATCTTCTGTAATGGGAAGTAATACATAAATATTTGGTTTTGCCTTATTTGTATAATGAATAGTAAAAGATGAAGTTTCTAAAATCCAAATATTTTTTCTTTTATCCATTTTAGCAAGTGGCAATCCAATATTACCACCACTTATTGCATCTTTATATTTTAAAATGTGTTCCATCATAGCCGTTGTAGTTGTTTTACCGTTTGTACCACTAATCCAAATCATATAAGGTGCATCTTTGCAAATCAAATCATATTCACTAATAAGATTCTTTGTGTTTTGAACTAAATAATTATAAGGTGGAATACCAGGACTCACAACTGTTAATTCATCACTATCAATATCATAAATATCTTTATCCAAATCATCATACATAGTCGCATCACTATAAATCTCTTTTATAGCCTGAGCTGTTTTCCCTTTACCTAATATCCTCATACTATTTCTCTTTATCTAATTTTTAAACTAAGTATTGCTAATAAATTTGCCATAAAAGCTATTATCCAAAAGCGAATTATAATTTTGTTCTCATGCCAACCTTTTTTTTCAAAGTGGTGGTGAATTGGAGCCATAAGAAACACTCTTTTTTGTCTATATTTGTAGCTTCCAACTTGTAATATTACAGAAACTGCTTCTATTACGAAGATAAGTCCAATAAGAATAAGCAATACCTCATTTTTTGCAACAATTGCTAGATAGCCCATAAATCCACCCATTGCTAAACTACCACTATCTCCCATAAAAACTTGTGCTGGATGAGAATTAAACCACAAAAATGCTATCAAACTTCCAATAAAACTAGCTCCAACTACTGATAGCTCACCAACAGAAGGGATGTAAGGCATCAATAAATAGCCACTAAATATAATGTGCCCTGTTATATAAACAATAACCGAAAGACTAAAAAATGAGATAATTGAGGGAACCGTCGCGAGTCCATCAAGCCCATCAGTTAAATTTACAGCATTCGTTGTTGCTACCATCACAAGTACCCAAAATGCTATCGCAAATAAACCCATGTCAAATAGTGGCAACTTATAAAATGGTACATAAAAAGTTGTAGTATGATTTGCAAACAATAAAATACCAACTACCACTAAAGAAGATAGTACCTGTAGAATCATTTTAGCCTTCGGAGTTAATCCTGAATCGTTTTTATTTGCAAAAATTTTCGATAAATCATCCTTAACACCAATAGCACAAAAAAGTCCAATGGTAAGAATAGCACCAATAACATAAAGATTATTCAATTTTGCAGTTAAAAGTGTAGCAAAAAGTGTTCCAGCTATAAACACGATACCACCCATTGTAGGTGTTCCAACCTTTACCCTATGAGTTTCTGGTGCATATTCATAAATTGGCTGATTTGCTTTTCTTTTTCTTGCCCACTTGATAAATTTAGGCATAAAATAGATTGTAAAGACAAAACCAATAAAAAAACCCAATCCCGCTCGTACTGAAATATACTGAAGTATATTCACATTTAAAAATTCATAAAACCAATAAAACAATTTATAAAGCCTCTTTGTTGTAAAATAAGCGATATTATATACAAAAAAATATTAAAAAGGTTTAAGAATATGTCACATAAAACATTACTAGTTATCACTGATGGGATAGGATACAATAGTTCATCAAATTTTAATGCATTCTGTAATGCAAACAAACCAACCTATGATTACTTATTTGCAAATGTTCCAAATAGTTTAGTAAAAACTTATGGTGAATTTGTTGGACTTCCTGATGGGCAAATGGGAAATAGCGAGGTTGGACATATGAGTATTGGAAGTGGGAGAATCCTCTACCAAGACCTTGTTAAAGTTAATCTTGAAATTAAAAACAATACTTTAAAAGAGAACCTTGTCCTAAAAAATACAATAGAACAATCAAATGCTATCCATATTATTGGTCTTTTAAGTGATGGTGGGGTTCATTCCCATATTGACCATATAATCGCTTTAGCAAAAATTACCTCTTCAAATAAAAAAACCTATTTACACCTTATCACTGATGGTAGAGATGTTTCCCCTACAAGTGCTAATAGCTATATAGAGCAAATCCTAGAAATTTGCAATGAAAATCTCCAGATTGCAACTATTGGTGGGAGATATTATGGAATGGATAGAGATAATAATTGGGACAGAATCTTTCTTGCATACAACAAGATGACAGCTCAGGATATTGAAAATGAACCACTAAGCCCAATCCTCTATATCAAAGCTCAATACGAAAAAAATATTTTCGATGAATTTATTGAGCCTGCAAGATTTGGTAATTTTGATGGAATCAATGAAAATGATGGTGTTATTTTTGCAAATTTTAGAAGTGATAGGGCAAGAGAACTTTCAACAGCATTTGCTGATAAAAATTTTAGTGGATTTGAGAGAAAACTCATTCCTCTTAATATCGCTACAATGACTCAGTATGATAAAAATCTTCCTCTTCCTGTGATGTTTCCAAAAGAAAATCCAACGAATACTTTAGCTGAAGTGATTTCAAAAGCTGGTCTTACTCAACTACATACAGCGGAAACAGAAAAATATGCCCATGTAACTTTTTTCTTTAATGGTGGAAAAGAGGAGCCATTTCCAAATGAGAAGAGAGTCCTTATCCCTAGTCCAAAAGTTGCTACTTATGATTTACAACCACAGATGTCAGCACCAGAGGTTGGAGTTGCAGTACGAAATGGGATGGATGATGCAATAGATTTTATTGTAGTGAATTTTGCAAATGGAGATATGGTAGGACATACAGGGGTGTATGAAGCTGGTATTAAAGCAGTTGAAGCAGTTGATAGAGAACTTGGGCTCATTTTAGAAAAAGCAAAAGAGAAAAATTACAATGTTCTTATTACTAGTGATCATGGAAATTGTGAAATGATGCAAGATGAGGATGGCAATACACTTACAAATCATACGGTTGGTGATGTATTTTGTTTTATTATTGCACCAAATATTACAAACATAAAAGATGGTGGGCTTAATAATATTGCACCTACAGTCCTAAAATTGATGGAATTAGAGATTCCACAAGAGATGGATGAACCGCTTATATAATGGGTACTGCTCAATTAATGATTAAAAAATTACAAATAAAACCTAAAGATTCCACTAATGCCCCATTAGTTGATATTGCGTTGGATATAACCACATCCACAGCAATTATTGGTGAAAGTGGTAGTGGAAAATCAATCACCATCAAGGCATTGCTTGATATGTTACCTTCAAATCTTGAAATGGATATGGACTACAAAAGTGATTTTTTATTAACTAAAAATAATATTGGGTATGTTCCTCAAAACCCTTTCACTTCACTTTCACCATTAACTACTATAAAGTATCAGTTCTCATGTATTAAAGAGGAACAAATGAAGCTTCTAAAATTAGTAAATCTTGAAGCAGAGTGTTTAGAAAAATATCCAATGCAATTAAGTGGTGGGCAATTGCAAAGAATAGTTATAGCTATCGCTTTAGAAAACAATCCAAAATTATTGTTGCTTGATGAACCAACAACAGCATTAGACACAACAAATAAAAATATAATTGTCAATCTCTTACATGATTTGCAATTAAAACTAGATTTTAAAATGCTTTTTGTAACACACGATATCCATTCAATTAAAAATCTTTGTAAAGATGTAATAATTTTAAAAGATGGGAAAATTTGTGAATTTGGTACAATTGCAAATGTATTATCACAACCAACGAATAGTTATACACAAAATTTAATAAAAGCAAGTTTTGCAAATAGGGAGTTTAAACAATAAATGATAAAACAAAAATTAACAGTCGCTGCAATGGTCATTGGAGGTATTTTTTTCTTATGGGTACTTTATGAACTTAACCAAATTCGTATCGATATAAATAAAGTTGTAGATTACAATCCCCCTCTGACAACACAGATTTTTGATAAAAATAATAAATTAGTTGCAAATGTTTTTGAAAAGGAACATCGTTACTATGCTCCATATAAGATGATTCCAGAGCAAGTCATAGAATCACTTATTGCTATAGAAGATACCCATTTTTTTGAACACAATGGAATCAATTTAGAAGCTATCAATAGAGCAATTATTAAAGACATAAGACATATGGGATTAGTAGAAGGTGCGAGTACACTTACCCAACAGCTTGTAAAAACTATGTTGCTTACAAGAGATAAAAAGTTTACAAGAAAATTAAAAGAGGTTTTCCTCTCTTTTCAAATTGAATCACTCTTAACAAAAGAAGAGATTTTAGAAAGATACCTTAATCAAATCTATTTTGGACATGGATATTATGGAATAAGAACAGCCGCTTTAGGATATTTTCATAAAGATTTAAACCAACTTAATCTCAAAGAGATAGCTATGCTAGTGGGTCTTCCAAAAGCACCAAGTTTTTATGATCCAACTAAAAATATAAAATTTTCAATAAGTAGAGGAAATCAAGTTATTACAAGATTGCAGACTTTAGGATGGATTAGTGAAAAACAATATAATGATGCTATTAATTTTATTCCTACTGTATATGATGATTCTGTTACACAAAATAAAGCTCCATATGTTGTAGAAACTGTACTAAAAGACTTAGAAGTAAGATATCCAGATGTACGAACAGGTGGTTACAAAATAAAACTGACTATAGATCTCGATGCACAAAAAATAGCTGATGATGCTTTACAATTTGGGTATGATGGAATTAAGAGTAGAGATCAAAAGGCTGATACCAACAAAAGTACATCGCAAACTTTAAATGGTGCAATCATAGTCCTAGATAGTGCAACAGGTGGCATTTTAGCACTCTCTGGTGGTGTAGATTTTGCAAAATCATCTTACAATAGAGCAATCTCTGCTAGCAGACAACCTGGAAGTGCTGTAAAACCATTTATTTTTCAAAGTGCTTTAGATTTAGGATATTCAACTGAGAGTCAAGTAGCCGACATTGCAAGGACTTTTGAATATCAAACAGAAACAAATGAGGTGAAGAAATGGCAACCAAAAAATTATGGAAATGATTATAAAGGATTAGTTACTTTACGAGATGCATTGGTTCATTCAAGAAACTTAGCCACTATCAATCTTGTAATGGAGATTGGTTTAGACAAAGTTTATAAAGATTTAAATAAATTTGGTTTTCAGAATATTCCATATGATATGTCTATAACTCTTGGAAGTTTTAGTGTTACTCCTTTAAAATTAAGTGAACTATATACCATATTTTCTAATCAAGGTACACAGGTGAAACCTTATTTAATAGATACAGTTGAACTAAAATCTAAAATTTTAGAAAAAGGGGAAATAAAATCACAATATATAACTTCTCCAACTCAAGTTTCTAAAATGACATCTATGCTTAAAGGGGTAGTAGAATATGGAACTGGTGCTGGAAGTGCTGTATCTGGTATCCAACTAGCTGGGAAAACGGGAACAACGAATAAAAATATGGATGCTTGGTTTTGTGCATATTCACCAACAATACAAACTGTAGTTTGGTTTGGAAATGATGATAATAAGCCAATGAGAGTAAGTGAAACTGGGGGAAGAGGTGCAGCTCCTGTTGTTGGTTATTTTTATAGAAATTGGTTACAGATTCATCCTGAAACAAAACGATATTTTGATAATTTCGAACCAAAGGTTGATGAAAATAATACAACACCACAAAATCTTACAGAACAACTATTTCCTGATACAAATGTAGAGTTTTAATAGTTATAGAATATAAAGGATATCAAATAGTAATAATAGATAAATCAACAAAAGAGCTTTTTAGCTCTTTTTGTAAACAAAATAATATAGAAGATATGGAAGTTGCCATCAAATATTTTACTATTTTTGGGGGATTAGAAGAGAAAATAGATCTAACAGTCCCACTTAAAGAGTTAATAGAAAAAAGAATTCTATCAAGATATGATGAATTTCGAAAAGAGATAAATAATCTCATAGGTGGCTATGGTGTAGAATATGCTGTTTTAACTGGTATTGCTCTTGGAGATAGAAAAACAACAACTGCATTTAAACGAGCTCATGTAAGTTTTGAAGAGGGTATGAAATGTGTTGAAAACTTGATTGATAAAGATGTTATTGAAATTGAATCTTCACAATATTTTTTACTTAATAAAAGAAACGAAAGTAAAATAGCAAAAAAATTATTTTTCACAACACCATTTATAAGATTTTGGTTTGGATTTATTTCCCCTATATATAAAGGTATAAAAGAGAGAAATTATTCTGAATTCAATGAAAGATTTGATAATTATATAGGGGAATTTAGTAATTTTATTTTTGAAGAATTATCTCTCGTCTTTTTGCAAAATTATATGGTTGATGATAAAATAAAACATATTGGTAAGTATTGGGACGAAAAAATAGAATTAGATATCGTTGCAAGAACAATTAATAATAAATTAATAGTTGCGAATTGTAAATATACAAATAACAAAATAAAGAAAAATGAACTAACAAAACTTACAAAAGATTGTGAGTCCCTTCAAATTGTCCCAAATATGATGATACTTTTTTCTAAAAATGGTTTTAGCAGTGAACTAAAATCGATGAAAAATGAAAGTTTGAAGCTCTTTACTATTAAACACTTTAAATTACTTCTAACCTAAGTAAAAACCTCTATATGTAAGAAATGCTAAGCAAAAAATTTTTTGATATTTTCATGGTTCTCAATTTCTTGCTTGAGGTAAACTGTATGATTCTTTAAAAAAACTATATTTTTATAGAATAACTCTGATAATTTCTTTAAATCATCTAACTCTAAATCAAACCGTTCTTCAAAAGTTCCATTCAAATATTTTATAACCCACCTTTCTAACTCATCAGCTCTATCATGTTCATCAAGCGAATCAATATAATAAAGCTTATTTAAAGCCTCTAAAGACCTGTTTCTTCTTTCCATGCTTCTATAAGACCATTTACAACTTTTATAACTTGCTCCACTGAAGATAAATTATTGTTAATCCCAGCACTAAAAAGAGTTTCAATTTGATAAAGATATAAACCATCCAGATAATATGCAACATCCCCACCCTCAAAATCAAGTATATTTCGAAGTTCATCAAATATTGCTATTGATTTATTTATGTACTTAAATTTGTCCTCTATATTATCATTCTCTATAGCATCTTTCACAAATGATAAATACTTTAAAAGCCCCTCATAAAGCTTTAATATAAGCATATAAGGGTCTTCTGTCACTGCTGCTTGTTGATTATATACATCTAATCCCATTGATATCTCCAAATTTTAAAAAAACTATTTTATAATAACTAACCTTAAGTCTATCCCCAAGTCTATTAATTGCCAGAAGTTGATTGCTGTATCATCATTTTCATTCCACCAAAAGCAGC
>CAZHJR010000075.1:0-8298 GCA_964533335.1 uncultured Helicobacter sp. | reverse complement strand
CTTAATGATTATGTTCAAAGATTATTGAAAGAAAATCAGACTATTGAGCAACAAAATGAACTTATCAACTCTTTAAAGCAAGAGATAGAGATAGCAAATAGTGCTTTTAGACCTAAAGTGAGCTTCAATGGAAGCTATAAAAATTATTTTGATTACAGTGATGGGACACCTTTAGAAAGAACAAATGAGTTTTCAAGAGATATTTCAGTTCAATACAATCTTTTTAATGGGTATAAAGATAAACAAGAGGTAGATATAGCAAAATCAAATTTACTTACAAATCAATACTCTTATGAACAAATTGAAGATGATTTGATATATAGTTTAGCAGAGGCATTTATAACAACACAAAAGGTAAAAGATATCTATCAACTCTCAAGGGAAAATTATAGTTATTACTTAGATTGGAATGAAATGATGAACCTTAAATTTGAGAGTGGTTTAACAACTCTAAGAGATTTTAGAAAAATAGAAGCAAGAACAATTAGCCGATTTATGAATTTTGAAGAGGATACAAAGCGGTATAATGACACCGTATCAACAATGCAAAGTCTCCTTAATTTTGATGATACTGAGATGAAACTATTTAAGACAGAAAATCCAACAAGTAAATACTTTAGTAATGTTGTATTAGCCCTGAAAGATGTAGAATTTTCATCCCCATTTGTTAGGGAAGCTGAGAATAATGTTGAATTGTATAAACTAAAAATGGAAAAAGCAAAAGTAAATTATTATCCTACAGTCAATTTAGTTGGAAAAAAATCAATATTAGATGAAAGATATACAACAAGCAATAAAACAACAGATGATACTTCATTGGCTTTAGAGGTAAAGCTTGATTTATATTCTGGCGAAAAAGATGAAGCAGATTATCAAAAAAAACTTCATGAGTATAGACAGAAAATAGCACAAAAAAATGAGATTTTAAGGGATGTTCGTTATAAATTAGACCTATCATTTAATAAATACTATCTATTAAGTACAAAAAATGATTTTGCAAAAGAGGCAGTTCAAAAAAGGGAAGATGAATATGTGGCTGCAAACTATGATTATAAATTTGCAAAGTTAGATGCAAACGGACTCCTTGATGTTACAGATAGTCTTTATAATGCAAAAAGGGAAGCGATAGAAGCCTATTATGATTTTATTTTGGTAAAGTATGAGATACTTAAAAACTTAGGACTTATCAAAGAATATTTTGAAGGTCAGATTTAAAAAGGAAGAATTTTGAAAGAATTTCGTGAACATATTGAAAGCTCAGTCTTAGATGCACTTGTTATGTTTTCTAAGCTCCATGGAAAACCATATAGTGCAGAAGTTTTAAGTGAAGGATTACCACTCAAAGAGAATGCAACAGCCCCTAAATTGTTTTCAGTTAAAGAAACTTCCGCTAGGGCATTATTTAGTAGAGCAGCTCATAGGGCAGGATTTAAAACAAGTCTTTCAAAAATTTCTCTTGATAAAGTAAGTAGTTTAGTCCTCCCTTGTATTTTACTTCTTAAAACATCTGATCCAAATGAGGTAAATGCTTGTATTTTAGAATCATTTGATGAAACAAGAGAGTATGCTTATGTTATTTTTCCAGAGATTGGAGAGGTTGTCAATAAAGTAAAAATATCAGAACTCAAAGAGGAATACTTTGGGATGAGTTTTTTTCTAAAAAGAATTTTTAGATTTGAATCTGATGACTTTAAACTGATTGATAATAAACAAAAACATTGGTTTTGGGACACAATACATAATATCAAATATATCTATAAAGATGTCCTGTTAGCCTCATTAGTGATAAATTTATTTATGATAGCTACCCCTATATTTACTATGAATGTCTATGATAGAGTTATCCCAACAAGTGCTTTTGATACTCTATGGGTGTTTGCTGTAGGGGTAATTGTAATCTATATGGTCGATTTGGGTTTAAGATTTACAAGAACTTATCTTCTTGAAGTTGCAGGGAAAAAAGCTGATATTATTATGTCTTCTATTATTTTTGAAAAAGTTATGGACTTAAAACTCTCAGTAATCCCAAAACCAATCGGTTCTTTTGCAAGTGTCTTAAAAGAATTTGAATCGATTCGAAGCTTTATGGCATCTTCTACAATAGCAATAGTGATAGATTTACCATTTGTATTTATTTTTTTGCTTACTATTTTTTTAGTAGCTGGACATTTGGTGTGGGTTATCGTTGTCTCAATGTTGATTATTCTTATTTATACTTACAGTGTAAAAGATAAAATGCTTGAAAGTGTCAAAGAAACTGCTGGTGCAAGTAGTTTAAAAAATGGGGTTTTAATAGAATCTTTATCAAATCTTGAAACGATAAAAAGTCTCAATGCTCTTAGCTTATCTCAATATAAATGGGAAGAAGCAACAGGGGAGATTGCAGAAAAAGGGATAAAAACAAAAACACTTTCAGCTGCTATTGGAACAGTATCCTCTTTTGTAACACAATTAAATACTGTACTACTTATTATTTTTGGTGCATATATGATTGATGCACAAATTTTAACAACTGGGGCTTTGATAGCAACTGTTATTATGGCTGGAAGAGCCATTGGACCAATGGGACAAGTTGCTGGAATGATTGCTTATTATCAACATATTGTCTCTGCATACCAATCTATTGAAAATGTGATGAATCTTGAATCAGAACATCCTTCTAATAAACAGTTTGTAAGAAGACCTGCTTTTAAAGGGAATATAGAGTTTAAAAATGTAACTTTTTCATATCCAAATACAGAAACAAAACAATTGATAAATCTCAATTTTAAGATTAAACAAGGTGAAAAAGTTGCTATTTTAGGAAAAGTGGGAAGTGGAAAAAGTACCATACAAAAAATTATCCTTGGCTTTTATTATCAAAATGAAGGCTCAGTGCTTATTGATGGAATAGATGTACAACAAATTGACCCAGTAGAGCTGCGCTCAAACATAGCTTATATGGCTCAAGAGAATGTCCTTTTTGCTGGAACTGCAAGAAGCAACATTATGATGAAAAATCATAAAGCAAGTGATGATGATTTATTGCAAGCATCTGAAATAAGTTGTGCTACTGATTTTATCAATAAACACCCAAAAGGTTTTGAATTACCAATCGCTGAGAAAGGGGATAATCTTTCAGGGGGACAAGCACAAGCAGTTTGCTTGGCAAGAACTGTGATTAATGATAGTTCCCTTTATATTCTTGATGAACCAACAAAATCGTTTGATAGTGGAACAGCAAATAAAGTTTTAAATAATCTCAAAGAGGCATTAAAAGAGAAAACTTTAATACTTATTACACATAACCCATCTAATCTTATTTTAGTTGATAGAATAATAGTGATGGATAGTGGAAAAATTATTATGGATGGTCCAAAAGAAGAGATTTTGAGTAGATTAAGTGGTGGTAATGTAGATGGATAACAAAGAAGAAAAAATAGAACAAATGACCGTAGAAACCAAGGAGCTTCAATCAGAACTCACAAATCACCAAGATAGTGAAAAATTTAAACTCATTGATAAAAGTTGCACCTTACAAATTGAAGAGATGGATGAGATTATCGATGAAAATATGCTAAGTTGTATTGTGGATAAAGATTTACAAGTCAAAACTATCAGTAAAGCTTTTTGTGATCTTTTTGGATACACGATGCTTGATTTTGAGAACAAAAACTTTAGCATCATTATTGCTCCAGAATCCGCAGAAAAATTCCACAATGGCTGTGAATATGTTAAAAATCATGGAAAAGAATCTTGGGGGACAGAACTATTATTAACAACAGTTGATAATAAAGAGATATCTTGTAATGTAATTATTAATCCTTATTTTGTTGAAAATCAACTTGGGGGATTTATTTTTGTGATTCATGATATATCTTGCCAAAAATTACTCCATAAACTACAAGTCAAAATGATGTCGCAAGAGAAATTTCATCAATCAACTTTAGGGTTTATTTCAAGTACAAGTGCTGCTGTTTTAGACACAGTGTCTACAAAAACAAGTCTTGTTGTAAAAATAGTGGTTGGTTTTATATTTTTATTTTTAATCTATGCTGTAAGTTTTGATATAGACGAAATAGCAAGAGGTCAAGGGAAATTTGTCCCAACAGCCAATGTTCAAACAATCAAAAACTTAGAAGGTGGAGTAGTATCTGAAATCTTTGTCAAAGAGGGAGATAGTGTCAAAAAAGGACAAATTTTACTCAATCTTAGTGATGTTTCTTATCAATCAAAATTTGAAGAAAATCGTATCCGTATGATGGAACTTCGTGCGAAAGAAGCTAGGTTGGTTGCTGAAATCAATGGTCTTCCTATGCAAAAAATAAACTGTAAAGAAGAATGTGAAGAGAGTATGATTTTAAATGAAAAACAGCACTATCTTACAAATCAACAAAAATTGCAAGAAAATATCGCAAAACAGTTAGAACAACTCAGATATCAAGAGAGTATTTTAAAAGATACACAAAATAAATATGCTGTTTTATCACAAAATAGTGCTATGTTAGAGAAGGAATTTAGAGCAAAAAAAGAACTTGAATCAAAAAAAATATTTACTAAATATGAACTAAGCCAATTGGAAAGAGAACTTAATGATGCTTTAGGTGAAAAGAAAAGTGCTTATGAAGCTATAAATCAAACAAAAGCACAAATAGAAGAGATTAAAAATACAATTGCTGAAACAAAAACAATCTTTAGAAACGATGCTGCATCTGTATTAAATGAAACTGTTGCTGAGTTACTTAGACTTGAAGAAGCAAAAAAGAACTTTGGAGATATGATTTCAAGAAGTGTTGTTCGTTCCCCTGTAGATGGAGTAGTAAAAGAGCTTTTTATCCACACAATTGGTAGTTCTATCCAACCCTCTTCAGATATCTTAACGATAGTTCCCGACAATTATGAAATGGTAGCAGAGGTTAAAATAAAACCTGAAGAGATTGCAAAACTCCATGTAGGACAAGCTGTAAAATTAAAAGTAACGGCTTTTGATTATTCAATTTATGGTGATTTAGAAGCCAAAATTATAAATATAAGTCCAGATACTATTACAGACAAAGAGACTGGAGAAAGTCACTATCTTATCTATATTAAAACGAAAAAAAACTATCTTCTGGATAATGAAAAATATAAGATAAAAGTCGGTATGATGGTAAATGCAGATGTACTCGTAGGGAAAAAAAGTATCATGTCATTTTTACTTAAACCGATACTAAAAACAACACAAAGGGAGTAGCTATGATTTATATATCTACAAAAGAAAAGCTAGTTATCGATTTTTGGCAAAATAACTTTAAAAAAGATTTTAAAGTAAAACACATCAATCTTCACACATTTTCTAGCTACAGCATTGTAGGAGATAATGATGTATTAGTTTTAGATATAGACCAATTTGATACCCTTGATGATGTTGTCCAGTATATTGAAGAGTTGCCAAAAAAGCTAAAACTGATAGCTTATCTAAAAGCACCAAAGGTTGTTCATGGTGCTTATTTGATTAAAAAAGGTTTTAGAAGTTATTTAGGAAAAGATACCCCAAGAGTTCTTATTGCACAAGCAATCAAAACTGTCTTAGAGGATAATCTATGGCTTTATCCAGAATTAATGAACTACATTATAAAAAATATCCATATTGAGCAAGAAAATCCAAATGACAATCTCTTTGAATCCCTTACCCAAAAAGAGATAGAAGTCACACACTATATAGCCCAAGGTTTATCAAATAGAGAGATAGCAAAAAAAATGGATATACAATTAGTAACTGTAAAAAAACATTTAGGAAGTGTGTTTGGCAAACTTAATGTCAAAGATAGATTATCTTTAGCAATTTTAGTAAATAAATAATGGTAATGGAAAGTACAAAAATAATATATAACAAAAGAATTACAGCTGAACTGTGGTGTGATAGTAGTATAAATCATTTTTATTATAAATTTAGTGATGGAGTCAAAGATATTGATGGAAAACTAGATTATTCTCTTAAAAAATGGGATGATGCGATGAAAGTATCTGTGGCTAAAGGTGTTGTGAGCCGAGAAAAAAGCAAATATCAAAAAATCGCTTTAAGAGAAGAGATAACTTTAGATAGATTTATCCACAATGAATTTAAAGACAACACAATAGCAAATTTGATTGAACTCAAATACTATAACAATTATCTTCAAAAATATCTAGGCTTTAAAAATCTAAAGCTTATAACACCAAACGAGATAGAACATACTTTTAAAGAACAACAAAAATATGGATTTAAATTAAGCACTTATAAAATTACCTTAAATTTTATAATGAAAGTATTTGAAAAAGCAGTAGAGAGAAAAATAATTCAAAAAAATCCTTGCCACTTCATCGATTTTGAATATATTAGAGAGAGTGAATATGTTAAATTTATACAAGATAAAATCAGTGAAATTTACAATGTTGTGAGTATTGTATTTCACAAAGATCCTTTAGTGCTTTCATTTTATCTTTTTCTTCTCAAGGGGAAAAAGAAGGAAAAAATTATGGAACTTCGTTGGGAATTGATTGATTTTGAACACAATACCTTTAGGTTGAATAGATTGAAATCAAAAACATACTATCTCCATCCAGCTATCAAAGATGAGTTACTTAAAGTTTATAAACGAAGTGGATTGGTTTATGAAAATGATATTGAGATTAATAACCCAACCTTAACGATAGAGGAAGAGAGCTATAAAATCAATAACTATATACCAGATTTTAGTATAGAATCTTTGGAAATTTTAGTTGATGAGTTACAAGAAAGGGAGCCATTTATACGACCAACTCATCAAAACCGAATGGATGAATTTAAGCAACTTCCACAAGTAAGCATAATTAAACCAAAATTAAAAATAGGAAAATTTGCCGAGTAAGTTCTCAATCTTTTTTGTAAAAATAAAACGAAACGAAAAAGAAAAAAAGCCCAAGAGGAAGACCTCCTGAGCTTTTAAATTTTTGAAAAATGAACTAAAACTATTTTGATAAAATCACTTCAATTCTTCTATTTTCATCTCTACCTTCAGCAGTGTCATTTGAAGCAACTGGTTTTTCTTCACCATATCCTTGAGTAGTCATTCTATCTGCTGCAACACCCTCTTTTACAAATCTAGCTTTAACAGATTCTGCTCTCTCAGCTGATAATTTTTTGTTTGCTGCTGCATCCCCTACATTGTCAGTGTGTCCATCGATTTCAGCTTTATATACTGGAAAAGTGTTCATAAAAAGGACAAATTTTGCTATCTCATCATTGTACTCAGCTTTGATATCAGCTTTGTTTGTATCAAAATTGATTTTTAATTTATAACTTACTTCACATCCACTAGCATCAACTTTAAACCCTGCAGGTGTATTTGGACATTTGTCATTCTCATCTAAAATACCATCTTTATCACTATCTTTTGGAACAACTACAACTGGAGCTGGTGGAGCAACAACTATCTCACAACCATTTACATCAACTTTTGCACCCACTTTTGAATCTGGACATTTATCTTTTTCATCAATCACACCATCATTATCGCTATCTTTTGGAGCAACTACAACTGGAGCTGGTGGAGCTACAACGATTTCACAACCATTTACATCAACTTTTGCACCCGCTTTTGAATCTGGACATTTATCTTGTGCATCAATTACACCATCATTATCGCTATCTTTTGGAACAACTACAACTGGTGCAACTTTTTTCTCCTCAACTACAACTGGAGCTTGTTTTTCAACTTTTCCAAATGGAATAACAAGACCAACATTAAAAATAGTATGGCTATCAAATTCTTTTAATCGTACAAGATGTCTTATATCAGTCATTAAAGAAAATTGCTCATTTATTTTATATTTTAATCCCACACCAACATTTAAAAATAATGCATCATCTGCATCTTTTTGTTCATTTGAGAATGCTTCATACCCAGCACCTAGAAGTCCATAAGGAGTATATGCCGTTGTATAGTTGTAATGTTTTAGAAAATTTCCACTAAATCTATTTGTTTTTGTACTTTGAGGTAAACTTGTATAATCAACACCAGTTTGTCTATCGTAAGCAAATTCAAATGTATCTAAACCATATTGATTTTCAGGTGCTGGCATCCCAACTCTAAAACCATAGATTCCTTTTTCATTTAAATCACTACCTTCATGGATAACCTTTCCAATAGTTGGTGTAAAATAATACCCTTCACTATTTGCATTTAAAAGTGTAGCTGAAGTAACTAAACTTAATAAAATAACTTTTTTCATTTTGTGTCCTTATAAAATTTTTCGGATTTTAGCAAAATAAAGTTATTTGACACTTTTAAAAACTATTTAATTTTATACCAAATTAAA
>CAZHJR010000074.1:4712-8307 GCA_964533335.1 uncultured Helicobacter sp. | reverse complement strand
TATAAACCTTTGTATTTTTTCCACGAACAATTTTCTTTTCATATCCAATAATCCCGTTTTCACAATAAGGACATTTTCCAACACTAGCCATTATTTAAGATAATACCTCAATTGCTTTTTTTACACAAAATTCTAAAGAGGTATTATCTGAAATAATTGGCTCAATATTTGGTGGAAAATATTTTGCTGTCGTATGTCCAATAGCAATAGCTGTGAAACTTTCATCCCAAAGATTATTTTCAAAAAAGCACTTAATTGTAGAGGGAGATGAAAAAATAATAACCGAGTTTTTAGGCAAAATTGGAGCAATTTCGTACTTTTTGCATACAGTTTCATAAACGATAGCTTCATCACAAGATATCTTATTTTCTTTTAAAATTTTCACAGCATCTGAAGCCAAATCTTTTCCTCGTACATAGAGCACTTTTTTATTGCATAAAAGAGGGACAATCTCATGTGCAAATTCATTTCCATGTTTTGCTTTTCCTGTGAATTCAAGCTTTCCTTTCATCTCTTTAAGCACTTTTGCCGTTTGTGGTGCTATTACATAGCTTGGAATTTCTTTCCATGAAGGAGATATCTTATCAATCCCTATAATTGCATTTTTTGAAGTAAAAATAAGGGCATCATAAGAACTAATATCAACTGTTCTATCATGGTAAAGTATCTCTATCATTGGGAGATTTTTCGCCCATTTCACTTTTTTGTCACTTAAAATATAAATATCCATTTTGCTATTTTTATAGGAGTCTAGTTTAAATTTGAAAAATCGTTTTATTTTACCAATCAAAGAATCCCTCTTTGAAATAACGATAGACTCATTCTCATCTACAAAAAAATGGTAACCACTTGTTGTCAGTGCATAGGTAATTTTTATTTTTTCTTTATAGATTTCATCTTTATTAAATCTTGTATCTTTAAAAAGGGTATTTGTAGTTGCATCGTATTCATAATAGATAAGACCTAGTTTATCCAAAAGGGTTGTGACTTTTTTCATTTGATATCGCTTTTGATTTGGTATTTGAATTTCGATTATATATGATTTGGACTTGAATTGGAGTAAATTTTTTGCTTGTTTTTGCTACAATTAAGTCGTATATTTAGAAAAAATAAAAGGGAAAATTATGAAATTTACAGCACCATTAAAGGCAAATAGTATAAAGATTATGCTTCTTGGAAGTGGAGAACTTGGGAAAGAAGTAGTTATTGAAGCACAAAGATTAGGTATTGAAACGGTTGCGGTGGATAGTTATGCAAATGCACCAGCACACTTGATAGCAAATAAATCGTATGTAATTAATATGAAAAATAAAGAGGAACTTCTTGATGTTATAAGAAGAGAAAGACCTAATTATATCCTTCCTGAAGTGGAGGCTATTAGTATAGCTGCACTTTTTGAAGCTGAGAAAGAGGGTTTCCATGTGATTCCAAATGCGGAAGCTGTAAATAAAACAATGAATAGAAAAAATATTCGAGTTTTTGCTTGTGAAGAGTTACAGTTGCCAGCTTCAAAATATAGATTTGTTACAACTTTTGAAGGATTAAAAGAAGCTGCAAATCTTATGGGATTTCCTTGTGTAATCAAACCAGTTATGAGTAGCAGTGGTCACGGACAAAGTGTAGCTAGAAGTGCTGATGATTTAGAAAAGTCTTGGGAACTTGCAAAAGAAGCAAGGGGAGATGCAAGTGAACTTATCGTTGAGGAGTTTATCACTTTTGATTATGAGATTACACTTTTAACTGTACGAAATGAAACTGGAACAGTATTTTGTGAACCTATTGGACATATCCAAAAAGATGGCGACTATATCTTCTCATGGCAACCAATGCAGATGTCTGAAATAGCAAAACAAAAAGCAATCGAAATAGCACAAAAAATCACAGATGGACTCGGTGGAAGAGGACTGTTTGGAGTGGAACTTTTTGTAAAAGGGGATGAGGTGTATTTTAGTGAAGTAAGCCCAAGACCACACGATACAGGGATGGTGACACTTATTACTCAATCTCAGAGTGAATTCGCACTTCATGTACGAGCAGTGCTTGGATTGCCTCTTGATTTTATCACTTATGGAGCAGGAGCAAGTGCCGCTTATAAATCGACAACTGATACATTTACACCGCAGATAAATGTAGATAGTTCATTGTTTACTAAAAACTCATTTGTAAGGGTATTTGGAAAACCACAAACTCATATTGGAAGAAGAATGGCAGTTGCTCTTACTTTTGATAAAGATAGCTCAGAAGTAGCTTTAAATAATGCAAAAGAGTTGATTGGAAAGATTACCGAGTAGTAATCTTTTTAATATAATAAAAAAGCCCAAGTGAAAACACTTGGGCTTTTTAGGTTTAGACAATCTAAATTTATTTAGATCTGATTCCTAAATCTTGAACTAATTTAGTAAATGATGCATAGTTAGTTCTTTTTAAATATGTAAGAAGTCTTTTTCTTTTCCCAACCATTTTTAAAAGCCCAAGTCTTGAAGAGTGATCTTTTTTGTTGATTTTTAAGTGGTCTGTTAAAACACTAATTTGTTTTGTTAATAAAGCGATTTGTACTTCCGCTGAACCTGTATCTTTTTCATCTCTTCTATATGTTGAGATAATCTCTTGTTTTATGTCCTGATCTAAAGCCATCATGACCTCCTTGATTGGTATATTTGAATTCAGTTACCAGCAATCTGATAAAAGTTTGCGATGTTAGCTAAAAAGCTCTTAGACTTTCTTTAAGAAACAGCTTAAAAAAATGATTGCAAGTGTCAATTTGATTTTTTTACAAACTCTTGTTTTAATTTGATAGCTCCAACACCAGGAACTTTACAATCAATATTATGACCATCATTGCCTTCTACAAGTCTAATACCTTTAATTTTAGTACCAACCTTAATACCTGAAGAACTTCCTTTCACTTTTAAATCTTTAATAACTGTTACATCATCTCCATCTTGTAAAAGAGTTCCATTTGCATCTTTTACAACCAAATCATCACTCTCATTAGTTTCTAAAGATGAACCTTCAGACCATTCATTTGCACATTCAGGACAGATATATAGATTCCCATCTTCGTAGGTATATTCACTTCCACATTTTGGACAGTTTGGTAATTGACTCATTATTTTCCTTTAAATATTAGTTGTTGTATTGTGTATAAAAATTTGATTTATTTTCATTTACGATAACAGCACTTGTCTGGAACCGATAAAGATACTAGTAATAATTTTTTATAAGATGCGATAATATCATCTTTTTACTTCCTATGTACTAAAAATCAATTCTCTTTGTTAGCAATTTCAATTAAGACTAACTTTATCTTATTTAATTAAACTTCTATTACGAAAAACAAAAAAAACAAAAAGGAATTTAAAAATGGCAACAGTAACATTTAAAAACGACATAGTATGCAATTTAGCAGGAAATCAAATCAATGTGGGAGATACAGCTCCAGTAGTAACAGTTGTAAACTGTAATCCAATGCTTCAAAATGAAACAATCGGTGGAACTGGAAAAGTTCAATTAGTTATCGCAGTACCATCACTTGACACTGGTGTTTGTGATGCTGAAACAAGAAGATTCAATGTAGAAGCTGCTAACCTTTCAG
>CAZHJR010000074.1:0-4612 GCA_964533335.1 uncultured Helicobacter sp. | reverse complement strand
GGTGTTTGTGATGCTGAAACAAGAAGATTCAATGTAGAAGCTGCTAACCTTTCAGGTGTAGAAGTTATCACTGTATCTATGGATTTACCATTTGCAGCTGCTAGATGGTGTGGTGCTGCTGGAATTGAAAACTTAAAAGTTTGTTCAGATTTCAGAAACAAAGATTTCGCAAATGCTTACGGAGTTCTTTTAGCTGATGGACCATTAGCTGGTATCACTGCAAGAGTTATCTTTGTAATTGGTGAAGATGGAAAAGTTTGTTATAAACAAGTTGTTCCAGAAATTACAACTGAGCCTAATTATGCTGAAGCTTTAGAAGCTGCTGCATCTGCAGCACCTGCTAAAAGTGGTTGTTGTGGTGGAGGACACTGTTCATAATCTGAACAAGTGTTTCTACAAAAAGTTTAAAGGGCTAGTCAATTTTGACTAGCCCTTTTTTTATTTTATAAAATTTAAAATACTTACAATAAGTACATTCTGGAATTTGAGTATTCGTTTTGTTTATTCTTTTCAATCTAAAATAAGCTCAAATAAAAATTTCTAAATATTGAATAGAATATCAAAAGCAAACTATTACCAATACAATAAAATAGATAAAATTTTCTCAAAGAGAGCACTTTGCACAAGAGTAGATTTATTGTGAATGTTTTTAAGGCAGAAGTTCCAAGTAAACTTTTTGCTTTGCAAAACCGTTATTTGCTAGTTGGGAATCTTACTATTGTGTAAGCGATAACTTATAACGAAGAAAACCTTTATAAAAAAACTAGCATTATATTATATAGAGTTTTTAGCATTATTTATACATTCTTTTTGCTCGAAATTTATTTAAAATACAATGTATCCCTTTAAAATATTCTCTAGCTAGAAAGCTAATCTAAAATACGATAGTATCAATTATATAATACCAAATCAAAAATCTTCTAATAAAAAAAGCCCCAGATTTTACTCTGAGGCTTTTTATGGCTAAGAAGTAAAAGCTTCTTAGTGAGCAGAAGCTCCATCAGCACCGATACCAGTTTGACATCTGATATTTTGAGCTTCAAAACCTTCTTGATCAAGTCTAGCTCTTTCACTTTTATCAGTGATTGAGAAGAACCAAATAGCTATAAATGCAGTAGTTACAGAGTAAATTGCAGGGTATTTGATACCTATGATAGCTTCTTTATTTCCTAAAGTATCAACCCATACAGTTGGTCCAAGGATAACAATAATAACAGCTACTGCAAGTCCAAGCGATCCACCTATTACTGCACCTCTAGTAGTTAATTTACTCCAGAAGATTGAAAGGAATAATACAGGGAAGTTTGAAGATGCAGCAATAGCAAATGCAAGACCAACCATAAATGCAATATTTTGTTTTTCAAATGCAATACCTAAAACAATCGCAACTATACCAAGAGCGATTGTAGCAATTTTAGAAACTCTCATCTCTTTCGCTTCATCTACTTTTCCATTTGCAAATACATTTGCATAAAGGTCATGTGAAACCGCTGAAGCACCAGCAAGTGTAAGTCCAGAAACAACCGCCAAGATTGTAGCAAATGCAACCGCAGAGATAAATCCTAAGAATAAATCACCACCAACAGCTTGTGATAAGTGGATAGCAGCCATATTTGTTCCACCGATAAGTTTACCAGCTTCATCAAGATATGCAGGATTTTGAGCAACAAGAACGATAGCACCAAAACCGATGATAAATGTTAAGATATAGAAATATCCAATAAATCCAGTTGCAAAGAATACAGATTTTCTAGCTTCTTTTGCATCAGCAACTGTAAAGAATCTCATTAAAATATGTGGAAGACCAGCAGTACCAAACATAAGCGCCATACCTAAAGAGATAGCTGAAACAGGGTCACTTAATAGTCCACCTGGAGCCATAATATCGATATTAGCTTCTTTTGCAGCTTTTGCAGCTTTTGCTAAATCTTCAGCAGCTTTCGCAGCAGCAACAGGATCACCAGCCATCGCAGCAGTAGCATTCACCTCTTTTGCAACTTCAAGAGCAGCAGTAGCTTGAACACCAAGAGCTTGTTTTATATCAACAGCATGTGAAAATAGTGCTTCTAATGAGAACCCATAATGTGCTAATACAGCAAGAGCCATAAATGAAGCACCAGAGAGTAGAAGAATTGCTTTAATTATTTGTACCCAAGTAGTTGCAAGCATCCCACCAAATGTTACATAAAGAATCATTAAGAAACCAACTAAAATAACAGCAACTTCATAATCAAGTCCAAAAAGTACTTTAATTAATTGTCCAGCTCCAACCATTTGAGCAATAAGATACAATGCAACAGTTACTAAAGAACCAACTGCAGCTAAAGTTCTAATCTCTTTATTCCCAAGTCTATAAGAAGCAACATCGGCAAATGTATATTTTCCAAGATTTCTAAGTTGTTCTGCAACCATAAATAAGATGATTGGCCAACCAACAAGGAAGCCGATAGAATAGATAAGACCATCATATCCTTTCATATAAACCATTCCAGAGATTCCTAGGAATGAAGCAGCTGACATATAATCTCCAGCAATAGCTAGACCATTTTGAAAACCAGTGATTCCTCCACCAGCTGTATAGAAATCTTTTGCAGTTTTTGTTCTTTTTGCAGCCCAGTATGTGATACCAAGAGTTGCACCAACGAAAAGTAAAAACATAACAATAGCAGATACATTTACACCTCTTTGCCCTTCAACTCCCATATCTCCAGCAGCAAATAAGCTAACGGCTAATAATGTTAAAAGTAATAAAATTTTCTTCATTATTTATCTCCCTTTGCCACATCTTTTTTGATAGCATTTGTTAAATTATCAAACTCTCCATTTGCTCTATTTGTGTAGATTCCTGTAAGTACAAATGAAATGACGATAATTAAAACTCCAACAGGAATCCCAACTGTTGTCACCCCACCACTTAAACTAGCACCTAATAGATCTTTGTTAAATGCAATTACTAAGATGAATGCATAGTACATTACAAGCATAACAATTGTCAATTTTAAAGCAAAAGAACTTCTTTTAGCAACAAGTTCTTGATACTTCGGATTTGCTTTGATTTGTTCAATCATAGATTTATCCATAATATTCTCCTTTTTTTTATTTTCACTTGAAGTCTAAGTTTTGTAAATAGCATTAAAATAGCATTGTCACAATTTTGTTACTTTTTAAAAGTAAATGTAACGATATGAAACACTTTTATTATTTATTCTTATAGAGAAGGGAGAAATATCTACATTTTTCTTTTCTAAGGTATTAAACCACTTTTTGGTACAATCACGAAAAATATTACTAACACGACTAAACTAAATAGATAAATTTTAGTCGTGTTGGTAATAATATGATTTAGAGGGAAGAAAATGAATACATATGATAAGATAAGAAGTTTTTGTAGAAAATTTAGAATAGTTTTAGGGGCAGTTGCTCTTGCACTTGGATTTGTTTTTGTTGGAGAGGGTGAAGTTTATAATCTTTGGTTTGCACTAGGGATTATCCCTTTAATTGCAGGATTAGTTGATTTCTGCCCAATTTGTATTATTTCAAAAAAATGCACTATTAAATAAAAAGGATAAAGAATGAGTACGATTTCATATAAAGATGCTGGAGTAGATATTGATGCAGGAAATAGCTTTGTAGAAAATATCAAACCATTTGTAAAAGCTACAAGAATTCCAGGAGTTCTTGGTGGAATTGGTTCATTTGCTGGTGCTTTTGAACTTCCAAAAGGGTACAAAGAACCTGTAATTTTAGCTGGGACTGATGGTGTTGGTACAAAACTTAAACTTGCAATTGATAGTGGAATTTTTGATACGGTTGGGATTGATTTAGTTGCTATGTGTACAAATGATTTACTTTGTAATTTTGGAGAGCCTTTATTTTTCTTAGATTACTATGCGACTGCAAAGCTTGAAGTGGCTGAAGCTACACAAGTAGTTAAAGGGATAGCTGAGGGTTGTATTAGAAGTGAGTGTGCATTAATAGGTGGAGAAACTGCTGAGATGCCAGGGATGTATAAAGAGGGTGATTTTGATTTAGCTGGTTTTTGTGTAGGGATAGCTGAAAAAGCTGAGATGAATAGAATAGAACAAGTACAAGCAGGGGATGTTTTAATAGCACTTCCAAGTAGCGGAGTTCACTCAAATGGATTTTCTTTGGTTAGAAAGCTTTTATTAGAAAAACTAGGGATGAAATTTGAAGATGAATTTAATGGGCGAACTTTAATCGAAACTCTTTTAGAACCTACTAGAATTTATGTTAAAGAGTTCAAAGCAAACAAAGACAAAATCAATGCACTAGCACATATCACTGGTGGTGGGATTATTGAAAACTTACCAAGAGTTTTACCTGATCACTTACGAGCAAGAGTTGAAAAATCAAAAGTAAGAGTGCTTCCAATTTTTGAACTTATGGGGAAATATGTAGAAGAGTCTGAAATGTATCGAGCATTTAATATGGGTGTAGGGATGATTTTAGTAGTTAATCCTGCAAATGTAGAGGCTGTTTTAGGAAATACTGATGGATACATCATCGGTGAGATTATTGCAGGTGAAAAAGGGTGTGATTTAGTTTAATCACTTCCACTTCAGAGAGATAAAACTATAAAGGTTGAACATTA
>CAZHJR010000073.1:0-8323 GCA_964533335.1 uncultured Helicobacter sp. | reverse complement strand
ACCTGCCTGTCACGCAGGGGGTCGCGGGTTCGAGCCCCGTCCACCGCGCCACTTTTAAAAACTACATTTTAGGAAACTTCCAAAATGACACAAATCACAAATTTAACTTTTTCATACAATTCAAGAGAAGATAGACTTATTTTTACTATTAATCATAATGATTATCATCAACGAGTTGATTTTTTTGTTACAAGAAAAATGATTATTGACCTTTTTCATGGATTTGATAATATTCTTATCAATTTATGCGATAACGGAAAATTATTTAAGCAACTTTATAAAGAGCAAGAACCTCTCAAGCCTGAAACAAAAAAAGAGGATAAAGTAGAACAGAAATGGGAAAAACCGATATCAAATGGAGAGCTGAATCTTACAAAAGCAAAGGAACCGATTCTTTTAGATGCCTTATCTTACACAACTCAAAATAATAATCTTATAGTTTTTAAATTTATCTCAAATGGTGTGCCATATGCTGTTTCTACAATGAATTGTGAAATTTTCCAAAAGACACTTAGTTCTTTAATGAGGGTTATCCCGTTTGTAGCTTGGGGAATATCAAGAAATATATTAGACTAAGCTTTTTGTCTAATATCTTCTAGAACAAATTCAATATTATTTTTTGTACAATAATCTACAAATTTATTAAATTCTTTATTGGTAAGCTCTTCTTTATTTGATGAAATAGAAAGTACACAGTATCTTTTATCACCTTCAATAATTGGTAACGATGATAAATCAACATCTAAACTTATCTCTTTCATAGTATCTATAAAATCGTTTTCACTTGCAGTTGCACTTAATACTTTTTTATAAACACTCTCTTCATTTTTTGGGTAATATTTATCAAGTGCTTCAACTATCATATGCTGTGCCATTGATGGAAAACCAGGGACAAAGAAAAACCTATTTTCTACATAAAAACCTGGAACATTTGTCACAATATTTTCTAAAAGCCCAGCATTAATAGGAAGATGTGCCATATTGATTCGGTGAGGATATGCTGTATCTCCAAATCGCTCTAAGATAGCTTCTTTCGCACCTTCATTTATCTCCATCTTGCCATCTGTAAAAACATCTGCAACACATTTTCTTGTATAATCATCAGGAGTTGCACCAATTCCACCAAAGCTAAACATTACACTTTTAGGGTCATTTTTAATAAGTTCAAATACTGATTTTATAAACTCTGGTTCATCTTTGATAACAAATGAACCTTTATGTGTCCATCCTCTTTTTAAAAGTTCACTATTCAAAAATGGAAAATGGGCATCATTACGACGCCCATTTAAAAGTTCAGTACCAATTATGACACTATAAAAATTCATTTTTAAATTCTACTTTGAATAAATGCATCCATATCATCAACGATAACTTCAATAGTTCTTTCACCGTCAATTTTTGCTAAAAGGTTTTTTGCTTCATAAAAATTTTGAATATCAGTAAGTGGATCAGTATACACTTTCATTCTGTTATTAAATACTTCATTATTATCATCAGCCCCTCTAGCTCTTCCTAAAACTCTATCTCTTGCTACTTCTTCAGAAACTACAACTTCAATAACATTTACAAGTTCAACTTCTGTTTCATTTGCAAGATATTTATCAAGCTCTTCCATTTGCTCTGTACTTCTTGGATAACCATCGATTACTACTGTTGGAGTTGGTGCTTTTTTAATTGCAGAAACTATTGTATTGATAACGATATCAATTGGTACAAGATTTCCAGCACTTACATATCCATCAATGATTTTACCAAGTTCACTACCACTAGCAACTTCAGCTCTAAACATATCACCTGTACTATAATGTGTGATATCATCATGTCTTTTAGCAATTAACTCAGCATCTGTTGTTTTACCACTTCCTGGAGCACCAATTATTAAAAATAATTTTTTCATCTTTTATCCTTTGTTTGTATTTAAATAAGTTGAACCTTTTCAACTTATCAAAAAACAAAAAAAGAGTGAATATTCCTATCCACTCTTTTAAACTAATTTCTCATACTTAAAGTACTAGTTTCTCTTTTTTTGAATCTCTTCAGAAACATTTTTAGGAACTTCTTGATATTGATCAAAAATCATAGAATATGTCGCTCTACCTTGTGACATAGATCTTAAATCTGTTGAATAACCAAACATTTCAGCAAGTGGTACAAGTGCAACAACTAGTTTTACACCAGCTCTATCATCCATAGATTGGATTTGTCCTCTTCTTTTGTTACAGTCACCAATAACATCTCCCATATAAGCTTCAGGAGTTTCAATCTCAACTCTCATCATAGGCTCAAGAATAATAGCACCAGCAGCAGCTTGTCGGCACCCTGCTTTGAATCCCATAGAAGCAGCAAGTTTAAATGCCATCTCAGATGAGTCAACATCATGGTATGAACCATCATAACAAGTAACTTTGATATCTACCATTGGGTAACCAGCAAGGATACCAGCACTCATAGTTTCAAAACATCCTTTTTCAACTGCAGGGATATATTCTTTTGGAATAACTCCACCTTTAATCTCATTAACAAATAAGAATCCAGTATCGTTTTTCTCTTCCTCAGTCATAGGCTCAATTTTAAGATATACATGACCATATTGACCTTTACCACCAGATTGTTTTGCATATTTGTACTCTTGGTTAACTGCATTTCTAATAGTTTCTCTATAAGCAACTTGAGGAGCACCAACTTCAGCTTCAACACCAAATTCTCGTTTCATTCTATCTACAAGAATTTCAAGGTGTAATTCACCCATTCCTGAAATAATAGTTTGTCCAGATTCTTCATCAGTATTTACTCTAAATGATGGATCTTCTTGAGCAAGTTTTCCTAAAGCGATACCCATTTTTTCTTGGTCAGCTTTTGTTTTTGGCTCAACTGCAACAGAGATAACTGGTTCTGGGAAATCCATTCTCTCAAGGATAACTGGATCTTTTTCAGATGCCAAAGTATCTCCAGTGATTGTAAATTTAAGACCAACAACTGCACCGATTTCTCCTGCATATAACTCAGAACACTCTTCTCTGTTATTTGCATGCATTTTCATCAATCTTCCAATTCTCTCTTTTTTACCTTTTGTAGAATTCATTACATAAGTACCTGATTCTAAGATACCTCTATAAACTCTTGTAAAAGTTAATTGTCCAACAAATGGGTCAGTCATAATTTTAAACGCAAGTGCAGCAACTTCACCATCATCAGTTGAAGGTACGATTACAGCTTCACCATCTTGAGTTTCCCCTTTGATATCTTCAACTTCTGTTGGAGCTGGAAGATACATAGCAACAGCATCAAGTAAAGTTTGAACACCTTTATTTTTAAATGCAGTTCCACAAGTCATTGGAGTAATAGTCATATTTAAACAACCAGCTTTTAAACCTGCAATAATCTCCTCTTCAGTTAACTCTTCACCTTCAAGGTATTTTTCCATTAACTCTTCAATAGACTCAGCAGCAGATTCAATCATTTTTTCTCTATATTCTTGAGCTTTGTCTAATAGATCAGCTGGAATCTCTTCAACATGGTAGTTTGAACCCATTGCAGCATCTTCATCCCAAAGGATAGCTTTCATTTGAACTAAATCAATAATACCTTTAAATGTATCTTCTGCACCAATTGGAATTTGAATTGGAACTGGATTTGCTTTTAATCTCTCACTTACTTGTTTTTCAACCATATAAAAATCAGCACCTGTTCTATCCATTTTGTTAACAAATATCATTCTTGGAACTCTATATTTGTTTGCTTGTCTCCAAACCGTTTCAGATTGTGGTTGAACCCCACCAACTGAACAGAATACTGCAACAGCACCATCAAGAACCCTCATAGATCTCTCAACTTCAATTGTAAAGTCAACGTGTCCCGGAGTGTCAATGATATTAATCATTAATTGCTCTTTTGTTTTTGGGTGTGTCCAGTGACAAGTAGTAGCAGCCGAAGTAATTGTTATCCCTCTTTCTTGCTCTTGTACCATCCAGTCCATAGTTGCAGCACCATCATGTACCTCACCAATTTTGTGTGATACACCTGTATAGAATAAAATTCTTTCAGTAGTTGTTGTTTTACCAGCATCGATATGTGCTGCAATACCAATATTTCTTACACGATTCAGTGGAGTTTTTCTTGCCATTCGTATATTTTCCTTTTCATTATTTAATTGATTTTGCGGATTTTATCTAAAAAAAGCTTAAGATTTCTTATGTGGATTGTTAAGTTGATTATGATTTTGTAATTGAAAAGAAATAAAAAAAGGAAAGCCAAGATGACTTTCCTTTCCTACTTTTTATAAATAAGCTATTACCATCTGAAATGTGCGAAAGCTTTGTTAGCTTCAGCCATTCTATGCATATCTTCTTTTCTTTTGAAAGAGTTCCCTTTTTCATTTGCAGCATCAAAAATTTCATTTGCAAGTCTATCTACCATAGTTCTTTCATTTCTTTTTCTAGCCATATCTACAAGCCATCTAAGTGCTAAAGTTTGTCTTCTTACAGCTCTAACTTCAGTTGGTACTTGGTATGTTGCTCCACCAACTCTTCTAGATCTTACTTCTAAAAGTGGTTTTACATTTTCGATAGCTTTTTCAAATACTTCGATACCTTTTCCATCAGATTTTTTGTCAAGATTTGCTATCGCACCATACATAATTTTTTGTGCAATTGATTTTTTACCATCAAGCATAATTACATTGATAAATTTTGTAATAACTTTGCTGTTATATATTGGGTCAGGTAATACTTCTCTTACAGGAGCTTTTTTTCTTCTCATTTTCTAATCCTCACCTTATCTTTTTTTACCAGTAGTAGCTGCACCTTTTTGCCCAGCTTTACCTTTTTTAGTTCCGTATTTAGATCTAGATACAGTTCTACCATTTACTCCAGCAGTGTCTAATGCACCCCTTACAATGTGGTATTTAACCCCTGGTAAGTCTTTTACCCTTCCACCTCTTACAAGTACAATTGAGTGTTCTTGTAGATTGTGACCTTCTCCACCGATATATGAAATAACTTCAAATCCTGTTGTTAATCTAACTTTTGCAACTTTTCTTAAAGCCGAGTTAGGTTTTTTTGGAGTTGTTGTATATACTCTTGTACATACTCCTCTTCTTTGTGGACAATTAGCAAGTGCTGGTGACTTAGACTTATAAGTCACTTTTTGTCGCTCTTTTCTAATCAATTGATTAATTGTAGGCATCTTTTTCCTTTATAATTTGGTTTAAACGATTGAGTCGTTTAGGCTTCTTTTGGGTTTTTGTAGTTACCCCAAGATGAAATAATCATCTCAATACTACCTAATCTCAGACTGGAAAATATAATTTTTTTCTGAAAAAAGTTTCGGATTGTATCTAAAAAAACTTATAATTAGTTAAACTCTATGAATCACTCTTTTCTGTTTTTAAAATAAGTCTTTATATACTATACTTTTGTCATAAATAACTTAAGGGCGATAGATTATGATTGATAAAAAACAACAAAAAAAAGAGCAAATTATCCAGTGTTCATTAGAACTTTTTGCTTCAAAAGGATTTTATACCACTACTATTCCAGATATTGCAAATGCCCTTAAAATGAGTGTTGGGAATATGTACAACTACTTTAAGTCAAAAGATATTCTAGCAAAAGAGATTATCAAATTTATCTCCCACTATTTAGGGGAAAAACTTAGAAAAATAAATGAAAAAGATATCTCTACAAAAGAAAAAACAAAAGAGATTATTGAGGTTTATTTTCAAACAGCAATCAACCATCCAGAGATGATAGATTATTTTTTAAGGATCTATCTTTCTAATAGAGAGGTGTTTCAAAATGGCTGTGAGGGGATGATTTGTGTCAATGAGTTCGTCACAGAAATTATGATTTACTTTGAAGAGGGTGTAAAATGCGGCGATTTGAGAGATCAAGATTTTTTTAGTGCCTTTGGACTTTTTATGGGTTATCTTGGTGGAATGGTTTTCTTAAAAGGGGAAAATATCCTTCCAAAAGAACTTGATAGTTATATAGATGATATTAGCTACAACATCTATAAAGCATTAAGTGTCTAAAAAAACACATTTAATAATGAAACCAAAAACAAGAGTTCTATGGCTTAGTGGAATCTCTTGCAATGGGAATACCCACTCATTTTTAAACTATCCCCACTTAGAACATTTTCTCAATCATTTTGAATTTATCTACCATCCTATTATTGATTCGTCCTACTCTTTAGAAGAGATTGTAAACAACACTATCCCTTGTGATATTTTGCTTATTGAAGGTGCTATTTCAAATGAATGTTTAAAAGCTGATATACCAATAACAAAAATCATCAATAATTATGCAACTATGGTAAAAAAGATTGTAACAGTTGGAACTTGTGCAACTTTTGGAGGTATTTTTAAAGAAAACTCTTTTAGTGATACAACTGGTCTTCATTTTTTAGGGGAAAAAGCAACAGAACTTTTCAGTGCTTTTAAAAATAAAACTATCTCCGTTTCTGGTTGCCCTATCCATCCTGAAGTATTGGCTGAAACTCTCTATGCTATTCACAATGAACTTGAAATCAAACTCGATAATTTTCTTCGTCCAAAAGAGTTTTTTGCATATACAGTTCATAATGGCTGTATTAGAAATGAATATTTTGAGTACAAAATCGATAACCACACTTTTGGAGCTAAAGAGGGTTGTATGTTTTATGAACATGGTTGTCAAGCTCCTTTTACAAATGGAAGTTGCAATAAAATTTTATGGAATGAAGTCAATTCAAAAACAAGAGCAGGACATCCATGTATGGGATGCACTGAGCCAACATTTCCAAAACAAAACCTTTTTGCAACCAAAAAAAATATGGGAATCCCTCAGTATCTTCCACTAGGGGTAAATAAAAGAGCCTATCTTACACTTGCAGGTGTTGCTAAAGCTTTTACTATTCAACGACTTGAAGAAGATTTAATCTAAAGGAGTATTTTTATGATTAAAAAAGTAAAAACAATCAATCAACTCTTTACTTTATTTAAAAATGTTAAAGAGTTAAAAAATCCCATTTATAGAGGACATAGTTCAACTGATTATGAGTTAAAATCATCAGCATATAGAAGACTAGAAAAAAAATATTCCAACGATACACTTAAATTAAAAAGAAATATCTCCACTTACCATGAGCAATTGGTTGAAGAGTTTAAATCAAATAAATATCATCAAAGTGAGATAGGTGAACTATGTGATTTGGAGATACTCGCAAAACTCCAACACTATGGAGCGGCGACTTGCTTTTTGGACTTTTCAAAAAATATTGCCGTTGCATTGTGGTTTGCATGTAGTTCAAAAAATGACAAAGATGGTAGGCTCTATATACTTAAAAATATCCAAGATATTATCAACTATAAAATTATCAATTCCCAGCAACTCAAATTTGATATCTCTATGTTTTTTGAAGACTATGTAGAAAATGATATTGAAAATGAACTAGTCAAAAGTTTTTTACTATGGGAACCACCCTATCTTTCAGAGAGAATCTTACAACAAGATAGTATTTTTTTATTTTCTAAAAAAGAGGATATGTTAGATAATGAAGAGATTTTAGAAAAAGTGATTATTGCTAAAGAGATAAAAAAAGAGGTTTTAAAAATTTTAGATTTACTCTTTAATATCAATAAAAAAACAATATACAAAGACTTCCATGGCTTTGCACTTTCCCATGCTCAAAATGAATTGATTGATTTTATAGATGATGGTGAAAAGTTTTTTGATATAGCAAATCAGTATTTTCAAAGTGGAAATGAGGAAAAAGCTGAAGAGTATTATCTAAAAGCCAAGGATGATTTAGAAGCTAATAGTGAAAGTTGGATAGATTTATATCTTAATATGGCAATTATCAAAAAAAATAGATTTGATACTAAAAATCTTCAAGAAGCACTAACATATCAAAAAAAAGCAATAGAAAAACAAAAAGAACTATTTGGTGAAAATCATCTTCAAGTAGCCACAAGCTATAATAATCTCGCTGTGATTTATCAAGATTTAGGTGGAAAAGAGAATCTACAAAAAGCACTTAAGTATCAAAATAAAGGTATTGAGTTAAGGGAAAAAGTTTTAGATAAAAACCACCCAAGCTTAGCCATAAGCTACAATAACCTCTCTTTAATTTATAAAGATTTAGGTGGAAAAGAGAATTTACAAAAAGCACTTGAATACCAAAATAAAGCAATAGAGATTTATGAAAAGGTATTAGGTAAAAACAATCCAAACTTAGATACATTCTATAATAATCTCTCTACAATTTATAAAAACTTAGGTGGAAAAGAGAATTTACAAAAAGCACTTGAATACCAAAATAAAGCACTAGAGATAAGGGAAAA
>CAZHJR010000072.1:0-8596 GCA_964533335.1 uncultured Helicobacter sp. | reverse complement strand
AAACTCTCAAAGAAGATTTTAGCAGTTGGAGGAAGTGGTAAAAATAGTATCGCTTTTGCATTTGATGATACTATTCTTCTTTCCCCTCATATTGGCGACCTTGATAGTATGAAAGCTTTTGAATATTTTACTAGAACAATCGAAACTTTTAAAAGATTTTATGATTTTGAGCCTGATATTATCGTTTGTGATAAACATCCAAACTATGAAACAACAAAGTGGGCAAAAGTACAAAATATTCCAATAATCGAACTCCAACACCATTTAGCTCATATTTATAGTGTGAAAGCTGAATTTGGACTAACGAAAGATTACTTAGGCTTTAGTTTTGATGGGACAGGCTATGGAAATGATGGGACAATTTGGGGTGGCGAAGTTTTTGTAGGAGAGAATCGAAAATACTATTTCAAGCAAATCAAACTTTTAGGTGGTTCAAAAGCTATCAAAGAGCCAAGAAGAGTCGCTCTTAGTATGTTGTTTGATAGATATAGTTTAGATGAGATTTTAACTCTAAAACTTCCTTTTTTAAAAACTTTTACCCAAAGTGAAATAAAACTCCTCCATCAAAGTTACACAAAAAACCTCAATTCCCCTCTTACGAGTTCCCTTGGCAGATACTTTGATGGGATTGCAAGTCTAGCAAATCTTCTCCACTTCCAAAGCTATGAGGGGGAAGCTGGGCTACTGTGTGAGGTGGCTTATAATTGCGATATAACAGAAAACTTTCCATTTAGTTTAGAAGAAAATATCATAGCGATTGATTTTGATTTTTTTGATGGAGAACTTGTCTCAAAATTTATCAACACACTTGTCAAAATTATTGTAGAGATTGCTATAAAAAAAGAACTCGAAGTGATTTTGAGTGGTGGAGTATTTCAAAATAAAACACTTCTTGAGCTTACCACAACACAACTAACACAAAACAAAATAAACTACTACCATAACCAAAAAACACCTACAAACGATGGGGGGATTAGCCTTGGGCAATTATACTATTATGTGTTACACTCTCAATCGTAACTATTTTTAACTTTTTTTTATTGAGGGTTACACTTTCACCTACTTTCTTCCCCAAAAGTTGTTTACCTACAGGAGCATACACAGAGACACCATTTTTAAACAATGACAACTCATACGAACCAACCAAACATAAAAATGTTTCATCATCAAAACAAATCTTTTTTCCAAATCGTACATCATTATTTGGGATATCGTTAGGGTTAATTACCCTTGAATTTTGAACAATATTTTGTAAAAACCGAAGTCTTTTATCAAGATTTCGTATCATCTCTTTAGCACTGATATACTCTGCATTTTCACTTCTATCCCCAAGTGCAGCAGCTCTTTCTTTCTCCCCTACCCAAAAATGTCTCTCTGTTTGTTTTTGTTTAAATTCTTCCCTAAATATCTCCATCGCTAATGTAGTTATCGGTTTTTGATTTTGTGTCATTATATTTCCTAATATTTTATAGTGATAGTAAAATCTCTTTTTGTTTTTCTTGATTATAATTAAATTTAAATTCAATCTCTTTAAGGTAATAAAAAAAGTTTTCCTCTTTTACCCCTTTGTATTTTAAGATTGATTCTTCAAAAAACTCCCAAAAACTTTTGATGATAGTTTGTTTTGTGTCAGTTTTTGATATTTTATTTAAGCTCATAAACCTTGTAAAATCTTTAACTTCAAACTCTTTATACCTATCAATCGTAGGCATTAAAAGGTTGTACACTTTATCTTCATAATGAAAAGTTAAAAAATTTTTCGCTTCAAAAAGTTTCTCGTTTCTTTTTTTACTTTTTTCCAAATACAAATACTCATCATACTGCTTAATCTCTTTATTGTGATGCTCTTTCTCTAAAAAATTTGTGATAATTTTTCTTAGATGTTCATACTCATTTTTGATAGTTTGATAGTTTAAAGAGAGTTCTTTGGCTGTTTGAAATGCCGTCAAATCATTACAAAAACACTCGATTATTTTATACTTTTGCTCAAGCTTTTTTAGACTAAATTTCTTTTTACAACTTGCACACTTCAATTGTCCTGTTTTTAACTCATATAACTTTTTATGATTACAAAAAATACATTTCATAGAGAAATTTTATCATATTCAGTCCCAAAAGCATATAAGAAATAAAGAAATTTATTTTACATTTATCTTCACTTACTAGAATGTGAATACCAATTCATTATCAAAGGGTACTTTATGGAAGATTTAGGGTTGTTACTTATTTTTTGGTATGGAATTCTACATGCTTTTGGTCCTGACCATCTCACAGCAATTGCTGATTTTTCAATAGGAAAAAATCAAAAAAGAACACTCAGTATTACTGCTTTGTTTGCTATGGGTCATGGTTTGATGCTTTTTGTATTTGCAAAAATTTTAGAGCACTATAATATCCAAGATTCGTTGCTTGGATATGGGGATCTTATCTCTTCGATTGTAATTTTAGGGATGGGGGTATATCTTTTGTTTATGGTGTACACAGATAGAATTCAGCTTCATAAACATCTTCACGGTGGAGTTGAACATATCCATATTTCATTTAGCAAGAGCCATAACCACAATAATAACGACACAGCATCTGCATTTACGATAGGTGCATTGATGGGAATCGGTGGAGTTCGAGGTATGCTTATGACATTGGGATATTTAGAAGGTCAAAAGGTTGATTTTTCTATGGTATTTGCATTTGCTATGGGTGTTATGGTAATATTTGTTGGATTTGGTTTAGTGATTTTATATATCAATAAAAATCTATTAAATAGTAAAGAGAATCTAAAAAGAGTATTTGCTACTGCAGGTGTTGTATCTGTTGTAGTGGGTACAAATATGTTATTAGGCTAATATGCAACTCGTTGCATACTTCACGATTTGCTTCTTTTAAAAAGAAGTGATTAAATAACTTAGTCCCTTTACAAATGGGACATTTTGAAAGGATATATAATATGTGTAAAGACTGCGGTTGTTCTATTACAGAACACAATCATCATCATGAGCATACTCATGACCATGACCATTCACATCATCACCACGATGATAAGATGGAGAATGTTCATGCAAATCCACAACTAAACGATGCAAAAACTATTAGTGTCATCAAAAAAATACTTGATAAAAATGACCATGAAGCTATGCACAATCGAGCACACTTTGATGAGCATAATGTTTTAGCTATAAATTTGATGTCAAGTCCAGGAAGTGGGAAAACAACACTTTTAGAAACAATGGGTAGTTTGGCTCCTTTTAAATTTGCCGTTATTGAGGGAGATTTGGAAACTTCAAGAGATGCTGATAGACTCAAATCAAAAGGGATTGAAGCTTATCAAATACAAACAGGTTCAGCTTGTCATCTTGATGCTTTTATGGTACATAAAGCTTTACATCATGTTCCACTTGCACCTATTGATGTGTGTTTCGTAGAAAATGTTGGAAATCTTGTATGTCCTGCTAGCTATGATGTGGGAACTCATCTTAATATCGTCCTTGTAAGTGTTCCAGAGGGTAATGATAAAATCGCAAAATATCCTGTGATGTTTAGAAGTGCTGATTTGATACTTATTACAAAAACTGACCTTTTGCCACATTTTAATTATGATTTGGAAGCTGAAAAAAAAGATGCAAGAAAAATCAAACCAAATGTCGATATACTAGAAGTGAATATAAAAGATGAAAAAACTATTCAAAAAGTGATTGATTGGATAGAATTTAAAAGAAAAATGCGATAATCATACTTTTAAAAAATTTTATTCATTAAGGCTTCGTGATGGGTGCCCCACGATTAAAAATCGTGACCCTTTCACTGCAGAATCATTCATAAAATCATTTTAAAAGTATCTTTAGAATTAAGAAAAAGGAAAAATTATGTGTCTTTCTATACCAAGCAAGGTAACCAAAATAGATAAAGAAAATAATACTGCAACTGTTGATACTATGGGTGTAAGTCGTGAAGCAAGCTTAGACCTTATGGAAGAAAACAGTGTTCAAATAGGTGATTTTGTACTTATCCATATAGGGTTTGTTATGAATAAAATTGATGAAGAGGATGCTTTGATTTCCCTTGAAACTTATCGTGAAATATTAGAAATGATGGATGAGGAAGAGAGGCAGAAAGCTATTTTTGATGGCGATAATTGTCCAAATCAAAACTAAGGTAACCCTATGGAACTTGAATTAAAAGACCTTTATGATGGTTTTCGGCAAAGTGATGTTATCAAAAAATATGCAACTTTAATAGAAAAAGATGCTAAAAAACTTTCAAAACCTATAAATATTATGGAAGTTTGTGGTGGTCATACTCATACGATTATGAAGTATGGACTTAAACAAATTCTTCCAGAAAATGTTAATTTTGTCCATGGTCCAGGGTGTCCTGTATGTGTGATGCCAAAAGAGAGAATCGACCATGCTTACACTTTAGCACTTTTGGAAGATGTTATCCTTGTAACCCTTGGGGATATGATAAAAGTTCCTGGAAGCAAAGGAAGTTTACAAGATGCTAGGGGATTAGGTGCTAATGTAAGATTTGTGTATTCTCCACTTGATTGTCTGAAAATCGCTTCACAAAACCCTACAAAAAAAATCATATTTTTTGCTATTGGATTTGAGACAACTACACCTATGACCTCAGCACTTTTAAATCAAGTGATACAAAAAGATATCAAAAATATCTTCTTCCACATAAATCATATCACAGTGCCAGAACCTATGAGAGCTTTGCTTGATGATGATACAAATAAAATAGATGCATTCATAGGACCATCTCATGTAAGTGTTATAAGTGGAGCTAAAATCTATGAAGAGTTCCCAAAAAAGTATCATAAACCAGTTGTAGTAAGTGGATTTGAGCCCCTTGATGTGATGCAAAGTGTATCGATGATAGTGAAACAATTTATAGAAAATAGATGTGAACTTGAAGTTGAATACTCAAGAAGTGTGAGTTATGAAGGAAATCTTACAGCTCAAAAACTCAATGATAAGTATTTTACAAGGAGAGATAATTTTAGATGGCGAGGTTTGGGTGATATTGCTAATAGTGCTTTGAGGCTTAGAGATGGGTTTAGTTATCTTGATGCAGAGGTACTCTACAAAGATATCTTGCCAAATGAGCTTATAGATGACCATAAACTGTGCATTTGTGGAGAAATCCTTAAGGGAAAAGCAAACCCAAGCGACTGTAAAGTGTTTGGGACTGCTTGTAAACCATCCTCTCCACTTGGAAGCTGTATGGTAAGTAGTGAAGGAGCTTGTGCAGCATATTATAAATATGGTAATTTACGTTAAGAAAAAGTGAATTTCTTCACTTTTTTAGGAAATTACGAGATTTTCCATGTTTGAGCTTTAGCTCGAACTGAAAATGTCAGAGAATTTGCGTTAAAGGAAAGTGAACTGCTTTACTTTTTTTCTCACAAAATTTTTTAATTTCGCTTCGCTATAATCCTTACATAAAATAATAAGGAGATAAGCCATGACAAGCTTTTTACTAGAATTTTCCATGTTTCCTACCTCATCAGATGGACGAGAGGGTGCAAGTGTATCAAAGAGAGTAAGTAAAATAATCGATATGATAGACAAATCAGGGATACCTTATCAACTAACTCCAATGGGTACAGTCATAGAAGCAAAAACTATGAGAGAAGCTTTAGAGATAGTTGAAAAAGCTTATGAGTGCTTGAGTGATTGTGAAAGAGTATATAGCTCGCTTAAATTTGATATACGAAAAGATTGTGAAAATAGACTTGTCTCAAAGATTGTCTCAGTTGAAAAGCACTTATCAAGAGAAGTAAACAAATAAAATGGCACATCCAATCTCATTTTTTGACCTCATCTGGATATTTATCCCTATTATTGTTGTCTATTTTATCTATTATAGATGGAACAATGATAGCAAAACTCTCCCCTATGCACTCTCAAGGATGGTGTTACAACTTATCCTTTTAGGGTATATTTTAACTTATATTTTTACTTCAAAGAACTTCTTTTTAATTATTTTTGTTTTAACGATTATGCTTATAGTGGCTGGAGTTATAGCCTTACGACCTATTACAAACAAAAATCCAAAACATTATCTTATTAGTTTTACATCTATTGCAGTTGGAGGGATTATCACTTTGGCTTTTGTGATTGTTGGAGTGCTTCATCTTGAGCTTTGGTATGAACCGAGGTTTCTTATCCCACTTGCTGGGATGATTTTTGCAAATTCTATGAATAGTGTTTCGATTGCAGCTGAAAGATTTGAAGTAGAGTTTAATAGAGAAAATATCTACGAAAAAGCTAGAAATATTGCTTATAAAGCCTCACTTATTAAAGATATCAACTCTTTATTTGCTGTTGGACTTGTATCGATTCCAGGGATGATGACAGGACAAATCTTGAGTGGAGTTGAGCCAATTGAAACAGTAAAATACCAAATTATGGTGATGTGTATGATTATAGCAAGTAGTGGAATCTCAACTGCTATTTATCTTAAATGGCTTGAAAAAAGTGAAAATATTTAAACTCTTCCTCCCTCTTTTTCTTTATTATTCGTTTGCTTTTAGCTTTGAGGTGCAAAAACCACAAATCTATGATGACCAAAATATAAGCGGTTGGCTGATGAGTGAAAAACTTGATGGGATACGAGGTTATTGGAATGGGAAAGAGTTTTATTCAAAGAATGGAAACCTGCTTCATGTTCCAAAATGGTTTACTGTTAATTTTCCACCTTTTAAGCTTGATGGAGAACTATGGAGTAAACGGGATGATTTTGAGTTTATTCAAAGTACCGTTTTGGATGAGATACCATCTAATAATTGGGAACAAATCACTTACAATATCTTTGAAGTGCCAGATGCACAAGGGGATTTTCAAACACGATTACAAAAAGCAAAAGAGTGGTTTGAAATTCATCCAAATCCCCATATAAATATCATCAAACAAATTGTTTGCAAAGATGAACAACAGTTGCAAAACTATCTAAATGAAATCATTGCTTTAAGAGGGGAAGGTGTTGTGATAAAAGATGGCAAAGAGCCGTATCACACTGGAAGAAGCCAATATATTTTAAAAGTAAAAAAAGTGCAAGATATGGAGGGGATAGTTATCGGTTACAACTATGATAAAGAGGGAAAATTTAAAAGTCTAAAACTCAAACTAGATAGTGGTGTGATTTTCAATCTTGGTGGTGGTTTTAGTGATATTGAAAGATTAACACCTCCAAAACTAGGACAAATAGTCACTTTTAAATATTATGACTTTACTAAAAATGGTGTGCCCAAATTTGCTAGTTTTTTAAGAGTTAGAGAAAAAGAGTGAGTTAATCTTCTTTTAGATTTTTAAGATAAATTTCAATCTCATCCTCTGCGATTTGATTTATCTCTCTAAAACTTTTATCAAGATGTCGATAGACTGATTCAAAAAGCGGATCTTGTGAGTGGTATTTTTTAAATCTTTGGGCATCTTCTTCATACTTGATAAAATAAGAGCCTCGTAATCTTTTCCAATTTTCGATAAGTTGCTCTCTATCTGTCATTTTGAAACCCTTCTATCAAAGTATGAACGCAACTTTCAATCATCGTAAAAACTTTCTCAAAGCCATCAAATCCATTAAAAAAATATGGGTCTGGGACATCTTGATTGTCATATCCAAAAAAGCCAAGTTTGTGAAGTTTCTCTTTTGGACAACCCATTTTTAAAAGATTTGAAATATTGCTATCATCTAGTGCCACAATCATTTCAAACTTTTTAAAATCTTCTTTTGCAATCGCTCTTGCTCTATGTTGAGCTATATCTATCCCATGCTGTTTAGAGACTTTTATAGAGTTTGGGCAAGGATTTTCCCCTTTGTGATAGTCCCCAGTTCCACAACTATCAATAAGTATTTCTAAATGATTTTTCTTTACAAACTCATTTGCAACTCCCTCAGCGATGGGAGAACGACAAATATTTCCTAAACATACAAAAAGAATCGATTTCAAATTTTACCTCTATTTTAAAATAATTTATTCTACCATAAAACTATTTTGATACAATAAATGAATAACTATTCATAGAAGGTAAACAATGCTCAACGACAAACAAATCAAACTCGCTCACGGCAATGGTGGAAGTGAAAACAACGAACTTATCACAAAAATATTTTACGAAGCATTTGCAAATGAAATTTTAGAAAAAAGTGAAGATGCTGCTATTATTGAAAATGGCAAGTTAGCATTTTGTACCGATAGTTTTACTATTAGCCCTATTTTCTTTAATGGTGGAGATATTGGGAAGATCTCTGTTTGTGGTACTTGTAATGATTTGGCGATGATGGGTGCAAAACCAAAATATCTGAGCCTTGCAGTGATTATCGAAGAGGGATTTAGTGTTGAGATGTTAGAACAAATTGTAAACTCTATCAAAAAAGAGTTAGAGGTAAATGGTGCGATTATCGTTACAGGCGATACAAAAGTAGTGCCAAAAGGAAGCGTTGATAAAATATTTATAAACACAACTGGTATTGGAGAAGTTATCAAAAGCGATATCTCCGTAAACAATATCAAAGAGGATGATGTGATAATAGTTAGCCGTGATATTGGAACACATGGAGCAACTATTTTTGCATCACGAGAGGGAATTGAGTT
>CAZHJR010000071.1:0-8806 GCA_964533335.1 uncultured Helicobacter sp. | reverse complement strand
TATGGCTCAAAATTCTTTTTACCTCTTTTAGTATATCAGATGAAAAAATAAAAAATGAACTTTATGAGATGTCGCAAATTGAATTTCGTCACCTTAAATGGCTTGGAAATAAACTAAAAGAGGAAAACATAGCCTATAACTACGATAGATTTGCAATAGATTTTACCAAAAATACAACTTTTGAATCTTTTTCTTATCTTATCAATGAACTTCAATTAGTGATGAAAAACTACAATCCTGAGGATGTGTTATTTGCACGAATGTTAAGTGATGAATATTATTTTATAGTAAAACTCAATCATTATTTACAATATAGTCAAAATCAACCAATAACTGCATTTAATAAAGAAAGAATTTATCAACAAAAAGCTCTCTCAAAAGAATCAGTTGATGCTCTAACACTCTTTCTTTTTGAAGAAACTTATAAAGAATATGAACTTATTATGATCTATTCTTATATGCAAAATCATACAAATGATATTACACAGTACAGTGTGTACCAAGATTTGATTGATGAATCACATTATCATTTGAAATGTTTTGGAAATATGCTTGCAATTATGGGTATTTTAGCAATTCCAAGAACACTTTTAAAAGAACTCTATAAACGAGAAGATATAAAAAAATTTCTAATTGATGGAATTGAAGAGGAAAAAATGGCAAAAGAGGAGTGTCAAAAACTAGCTCTTGCTGTTAAAGATGAAGAGTTATCAAAGTTTTTTGAGTTTATAAATTATCAAGAAAACTACCACATAGAGCTTATGAAAAAAGCTATCAATAAGATAACTGAATAAAAGAGCAGCGAAGTTTCCTTACTTCGCTCCAGTTCTTACATCTACATAATTTTGTGTAGCATTTTTTGCCCCACCCATATTGCCAGTCGCTATCATATATCCAATCACTAGCACAACTGCAATTATTATCCATTTCATCATTACATTACCTCTTTTGCTGTTATTCCTAAGACTTTAAGCCCTACTCTTAAACTTAATGCTACCATCGATAAAGCTTTTAAATATTGCTTTTCATTACTCTCACCAATAATTCTATGTTCATTATAAAATTTATGAACCATTGCACTTAGCCCATGGAGATAATCTGTTACCTTTTGTATATCCCTTTTTGCAAATGCTTCCTCTAAGATATCAGGTAACAATAATGCTTGGAAAATTAAATCCTTTCCATCTTGATTGATAGAAACAATATCCTCATTTTCAACATCATGGCTTGATAAATTCGCTTTTTTGAAAAGCTGATTGATTCTAGCATGGGCATAATTAATATAAAATACAGGGTTCGAACTATCTTGATTTTTTAAAGTATCTATATCAAATTCTAAATGTGTATCACTTTTTTTTGTTAAAAAAATGAATCTCAATGCATCAGCACCGATCTCCTCAGTAATATCACTCATTAAAATAACATTTCCAGCTCGTTTAGACATCTTATATGGTTCTCCACCTTTTAAAAGTGCAACCATTTGAGAAAGTAAAATCTCTAGTTTTGATGAATCATGCCCTGTAAATTCGACAGCGGCTTTCACCCTTGTGATATATCCATGGTGATCTGCACCCCAAATATTGATATACTTATCAAAATTTCTATCAAATTTATTTTTATGGTAGATGATATCTCCAGCTAGATATGTAGGAATTCCATTATCCCTTACAACCACTCTATCACTATCATCGCCATATGCTGTTGACCTTAGAAAAGTTTTCTCATCTTTATCATATAAAGAATTGTTTGCTTCTAAGCTTCTTTTTGTCTCTTCCCAATCTTTATAAAGTGATTTTTCACTTACAAAAGTATCAAAAACAACACCCAAATCACCAAGGTCAGAAATAATAATATTCATCACCTCATCTTTTGCAAAAAGTGCTAGTTCTTGTTGTTTTGACTCATCTTTAAATACATCTTTTCCGTATTTAGCAACACATTTATCAGCTATTTCAAAAAGATATTCACCCCTATAAAACTGCTCTGGATACTCCACCTCTTCTTTGTATATGTACTCTCTTGCTGCAAGATTGAGTGAAGTTGCCAACATATCCATTTGAGTTCCAGCATCATTGATATAGTACTCAGCTGTAATATCATATCCTAGATATCGCCCTACTTTTAAAAGAGCATCCCCAAAAATAGCTCCTCTTGCATGACCTATATGAAGTGGTCCAGTTGGATTTGCACTTACAAATTCAAGGAGAATTTTTTCATTTTTAGATTCACCTTTTGCAAAATCTAAATCGAGTTTTAAAGATCGATTAATGCTAAGAAGAAGATACTTATTTGATAATTTGAAATTTAAAAAACCTTTTACAGCAGTAACACTCTCAAAAATATCAAAATTTTGAAACTTTTGAGCAAGCTCCTCTGCAATGATCATTGGATTTTTTTTCTCCTCTTTTGCTAAAGCAAAAGCTATTGGAGTAGCAAAATGCCCTAAAGAGATATCTTTTGGTTTTTCCAAAACGATATCTCTTTTTATAGTTTTTTCTATCAGTGATTTGATTTCTAAATGCATAAAATAGGTATCTTTATACAGTTTTTGTTTCAGTTGGTTTTACTGTTGTTTGTTCAGTTGTAGCTTCTGTTGTGTTAATCTTTGTAGTATCAGCTTTATCTGCTGTTGCTACTGTTGTTTCATCATCTTTTACTGCTGTTTTAAAGTTTTTGATTCCTTGACCCAAACCTCTTGCTAATTCTGGTATTTTCTTACCTCCAAATAATAGCAATATCACAGCGACAATTACAAATAATTCCATTCCACTTGGTACACCCATTGTTTACTCCTAATTCAAAATTTAAGTTTTGATTGTATCTTAGATTATCTTAAAAAATATAACATCAGTTTATACCCTAATGCTGCAAAACCTATACTACCAATCAGATTTAAGGCTATATTTAAAATTCCCATCCAAAAAGATGACTGAAGTAAAAAAAATGTCTCAATTGCAAAAGTAGAATAGGTCGTTAATGCCCCTAAAAATCCTGTAATCAAAAAAAGTTTTAACCATTCAACTGGAGTGAAATATAAAAACAAAGCCACTAAAATCCCAACTGTAAAACTCCCCACTAGATTGACACCTAAAGTGGCTAAAGGGATATCATAAGGAAAAGCTTTTGCTACAATAAAATTAACATAAAATCTAGCCAATGCCCCGAAAAAACCACCCAATCCTACAGCAAAAATATTTTGCCAAGTAAAATTCATTAACTATCCAATCTACAAACAATTTCACCCGTAAATTCTATATAGAGTGATTTTTTATGATTTTCAATCTCGCTTGGATTTGTAAGAGGATAACTTTTTATTTTTTTATCTATCTCATCATCACTATAATGCTCTTGCAGCATAACTTCCATTATCGCAAATTTTTCAAATATTACATCAAATTGATCTTTTACTAAGTCATCACTTGCTTGGTTTACTATATCCCAAAATTTTGACTTTGGAGTTCCTCCAAAAATATCATCTTCATCTTCAAATAATGCATCGTATTTACTCATTTTATTTCCTTTTATTTTTTTGCTGAAGTGTAACAACTCCAACTTTTAGATAACTTGTATAATTACTTTAATCTTACTCTTACAGATTCAGCATGAGCTGTAAGCCCTTCTGTATCAGCTAATAAAGCACATTCCGCTCCAACTTCTTGGATTGCTTTTTTACTAAAACTGATAATTGAGCTTTTTTTCATAAAGTTTTCAACATTTAAAGGGCTATAAAATTTAGCTGTTCCCCCTGTTGGAAGTGTGTGGTTTGGTCCAGCGATATAATCTCCGATTGGTTCAGGTGTATTTTCCCCTAGAAAAATTGCTCCTGCATGTTTTATTTTTGGTAAAAGTTCAAATGGATTAGTTGTCACTACCTCAAGATGTTCTGGTGCTATCTCATTCATAAGTTCAATCGCCTCATCCATAGAAGATGCAACGATAATACAACCCCGCTCATCGATAGATTTTCTAGCTATCTCATTTCTTGAAAGCACTCCCAAATATCTTTCGACCTCATCACTTGTATTTTTCGCTAAAGCTTCATCAGTTGTAATTAAAATAGAACTTGCCATCTCATCATGCTCTGCTTGTGAAAGTAGGTCAATCGCTAAATAGTTTGGTTTTGCAGAACTATCAGCTAAAATTCCAATCTCGCTTGGTCCTGCTATCATATCGATATTTACTTCACCAAATACAAGTTTTTTAGCAGTTGCCACAAAAATATTTCCAGGACCTGTAATCACATCCACTTTTTTAAGACTCTTAGTCCCATATGCCATAGCTGCAATTGCACTTGCCCCTCCAACTTTCATAACCATTGTTACTTTACAAAGATGGCAAGCCGCAAGCAAAAGCTCATTTGGCTCATTATTTGGAGTAGGGGTACATACTACTATCTCTTTTACACCAGCTACAAGGGCAGGAATGGCATTCATAAGTAAACTACTTGGATATGCTGCTTTTCCACCAGGGATATAAAGTCCAGCTCTATCTACTGGAGTCACTTTTTGTCCTAATATTGTCCCATTTTCTTCAAAATCAAGCCACGATTTTGGAAGTTGTTTTTGGTGATATTTTTCAATTCTTTCATATGCTAAGTGAAGTGATGCTTTTAATTGTGGATCAAGATTATTATAAGCTTTTTCCATATCACTAACATCTATAAAAAGTTCACTTGAATCTTTTGGTGACCACTTATCAAATTTTTCTATGTGGTTACAAAGTGCTTCATCTCCATTGTCTATAATCTCATCGATTATCTTTTGAACAATCCCACTTACACCTTTTATATCAACTTTCCCTCGTCCTAAAATCTCACTAAATTCATCTTTAAAATTTATATTTTTTGTATCTATTATGTTCATTTTTCTCTTCTTTTAATTTTTATGTATTTCAAAAAGAATTTCACCCACAATTCTTTTTGGATTCCAATCTTCAACATTTACTATAATATCAGCAACATCTTCATATTCTCTAACTCTTTTTTCATAAATCTTTTGTGCTTCATCTAAGTCTTTTAAAAGTGGTCTTTTTTTAAACTTTTTTTTACTATCAGGAGCTTTTTTTAAAGCTTCTATTATCTTCTCAAATGATGATTGCAAATAAACAACTTTCCCAATATTTTTAATATTCTCTTGTCTATAAAATCCGCCACCTGTTGAAATAATAGTATTTGTAACATTATTTTCACACCATAGAGCACATTTTTTTTCTAAAGCTCTAAAATAATGTTCACCCTCTTCTTCAAATATCTTTTTGATTTTTTTATTTTCTAAACTCTCTATCAAATCATCTGTATCTATAGCAAAATAATCACTATATTTCACAATCTCTCTAGCAAGAGTTCCTTTCCCTACACCCATAAAACCTATAAGCAATACATTATCTTTCACACTTCACCTTCTTATTCAGATATTTATAGATTATATCAAATAGTTGATAAATTTTTTAATTTTGTTGCTTGAAGCAATGCTTTATCAATATGATCTACAATATTTTCTTTACCTATTTTTTCATCTAACTTTGTTTTTTTAAGATACTTATCTACTTTTCGAGTAACCCCAGATAATATGAGATGAGAGTTTTTCTCTTTTAATTTTTCATACACAACCTCAATTGCATGAAGTCCAGCAGCATCAATTAAAGGAACATATCTCAATCTTAAAATGAAAACTTTTGTTGTATCTTCTTTATTGGTAAATCTATCGATAAAATTTTCAACAATTCCAAAAAATAAAGGACCTTGAACCTCATATACCTCAACACCTGATGGCACCTCTTTTTTTAATATTGAATCTGGATCATCAGTCTCTTCATCTTCATTATGGGACTTTATTCGTACTGATTTCATCATAGAGTTGATAAATAAAATTGAAGCAAGTGATATTCCTGCTTGGATTGCAAAATTAAGATCAACTAAAACAGTTAAAATAAAAGTAATAAACAATACAAAAATGTCTGCTTTAGGTGTTTTTATAATCGTTTTAATATGTTTAATCTCAGCCATATTCCAAGCAACGACTATCAAAATTGCACTGAGAACCGCCAATGGAACTTTTATAATTAATGGTGAGAGTAAAATCATAAAGACTAACAGCCAAACTGCATGGAGCATCCCAGAAATTGGGCTTACAGCCCCACTTCGCACATTTGTAGCTGTTCGTGCAATTGCCCCAGTTGCAGGAAGTCCGCCAAATATCGATGAACCTATATTAGCTACACCTTGTGCGAAAAGTTCTGTATTTGGTTTATGTTTTGTCCCTGCCATTCCATCAGCTACAACTGCTGAAAGAAGTGATTCGATACCAGCTAAAATTGCAATGGTTATTGCATCTGGAAAAACCAATCTCATCTTCTCAAAAGAAAAATCTGGAAAAGTTGGAAATGGTAACATTGCAGGAATCTCTCCAAATCTACTCTCTATAGTATCAACTGGCAACTCAAATCCAAAAACAACTAAAGTCATTATTGTTATCACAACAATAGGGGCTGGAATATGAGGATAATATTTTTTCATCCCAACTAAGATAAAAATACCACTTAAAGATATAAGTAAAGCATAGATATTTAGCTGATCAAGATTGGTGCTGTACAAAACTAATTTATCAATAAAATCAGGTGGCATAACATCTATTGGTAATCCGAAAAAATCCCTTAATTGTGAAAATACAATTAAAAGGGCAATACCTGAGGTAAATCCAGTGATAACAGGGTAGGGGATAAATTTTATTAACTCTCCAGCTCTTAAAAATGACATAATAATCAGTAATATCCCAGCCATAATCGTAGCCATTACAAGTCCATCATAACCATGTTTCATTGCAACCAATGAGACAGTCACAATAAAAGCTGCGGTTGGTCCGCCAACTTGCAGTCTGCTTCCACCAAGCAAGGATATTAAAAATCCTGCAACTATTGCTGTAAAAAGACCTCGCTCAGGGGGTAAATTTGATGCTATCGCGATTGCAAGGGAAAGTGGCAAGGCTACAATTGCAACAGAAAGGCTTGCCAATAAATCTTTATAAAAGTCCTCTTTGCTATAGCCATATTTGTTTACATATAGAAGAAGTTTTGGTTCGATTACATGTAAAAAATTTTTTAACATTAATTATTCTCACCTAATGATTTAATGAACAAGTGGTCGCTTTTTTAATAAGTTCAGTTGCCACAATTTCATTTTCATTTACAAAGTTTTTGACATCTAAATCTTTTAAATCATCAATTTGTGCTTGATGTGAAATTTTTACCACTACTTGAATATTGGGATCAATTGATTTTATTGATTCTGTTATAAGTCTCACTTTTTCATCATTATCTATAGCAATAATGACAGCTATCGCATTTTTTATCCCTACAGAATTAAGCATAGTTTTTGAAGCAGCATTTCCAAAAAAAACGATATCTCCGACATCATGACCTCTTTTTACATGATTTCTATCATGTTCTATTGCGATATAAGTGACATTATCTTGCTTTAATTTTTTCACAATCTTTTGCCCAAGTAAAGAATACCCACATACAATAATATGATTGTTAATCTCTGCACTTACTATTGGTTCTTCAAGTAGTTCACTTTTTTTGATAAAAAAGATATCGCTAAATTGTCTTACATATTTTAAAGCAATTGATGTAAAAATCAACGAAATAATAATAGCTGAAAGGAGCATTTGATGCACATCATTTGCAAGAAGATGGTTTGATGCAGCTAGTGCTAAAACAGCAAATGAAAACTCCCCAACTTGTGCCAATGTTAATGCTGTTTTAAAAGCTCTCTTTGGAATATGAAAAATACTAATCAATCCAAAAATCAATAACAATTTAAAAAATAAAATCCCAACTGTTAAAGCAACAATCATATAAAAATGACTCGCTACATAATCAATATTTACTTGCATTCCAACTGTAATAAAAAACAATCCTAGTAAAATATCCCTAAATGGAACCAAATCTGCTTCGATTTGATATTTATACTTTGTTTCTGCGATTAACATCCCTGCAATAAAAGCACCTAAAGAATAAGAAAAATCAAAAAGATGTGCAAATAGAGCTGAAGATAATACAAGAAGTAAAATGGTTCCAATAAATAACTCTTCACTTTTGCTATCAACTACAACTGCAAGCAATTTTTCTAAAACAAATTTTCCTATAAAATAAAGTGTAATAAGAACTATAAATCCAGAAATAAGTGTGTGGGTTACTAACTCTTCTAAAGATGATGTTTTATCTGTAAAAAGTGTAATCATAATCAAAATAGGGATAACAGCCAAATCTTGAAAAATTAAAATTCCAACACTATTTCTCCCATAAGGTCTATGAATATCTCCGTTTTCATTGAGTATTTTTAAAACTATTGCAGTCGATGAGAGAGAAAGTGCCGCTCCTAAAATAATTGAAGTTTTGACATCTATTCCAAAAAAATGATGTGCTACAAATCCAAAAAATGAAGAAACAAGAATCACTTGTAAACCACCAAATAAAAAAACCTCTTTTTTCATCTGTTTGAGATGATGAAGTGAAAATTCTAGTCCAATAGTAAACATCAAAAACACTATCCCAAACTCTGCAATATGTCCAAGTTCATCTTGAGTTATTTTGGAAAACCCCATAAAATAACCGATAAGTGTCCCCGTTAAAATATAACCTACAATTGAACTAATTTGAAACTTTTTTAATATAATATTGAAAATAATCGCAACAAATAGTGTAATAACGATAATTGATAAAATATTCAAAATCTACTCCTTTAACTTATTACCAACACGACAAAATAGATAAATTTTAGCCGCATTTTTACCATAGATTTTTGTTT
>CAZHJR010000070.1:3876-8936 GCA_964533335.1 uncultured Helicobacter sp. | reverse complement strand
AGGATATCACCAAAATTTATGATGCAAAAGTGGAAAGATATTTAGAAATTGAGGAGTTGATTAGTGGATTACAAGGATAATGAAGTTATAATCCGCAAATAGATAATAAACAAGATTATGATTATAAGGAAGAATGTATGAACTTAAAAGAAACACTAAAAGAAGATTTAAAAACAGCGATGAGAGATAAAGAGGTAGTAAAAAGAGATGCTATAAGAGCTATTAATACGATGATAAAACAAATTGAAGTAGATAATCGAGTTGAACTTGGAGATGATGATATTATTAAACTTATCCAAAAAGGTATTAAACAAAGAGAAGAAGCAATAAGCCAATATAGTACAGCTGGAAGAAGTGACCTTGTAGAAAAAGAGCAAGAGCAAATTGATGTTTTTGCTCTTTATTTACCAAAACAACTTACTGATGTTGAGCTTGAAGCGATTATTAAAACGATTATCAGTGAAACTGGTGCAACAAGTATGAAAGATATGGGGAAAATTATGAATCCAGCAAAAGAGAAAATTGGTGGAAGTGCAGATGGGAAAAGAATCAACGATATGGTTAAAAAACTTTTAGGATAATATATGCATACTGTAAGAGAAATCGTTAAAAAAACTTTGCTCAATCTTGATGCACAAAAAATTCTCCCTACACCAAGAGCATATGGAAATGAATTTTGTAGTGTTGCAAAGTCTATCAATTTTACAGTTGAAGAATGTAAACGATTTGAAGAGATAGTCAAAGGACTTTCAAACGATGAACAAACCTATATAAAAGATAATAATATTAAAGATTTTGATGGGCTTGTAACACTCCTTTTAAAAAGGCTTAAAAAAGAAAATATTGACAATATGGCAAATATTTTACAAAAGTCTATGAAACCCTCTATTTCATTGACTCTCAATGAAGATTTGCATCAGTTTTCTATCAAAATAGGAAACTCACCTGAACTTATTTTTGAAAATGATATTCAACATGAGATTGAAAAATTTATAGATGAACGAATCAAGCTTGACCAAGAAGAGCTAGAAAAAAAAGCCAAAGAGATAACTGTTTTGATGACTTACATGACAAAATTTTTGGGTGATACGATAGATATCAACTCAAAAGGGAGTGATCATATCTCAAAACTTGCCAAAGAGATTGAGGGGATTGATGCACATGATGCAAGTGATTTAAAAGAGATGCAAGGGAAATTGGTTGGTGCTGCTAAAAGTATAGAAACTCATATCTCTCAATCTACAAAATCTCTCAAAAGTGGTCAAGATAGTGTTATAGCTCTACAAAAAAAAATAGAGCAACTAGAAAAAGAGCTTCAAAATGTAAGAAAAGAGAGTGAGATAGACCATCTAACAGGACTCCTTACAAGAAGATGGTATGATAGACAATCAAAAAGATTTGATGATAACTACATACGAAATGGTATCAACTATGCTATTGTTTTCTTTGATATTGACCATTTCAAAAAAGTAAATGACACTTATGGACATGAAGCTGGTGATGTTGTTCTCTCTACTTTTGCAAAAGTGCTTCTAAAAAGTACAAGAGATACTGATATCTTAGGAAGATATGGTGGAGAAGAATTTATAGCTTTAGTTCAATTTAAAGATATTAGTGAACTTTATGGCTATATGGAAAGAATAAAAGCGATTGTTACAAATCATAGATTTAAGTACAATGATATCAAAATACCTATCACTTTTAGTGCAGGAGTAACTATTAGAAGTGTCCATAAAACACACGAAAATAGTGTCAAAAAAGCTGATGATTTACTTTATAAGGCAAAACAAACAGGTAGAAATAAAATAATATTTGAAGATGGAAAGGAATTTTAAAAAATGACGGAGATTACAATGGTAACTGGTTCTACAACCGCTATCATAACACCATTTAAGAATGGTACACTTGATGAACAAACTTATGCAAATTTAATACAAAGACAAATAGACAATGGTATCAATGCAATTTGCCCTGTTGGCACAACTGGAGAGAGTGCAACTTTAACTCACGATGAACACAAAAGATGTATCGAAATCGCTGTAGAAGTGTGTAAAGGGACAAATGCAAAAGTATTAGCTGGAGCTGGGTCTAATGCAACTCATGAGGCAGTTGCAATAGCAAAACATGCACAAAAATGTGGTGTTGATGCCCTCTTTTCTGTGGCTCCATACTACAATAAACCATCACAAGAGGGTTTATATCAACACTATAAAACAATTGCAAATGCAATCCCTGATTTAGGGCTGATGCTTTATAATGTACCAGGAAGAACTGGAGTTGATATCCAAGCTGATACTGTTATTAGACTTTTTGATGATTGTCCAAATATCTATGGGATAAAAGAGGCAACAGGAAGTTTAGAGCGAACAATTGAACTTGTCTCACAAAGACCTGAACTTAAAGTTTTAAGTGGTGATGATGCGATAGATTATGCTATTTTAGCTTGTGGTGGAGCTGGGATTACATCAGTGACAGCAAATCTTTTACCAAATCTAAAAAGTCGTCTTGTGGCTGAAGCACTTGCTGGGAATTTTGCTGTTGCAAAAAAAATAAATGAAGAATTGTATCCTATCAATAAAGTCTTATTCTGTGAAAGTAACCCTATTCCAATCAAAGCTGCTATGTATTTAGCTGGACTTATTGATACTTTAGAATATAGGCTTCCGCTTGTAGCTCCAAGTAGTGAAAATATGAAAAGAATTGAAAAAGTTTTGGAAAATTACGAAGTAGTAAAGTTCTAAGATGGCTATAGAGAAACAATTTTTTTTAAATCATAGTAAAATTGATGTTTACTTCAAACAAAGTAAAGATGACTTTGTAGTTACTGAAATACCCCTTTATGAATTTAGTGGTGAGGGGGAACATATCGTTCTTACTATGAGAAAAAAAGATTTAAGCACTTGGGATGCTGTCCAAATCATTAGCGATAGAATTGGCTGTAAAAGTAGAGATATAGGCTATGCAGGTCTTAAAGATAAAAATGCGATGACCATACAGTGTATCTCTATGCCAAAAACTTTTGAAGAGAAGTTGCGAAAATTTGAACATCCACAAATAAAATTTTTAAAATTTGAATACCACAACAATAAAATAAGAGTTGGTCATCTTAAAGGAAATAGATTTTTCATAAGACTTAAAAGAGTTTTAGATAGAGACAATCAAAAACTTCAAAATGTCCTCTCCACTATTGAGCAATTTGGTATGCCAAATTATTTTGGATTTCAAAGATTTGGAATTGATGGGGACAACTACGAAAAGGGAAAACAACTTTGTGAGGGAACTTTAAAAGTTTCAAATGGAAAACTTTCTCAAATGTATCTTAATGCTTACCAAAGTATATTATTTAATGAATGGCTCTCTAAAAGAATTGAGCTAAGTAAACTTATTGATGCTTTTGAACCAAAAGAGATAAGTGAAAAAGTTGGGCTAGATGTAGCTACCCTAAAAGCTCTCAAAGCTCAAAAACACCCATTTAAAGTTCTTGAAGGTGATGTGATGGAACATTATCCTTATGGGAAAATATTTTATGCAGAGGATGTAGAAGCTGAAGCTGAGAAGTTTTTCAATAAAGATAGAGTACCAACAGGACTTCTTGCAGGGAAAAAAGCAAAATTAGCTGTAGGACTTGCTAAAAAGTTTGAAGAGGAATTTGATAAAAAAACTATCGTTGATGGAACAAGAAGATATGCTTGGGTTTTTCCAAGTGAGATTGCAAGTAGATATGATGATGAAAAAAATCATTTTGAATTAGAGTTTACTTTACCAAAAGGCTCTTATGCAACTGAACTTATTAGAGAACTTATTCACTAAGATAAAGGTAAATAATTGATTTTAAAAAACTTTACAATTTTATATGTTGAGGATAGCAAAGTTCTTAGAAGCTATATGCACGATTTACTCCAAGGTTATGCAAAAGAGGTCTATACAGCAAATGATGGTAAAGAGGGGCTAGAAGAATTTATTAAACACAAACCTGATATTGTTATCACAGATATCAATATGCCAAATATTGATGGTATGCAAATGAGTAAGATGATTAAAAACTCTTTTAAAAGTACCCCAATCGTTTTATTAACAGAATTTGATAAACCAGAGAATTTAAAAAAAGCAATTATGCTAGGGATTGATTCTTTTGTGTCAAAACCTGTAAAAGATGGAGAACTGATAGATATTTTAGAATCGATTGCTTTAAAACTTCAAAATAAACTTGATGCTCAAAAATTAAAAGAGATGCAATTACAAGGAGAAAAAATCAATGCTTTATTGGATTTACTCAAAGAGATAGGTCACCATTGGAGACAACCACTGAGTGCAATGATGACCATTGCTACAGGCTATGAATTAAAAAAAACCAACAACTTATATAATTCTAGTGAAGAAGAGATACAAGATATAGAAAAAATAATCGAACAGATAGAAAAATTATCAAATATGCTCTTAGCTGTCGAAAAAATTGACTTTAATACTATTAAGCTTGATGAGATAGAAAGAATTATAAAAATTAGCGATCCATTGTATTCATAAGTAGCCCTAACTAAATCAATGAAAACTCTTCATCCTAAAAATATACACAATAGTAGATATGATTTTGCTGCACTTTGCAAAACAAATCCTCACTTAAATCAATTTGTAGCTTTAAATCAATATGGTGACTATTCTATAGATTTTGCCAATCCAAAAGCGGTACTTACCCTCAATAAAACCCTTTTAGCACACCATTATGGGATACAAAACTGGGAGATACCCAAAAATTATCTTTGCCCACCAATCCCTGGTCGAGCTGATTATATCCACTATCTTGCTGATTTATTAGGCGATAAGGAAAACATAAATGGGCTAGATATTGGAGTTGGTGCAAATTGTATCTATCCTATTATTGGTGTATCTGTTTATAATTGGAAATTTACAGTTTCAGATATCGACCCTATTTCTATTCAAAGTGTAGAAAATATTGTAAACTCAAATGAAAAACTCAAAAACAATATCACTATAAAACTCCAAAAAAATAAACACAATATCTTTGCAGGTATAATAGAGCCAAATGATAAATTTGATTTTAC
>CAZHJR010000070.1:0-3776 GCA_964533335.1 uncultured Helicobacter sp. | reverse complement strand
ATAACACAATCAATATCATCAATATGAAGTCCACGACTTGCTATATCTGTTGAAAAAAGTATTTTTATCTTTTGATTTTTAAAAGCTTCAAGGGTATAAATCCTATCTTCTTGAACCAAATCCCCATGAAAAGAATCAGCTAAAAAGCCGTATTTTCTGAATTTTGCAGAGATATTGTCACTTGCTCTTTTATTTGCCATAAAAACTAAAACTTTACCAAATTTATTTTCTCGAATCAGTTTTTGTAACAATGGACTTCTTTTCTCTTTTGCTACAAAGATAGCTCTTTGGGTGATATTTTCACCTGTTTTGGTTTCATTTTCTATCGATACTTTTATGGCATTTGTTGTTATTTTTGATGCGATTGATACCATTTTTTCTGGGTATGTAGCTGAAAAAAGGAGATTTTTTCTTTTAACTGGTAAGATTTTTAAAATTGCATCAAGCTCATCAGCAAATCCAAGGTCAAGCATCTTATCTGCTTCATCAAGGATAAAGTACTCCAAAGATGATAAATCAATTTGCTTTTTATCTATGATTTCAAGAAGTCTTCCTGAAGTTGCCACAACGATATGGCACCCTTTTTGGATATCTAAAAGCTGGTCGCCTATATTTTGTCCACCAATAATTGTTACAATTTTTGGTTTTTGCTCCAGATATTTACTAAAAAGGGAAAAAGTATCTGCAACTTGAAGGGTTAACTCTCTTGTTGGAGTGATGACAAGCACTTTGATTTTCCCTTTTTTGGGTTGTTCTTTCATTCCATATTGATGGAGTATCGGCAATACAAAACTAGCCGTTTTTCCGCTTCCAGTTTGAGCTTTCGCCATAATATCAACACCTTCTAAAATAAGAGGGATAACTGCTTCTTGAATAGGTGTTGGGGTGATGTAATGATTTTTTTGTAACGCTTCGTTTATTTTTGGTGATAAATTAAACTGGTCATTTGACATTTTACTTCCTAATGGGTAATTTCCACATTGTAGCTTATTATCCATTTAGGGTTGATTTTTTGTTAGCTTTGAGCTGATTTTAAACTATCATATCCACTTCAATATGAAAATAATCTTCAATATTGGCATATTTCAAATCTTCATATTCCCTTGAAACAATTTCAAAGTTGAGTTTGATAATCTCATCAGCCAAACTTATTTTTGTAAAATCCAAAGTGTTTAGAAAATCAAATTTTTCACTCAAATATTTTACTGTTGGGAGGGGACTATCATCTGGTACAAAAACACTGTTTTTTTCTTTTTTCACAAAAATCCTTTAGTATCACTTTGCATTTTTAATTTGAGTTAACAACACTCTAACTCAACTTGGTCAAGAACTTCAATCCCTTGAACAAAATCGTATTCTTCAAACAAATCACTAATATAAAAAACATTTGCACACACCAAATACAAAGTATCTTTTTCCTCCCCTTTACTCCAAACTTCTCTATAGTTTTGTGGAATTTTATCCATAAAATTTACCCATAAATTATTTTTAGACTCAGGTTTCTCTTCAAAAAGTGCAATCATAGCATCAAGAACCAAGGCTGCATTTTCATAACAATCAATATTTTGGAAAGTGATATATCTGTCTTTTGTTTTCATTGGGTGGGTTTCTCTTATAAATTTATATAGCTAAGCTATACATAATCTATTCCGAGAAATATCTATTTTAACTCTTGAATCTCTTTCAATCTCGCTTCAAATTGAGCCAAAATAGAATCTTCGACTGTGGCTGTTTTAATTGAAGTATCATTTATTCAAAGTTATGCAAACACTATCTCACAAGAAGAGATTCTTTTATAGAGTTTTAGCTTTTTAGTGAGTGGTAGCCATTTTATGAGAAGTGTAGCCATCGCTTCCCAAAGGGAAACCCAGCCAGCTACGAGCATCCCTTCTGATAAAACTTCTACGAAAAATCGTTCATCTTCCCCTGTCAAAAGGGACATTGTTGTGAAAAATAACCCTATAACGATAAAGATAAAACTATTTTTTATCTCTTCGTGCATCATCTTTTTTTTCAAATCTTGCAGATAAAAGAAATATTGTTTTATACTGTGTCTTACCTTATCTTGAAGCCTCTCATCAATTTCATCTTCTAAATAAAACTTGATATAAAATGGCTCTTTCCCTATCTCATCAACACTATCAATGATATAAGTTACAAGTTCAGAGTCCAAATCTTTTTTTGAAAAAGAAGATTTTTTATCATATTCATTATATAAATCTTCAACTTTTCTAGCTGATATTTTGATGATAACCTCTCCGTTTTCACCTAAATCATATCTTTCTACGATTTTCTTTTTCATATATCAGGAATATCCACAATAGTATCCACCTCAGCATCAGCGACACTCTCATAAGTTGTGATAACTGGGGCATTTCTACTTGGTGCATCTTTATCTACAAACATTGTAAGCTCTTTATGAAAATCAAGTTTTACAGTTCCTACTGGTCCATTTCTTTGTTTTCCGATAATGATTTCAGCCTCTTCTATTGGCTTATTGATAAAAGCACTTTTATAGCTATCCCCTTTATCTTTTGCCTCTTTTTCTTTTCTCGCTTCATCTCTCTCTTTATAAACATCATCACGATAGACAAACATGATAATATCTGCATCTTGTTCGATTGATCCAGATTCCCTGATATCACTTAGCATCGGTCGTTTATCTGGACGGCTCTCTAGTCCCCTATTTAGCTGAGAAAGTGCAAGGATAGGCACTCCCATCTCTCTTGCTAACATCTTAAGTCCCCTACTGATTTCAGATACCTCAAGATGTCTATCTTTACTCCCTGTCCCTTGCATAAGTTGGAGATAATCGATAATAATCATCTTGACATTATTCTCTTTATTTCCAGCGATTTTTCGCACCCTTGCACGAAGTTGATTGATATTTACACTTCCACTATCATCAACAAAAAGTTTCTTTTTATTTAAGTCATCAAAAGCTCGTGTAATCGTACTCCATTGTTTATCATCCAAATCCCCTTTTCTTACATTTTGAAGAGGGATTCTTGTCTTGATACTGATAAGTCTCATCATAAGTTGCTCTGCTGGCATCTCTAACGAGAAAAATATCACTCCAGCATTTCTTTCAATATTTTGCAAAGCAGTATTTAAAACAAACGATGTTTTCCCCATAGCTGGTCGTGCAGCAATGATGACGAGGTCTCCATTATTAAATCCAGTTGTTCTTCTATCAAGTGCATCAAATCCAGTCGTTTCACCGATAAGATAAGTATTTCCTCTCTCTTTCATCTTCTCCATGTGAAGCAAAGTATCTGTTGTGATTTGATACATATTTTTTAATTCACTACTTGCACTATCTGTTGTGATTTTATAGAGTGCATTTTGGACATAATCAACCGCTTCAGTAGCAGGTAATTCATCTTCGATAGTGACTTTTTTTATCTCTGTTGCAAGGCTGATAAGCTCCCTTTTTACTGAAGCATCTTTTATCTCTTTTGCATAAGCCATAGTATTTGTGATGGCATTCGCTGAAAGTATCTCGATTAAGACACTATCATCAACCTCTTTGCTATCAACTCTTCTTCTTATAAACTCCTCATCGATTGGCAAATCTTGGCTATTTAGTTGCTCCATCGCCTCAAATATTTTTTTATGAGCTGGGAGATAAAAATCTTTTGGTTTTAAAATCCCCAAAATATCTTCTATAACCTCTGGGCTAAAAAAAATCGAGCTAAGCACTGCTCTTTCTATGTTTATCGCATAAATATTGTCCATTATTTTCCTATCATCTTGGTTTTGTTATCACTTTTAAA
>CAZHJR010000069.1:7093-9094 GCA_964533335.1 uncultured Helicobacter sp. | reverse complement strand
ACAGGGATAACCTCAGGAGCTTCAACTGGTTCTTGATCAAATGCACCTTTTGGTTTTTGATTATTATCTGCATCTTTAGCATTAAGTTCTTCAACTATTCTTGCAATATTTGCTTGGACAACTTCAGGAGCTTTAACAGGGGTAGGTTCACCATCACTTGAAATTGAATCTGTAGTAACTTCAACTTTTGTGTTTGTGATAACAGCATCTAAGGGGACATTGTTAATCTCTTCAATATTTGATAAAACAGCTTCTAAGTTCATTTTACCACCAGCACTTTTAAAAGTTGGTGCCATATCACCATATGCCATAAGTGCCATAGAAACAAAAGTAAGGGTACTTCCATTTGGCATAGAAACAACGATATCTCCACCAACTAATCTTGATTCAAGGTCTTCTAAATTGATTCCCTCAATCTGTATATCTATCTCATCGCCAGGTCTTGCATATATCGCTTCACTCTCTCCATCTTTTGGTAACTTTTTAACTATTACCTTACCATCTTTATAGTCGACAATTTTTTCTTTTTTTGTTGTTTGTACTATTGATTCTTTCTCTTTTGCCATTTGCTACCCCTAGTGTTATCAAAAAAGTTGATTTTTCTTTATTTTATCATATTTCATAAGGATTTTAAAGTGATTTGTCCATAAAAACATAATAATATTTTTTTTATTATGTTTTATATTATAAGATGTTAATTTAGTATTGTTTTATAGTTATTATTAATTACTTTATTGAAGAAGTCCAGCTAAAAATCCACTTGAAAATGCCCACTGAAGATTGTACCCTCCACAAGGTCCATCGATATCAATAATCTCTCCAGCAAAGTAAAGATTTGGAACTATTTTACTCTGCAAAGAGGTTGGATTTATCTCTTTAAGATTTATCCCACCTCTTGTAATCATCGCAAGTTTAAATCCCTCATTTCCACAAATTGTAAGGGGTGTTTTTGTAAAAATTTGAAGGAGTTTTGTTTTCTCATTACCATTTAGTTTTTTATACTCGAAGGTAAAATCAATTTCATAAAATTTGCACAGAGCTTCTACAATACTCTTTGGTAAAATCTCTTCCAAAACATTGCCTAAAGCTTTTCCACCCTCTTGTTTAAAAAGTTCTATAAGATAATTTTCATCCTTATTTTTAATAAGATTAAGGGTGATAGGAATCTCATCAAACCCATCAAACAACGGAGTAATTTCTCTAGCAAAATCAAGCACAACAGGACCTCTAATCCCATTTTTGGTAAATATCAAATCCCCAATCGCTTTTTTATTTTGATGTTTTTTAAGATTTACACTTAAGTTAGCTTTTCCAATTGTATCAGCTGTGCAACTTGCCACCCAACTCTCTTTTACAAAAAGAGGCATCATAGCTGGATAGAGTTTTGTAACACTATGTCCCAAGCTTTTTGCTATCTCATACCCTTCCCCAGTTGCTCCAAGTTTTTCATATCCTTTCCCACCAGTTGCAATAATAAGTGCTTTTGTTTGGAAAAGGTCTGATTGTGTTTTGATTGTAAAAATATCCTCTTTTTTTGAAACTTCAAGGACTTTTTGATTGAGTTTGATTTGGACACCTAATCGCTCGATCTCTAAGCTTAGTGCATCGATAATTGTCCCAGAGTTATGTCCAACAGGAAAAATTCTAAATCCATCACGAGCTTCTGTTTCAACCCCAATAGATTTCATAAAAGAGATTAAATCTTGTGAAGAAAAACTATTCAATGCCTCTGTGATAAATCGTCCATTTTTTCCAAATTTTTCAATAAATTGAGTTTGACTGAGAGTATTTGTAAGATTGCATCTCCCTCCACCTGTTGCTTTTAGTTTCGTTGCGATTTGTGGAAGTTGCTCTAAGAGTAAAACCTCTTTATTGCTTTTTTTGGCACTAATGCTAGCCATAATCCCAGCAGCACCACTTCCAATAACTATAACATCATACATTAAAATAATGTGCTTCCTTATTTGGTACAACAATCGCCACCGTGCTTTGCTCAGGGTC
>CAZHJR010000069.1:0-6993 GCA_964533335.1 uncultured Helicobacter sp. | reverse complement strand
AAATCAGCTGCCATTTGAGTGTCAAGATTGCTATAATCCCCATTTGCACTTTCCAGTCTTTGCATAGCAATAACACCATCAAAAGCATCTCTACAATAAAAAATTGGTCCCTCATAAATTGGTCTGCAAAAATCATCAACAAACGATTTCGTTAAAGCTGCTCCACCTAAAAGAACTGGCAAATGGATATTTGCATCTTTGAGTGCTTCAAGGTTTGACCTCATCTCATTTGTCGATTTTACAAGCAATCCACTCATCCCAATAGCCATCGCTTTACACTCAGTTGCCGATTTTATAAAATCATCAATGCTCACTTTTATCCCGATATTCACCACTTTAAAGCCATTGTTTGAGAGGATAATATCGACAAGATTTTTCCCAACATCATGCACATCCCCTTTTACAGTTCCTAGCACCAAAGTGGTATCACTCTCTTTTTCGATTTTTGGTAGATATGGTTGGAGTGCATCGACACAAGCTTTCATTGTTTCAGCCGATTGGAGTACAAATGGGAGTTGCATTTGCCCATTTCCAAAAAGTTCTCCGATGATTTTCATCCCGTCAATTAGCCACTCATTGACAATAACCTCAGCACCTACCTCATCTTTAACTTCCAAAGATAAAGCGATAATTTTCTCTTTTGCACCATCTAAAAGAAGTTTTTTTATCTTTTCGTCATTTGAAAGTTTCGCAAACTCCTCATCTGTTTGTTCAGCAACTGCTTCAATATCGCTAAAATGTTCAATAAAAGCAAAAAGTGGGTCGCCATTAACTCTACGATTAAAAAGTAAATCTTCGCAGGCTCTTATATCCTCTTCTCTCATCTTATGACGAGGCACTAAATGTTTTACATTTACAATTGCTGAACTAAGCCCAGCCTCGATACAATGATGCAAAAAGATACTATTGAGATAAACTCTCGCCTTTGCATCAAGTCCAAAAGAGATATTTGAAAGCCCTAAAGTAGTCCCAACTTCTGGGTGCATCGTTGTAAACTCTCTTATCGCTTCAATTGTCTCAATTCCAGCTGTATGATATTCCTCATCACCAGAACCGATAGTAAAAACAAGCATATCAAAAACTAAATCTTCTGGATCTAGCCCGTGAACATTGACAGCTCTTTGGTAGATTCGCTCAGCAATTTCAACTTTTTTCTCTTTTGTTTTTGCCATCGCAACTTCATCAATCACAAGACAAACTAAACTTGCCCCAAATCGTTTTGCTAATTTACAAATCTCATCAAATCGCTCAATACCATCTTCAAGATTTACAGAATTTATAATCGCTTTCCCACCGATTAATTTCAAAGCCTCTTCTAAAGCTTTGATTTGAGTGCTATCTGGCATAAGTGGCAGTGCTATTTTTTGTGCATAAAGTGAAACCACTTCATTCATATCTTTTGTTTCATCTCTTCCTGCAAATCCGACACTCACATCAATCACATGAGCTCCAGCTCGCACCTGCTCTTGAGCGACACTCAAAGTTGCTTCATAATCGTTTGCTTTAAGAAGTTCCCTAAAAGCTTTACTTCCAGTTGCATTACTTCGCTCCCCCACTAAAAGTGGAGCTGGTTTTTGTTTAAGTGGAACTGGTGCAAAAAGGGAAGCTAAAGATTTTGGATGATTTCCAAGTGGGATTTTAGGAGTCATTTTTGAAACTGCATCTGCTAATGCTTTGATATGCTCTGGTGTTGTTCCACAACATCCACCTAAAAATGACACTCCATTGTAGAGCATAAATGTTTTTTCAATATCTGCAAACTCCTCTGCCCCCATCGGATAGAAAGTTTTTCCACCTCTATTTTGAGGAAGCCCTGCATTTGCATGAACTGAAAGTGGTTTATTTGAGATTTGTGAAAGAATTTCGATATGTTTTTTGACTTGCTCAGGTCCTGTCCCACAATTAAATCCAAGTGATAAAATATCAAAAGGCTCCAAAATAGTCGCTATCGTATTTGCATCTGTTCCTATTAGCATAGTACCACTTAGTTCAATAGTCACACTTACCATAATTGGAATCTGAGGTGCCGTATCTTGCAAAGCATGTAGAGCTACTTTGATTTGCAGTGGGTCTTGGCAAGTTTCTACCAAAAACACATCAACCCCACCATCTATAAGCCCTTTTGCCATCGTAACATACCCACGATACATCGTATCATAATCGATATGTTTTAAACTTGGTAACTTTGTCCCTGGACCAATTGAACCTAGGACGAATCTAGGTTTTTCGCTAGTCGCATATTTTTGGCAAATTTTCTTTACATGCTCGGCTCCTAGTTTAGATAACTCATAGCTTCTATAACCCATATCATATTCATCAAGCACCCAATCCATCGAACCAAAAGTATTGGTCTTAATCATATCAGCACCAGAAGCAGCATAGTTCTCGTGGATTTGCTCTAAGATGTAGGGTGCAGTAGCATTTAAAAGTTCATTGCAACCCTCTTGATTTTTTCCATTTTCATCTAACCAAGCCTCACTTGGTATATTAAATGACTGTAACTGAGTTCCCATTGCCCCATCTATTACTAGGGGTCTTTTTTTGATTATTTCTAAAATTGTATTTTTCATAAGACTACTATTTTACTACAACGAGCTTTAAGGCTTTATAATAGCTTTTTAGTTACAATTAAAACAAAATCAAATTTTAGGAATTTTTGTGAAAAAACCGATTTTAATAACTTTTGTTATATTTTTTGTGCTTGCATTTATTATTTCGGCTATTCTTTCTTATGATAAGGGAAGACGGATAGATATCTATCTAACTAATCTACTCAAACAATCCAATACCCAATATTCAGTCACTTATAACAACTATGATATTCTTTCTCAAAGTATTTATAACACTATAATTAGCAATCCTATTGTTATCGAAAAAATGACAAAAGTTTCCAATACAACCTCTGTTGTAGAACAAGATACTCTTCGAAAAGATTTATATAATTCATTATCCTCTATTTACAACGATTGGAATGCAATTGGAATAAAACAACTCCATTTTCATCTCAAAAATAATGTAAGTTTTTTACGAATGCATGCACCAAATCGTTTTGGAGATGATTTAACAAAATTTAGATACAGCATACGAACAACAAATGCAATTCAAACTTCAACTCATGGCTTAGAAATGGGGAAACTTGATAGTGGTTTTCGATTTGTCTATCCACTATTTGATGATAATGCAAATCATCTAGGAAGTGTGGAAGTTTCTATTGCCGTTGAAGATTTTTTAAAAAAACTTGAAGATTCTTTTCATGCAAAAGTTAATTTGTTAATAAATAAAGAATTAGTCAATTCCACTGCCTTTGAAGATCGTATAGATACTTTATATATTCCTAGCGAAGTCTCCCCTTCATTTTATAAACTCAAAAAAGATATGGAAGAATATAACATATCCATCATTCCAAAATCTCAACTTGAGATTATTGATACAAAATTAGCTACAAAAGAGCCATTTTCTATCTATTTTAAGGCTCAAGATGGTATCTATAATATTATTACATTTTTACCTATCAAAAATGTACAAGGAGATAAAGTTATTGCATATATGGTTAAACATATGAAAAATGACTATATCGGTGAATTACAAAATGATTATTATTTAACACTTATTTTATTACTTATCATCCTTGCTGGTATCTTATTTTATGCTTATAGAGATTATAAATATAAACAAAACCTTACCCTTAATTTTGAAACTATCCGCAATCAAAAAGAGGAACTTGCTCACTCTGTTGAAGAGCTTGAAAGACAAAATATCCAAATTGCAAACCAAATGGAAGAGAATCGCAAAAAAGATACTATGATAGCAGAACAATCAAGACTTGCTTCTCTAGGAGAGATGATAGGAAATATTGCTCACCAATGGAGACAACCACTCAGTGCAATTAGTACAAGTGCAAGTAGTTTAATAGTGCAAAATGAACTTGGAATTTTAAACCAAAACGACCTCTCTCCAGCTTTAGAAAAGATTATCGAAAAAACGCATTTTCTATCCCAGACAATTGAAGATTTTAGAAATTTTATAGAGGGTAAAAAAGAGAAAGTAGAATTTGTTGTCTCTTCAGCTATTGATAGTGCTTTAAGTGTTGTAGATTCAAGTATTTCAAATCACTATGTTACGGTTAAAAAGAATTACCAAGATATAATATTTATCACAAATTATAAAAATGAATTTATCCAAGCAATCCTTAATATTATCAATAATGCAAAAGATGCCCTAGATGAAAAACATGAAAAAGAGGATAGATTTATTTTTATTACAGTTAAAAGGGTAAAAAATAATGCTATCATTGTCTTCCAAGATAATGCTGGTGGGATTCCTAGTGATATAATTACAAAAGTATTTGAACCTTATTTCACAACAAAACATCAAAGTCAAGGGACAGGGCTTGGACTTTATATGACTTATAAAATCATAACTGAGAGTATGAAAGGGTTTATTAAAGTAGAAAATAGAGAGTTTACTTATCAAGAGCAAAATTATTTTGGAGCTAGATTTACCATAGAACTTCCAATAGATGAAATAGAAAATGAGGATAATAATGTTTAATAAAGATTTTTTACAAACACTCACTGTACTGTATGTTGAAGATGATGATGCAATAAGAAATTCTCTTGGAACCATCTTGAAAAAAGTATTTAAAGAGGTTATCACTTGTGTTGATGGAAAAGATGGTATTTCAAACTATGAACTTTATACAAGAGATATGGATGTTGTTTTTGATGCCATTATAACTGATATCAATATGCCAAATATGAATGGTTTGGAGATGGTTAGAAAAATACGAGAACACGATATAGATATCCCTGTAGTTATGACAACAGCACATGGAGAATCAAATTATCTTCTTGAAGCTATTAAACTTGGAGTTTCTGGATATACCCTTAAGCCAATCGATACAAAAGAACTCCTTATGACGGTTCAAAAATTTTGTGAAATCAAAAGAAATCAAAGAATCATTGTCGAAAAAGAGGCAGAACTTTCTGAATATATGGATTTTATCAATGAGATTGCCACCATTGTAAAAGTTGATAAAAAAGATATTATTCAAGAGGTTAATCCATTTTTTTGTGGAATCAATGAAGCTATGGACACTGATTTAATCCATACAAATATGATTCAACTTATCCATCCTGACTCCATCCCATCAGCATACAAAGAGATGAAAGAGTTTATCAAAAATGGACACACTTGGAGAGGAAAACTCAAATTTATTTCAAAAAATAAAGAGATATTTTTTCTACGATCAACGAGTATTCCAACAAAAAATCACGATACTGATGAAGTAACAGGGTATATCTCCATTGGATTTTTAGCTGATGATGAGGAGCAAGAAAAACAAGAAACCATGTCAAAAGCAAAACAAAACATTATGGAGGAGAGATATAAAATTCTTGAACTCAATAAAAAAGTAAAAACACTTAGAACAGCATCAAACAACTTTGAAGCCAATATGGGTGAAAAATCTTCAGCTTTTGTCAAAGAAGCTTTAGAAAATGAAAGAAGGAAAACAGCTGACCAGTTGAAACAAATTCAACATTATGAGTATCAAATAGGTTTATTAAAAGATAAGTTAGTAAGTATTGCTGATAATGAAAAACTAAAGAGAACCGATTCACTCAAAAGGGTCAATGAACTTTCAAGGGAAAATGCTATTTTAAAAGATAAACTTATCACCCTTCAAAATCAACTCCTTGCCATTGAGCAGAAAAATGCTCCTAAATATATAGAATAAAAAACTCGAAAGCCTTACTATTTGGAAGCACTTCTTTCTGTTTTAGTTATCTACTCGTTTATTATTATTGGGTTTACTGCTAAAAAAATATTTAAAGAGGAGATAGATGAAAAATCATTTATCCTCCTTTCTATCTATTTTTTACAGCCAATTCTTACCTTTTGGGGACTTACAAGGACAAAAATAGATTTCAACCTTATTTTTACCCCTTTTATCTATTTTATAACAGTCACTTCTACCTTACTTGTTTTACTATTTATTGCACCTTTGCTGTTTAGAAGTACAAAAGACAGGTCAATTTTTGCAAGCACAGGGCTTATAGGAAATACTGGAAATCTTGCTATCCCCCTTGGAATTGCCCTTTTTGGAATGGCTAGTGTCCCTTATACGAGTATCATCAATATTGCAAATATCTTTTTTATCTACACTATAGGTATTTTTCTCCTTGCAAAAGAAAAATATACCCTTAAACAATCACTTCTTTCGATGGTAAAAATCCCGATTCTTTGGTTTGCCCTCTTTGCCTTAGCATTTAACTATCTTGATTTAAAAATTATCCCACAAATTGACCATGCTTTAGAGATGGGATCTTATAGTGCAATCGTATTGCAACTTATGATATTTGGTATCTATTTGGCAAAAGTTGGTTTTAAAATTCAAAATTTTAAACTCACACTCACCACATCAATTGTAAAACTTTTAGTTCTGCCTACTGTTGGGATAGTAGTTGCTCTTGCATTTGACCTTGAACCTTTTATAGCTGCTATTTTAGTAGTCTCTTTAGCGACACCTTTAGCTGTGAATAATGTCAACCTTGCTGCCCTGTATGATTGTAAACCCCTTGATGTTACAAGCATAGTATTATTTTCTACTTTGACTTTTTTACTTTGTTTTTACTTTTTATTACAAGTGGTGCATCACTTTTTTGGAGTTTTATAAATGTGTGGGATAATCGGAACTAATTTCAAGCCAAAGATAGATTTTCTTGAACTTACTGCACTTTTAAAAAAAAGAGGACCAGATAATATTGGCTTCAAACAAATTGATAACAATTACTTCGGACATACAAGACTTGCTATTATCGATTTGGAAAGTGAAGCAAATCAGCCCCTTATTTTTGATGAGATTTTAATTGTTTTTAATGGAGAGATTTATAACTTTGAAACACTTAAAAAATCAGAAAATCTCACCTGCACGACCAAAAGCGATACTGAAGTAATTGTACGACTTTATCAAAAATATGACACAGAATTTTT
>CAZHJR010000068.1:0-9131 GCA_964533335.1 uncultured Helicobacter sp. | reverse complement strand
TCAGCTGGTCCACTTTGTCCAAATGTATCAATTCCTACAAATTCATCTGCAAATTTGTACCACTCCATAGAATTAGACATCTCAACTGCGATTTTCTTAGTATTTGGCAAAATAATACTATCAATATATTCTTTTGATTGCTCACATAAAAGGTCAAAACAAGGAACACTTACGATATTACAAACTATTCCAAATTCACTCTCTAAATGACAAGCTGCTTGAAGGCACAGCATCACTTCACTTCCACTTGCCATAAGTGTAACTGTTGCATTCTCTCTAGCTTTTAGTAAATATCCACCATTCTCAACATCTCCTCTTTCTCTTTTATTTTTAAGAGTTTGAAGTTTTTGTCTAGTTAAGACAAATCCAGTAGGAGCTTGCATCGTAAGTGCTTTTTGCCAACATTTAATATTTTCACTTGCGTCTGCTGGTCTAAATGTATAGAAATTTGGCATCGCTCTAAATCCGCTCAATTGCTCGATTGGTTGATGTGTCGCTCCATCTTCCCCTACTCCGATACTATCATGTGTCCAGATAAAGTGTTGTGGGATATGACTAAGGGCAGCAACTCTTGCAGCTGGTTTTAAGTAATCACTAAAGATAAAGAAAGTTGCACTATATACACGAAAGAGTCCATAAATATTCATAGCATTACAAATGGCAGCCATTGAGTGTTCTTTGATACCAAAGTGAATATTTCTTCCTCTTGGAAAATCTCCAAGTCCAGCTAATTCTGTTTTATTTGATGGTGCTAAATCTGCACTTCCACCTAAAAATGATGGTACTGCTTTTGCGATAGCATTTAAGATTTTATGGTTAGAATCTCTTGTTGCTATTCCACTATCTTCTTCAAATACTGGATAAACTACTTTTGAAAAATCAGGATTTAAAAGTGCTTCTAAAGTTACATTTTGTTCACTAAGTGGTAAATCTTTTTTCACCATTTTATCCCAAGCTTTACTGAGAAGTTCACCCTCTTCTACTTTATTAAATGCTGCTTTTACATCTTCTGGAACTACAAATGTCGCTTCTGGATCAAATCCAGCTTTAATTTTAGAAGCCTTAATTTCATCACTTCCAAGTGGTGCTCCATGAGTATGATGACTCCCTTCTAAAGTAGCCGCCCCTTTTCCAATTTTTGTTTTTGCTATGATGATTGTTGGTTTATCACTATTTCTTGAAGTTGTTAGTGCATTATCAATTGCATCAAAATCATGCCCATCTATTTTAATTACATCAAATCCAATAGCTTGAAATCTAAGTGCTACATCTTCACTCCAAGCGATACTAATATCACCCTCTATTGAAATATCGTTACTATCATATATAAGTGTAAAATTTGAAACTTTTTGATGCCCTAAAGTTGCAATTGCTTCGTAAGATATCCCCTCTTGTAAATCCCCATCACCACATAAACAATATACATGATGGTCAATCACTTTTGCTGTTGGAGTATTAAGACAATATGCTGCATACTCACTTGCAAGTGCAAATCCAACTGCATTTGCAATCCCCTGCCCTAGTGGTCCTGTTGTGATTTCAACACCATGAGTGTGTTTGTACTCTGGATGCCCTGGAGTTTTACTACCCACTTGCCTAAAAGCTTTTAAATCTTCTAAAGTTACATCAAAACCCCATAGATGAAGAAGAGAATAAACCAAAGAACTTGCATGTCCTCCACTAAAAACCAATCTATCTCTATTGAGCCAAGTTGAATCTTTTGGATTGATTTTAAGATGTTTACTTAAAACAGTAGCAATATCTGCTAATCCCATTGGAGCACCAGGGTGTCCACTATTTGCTCTTTGTACCATATCAGCAGCTAAAAATCTGATTGTATCTGCTTGTTTTTGTAAAATATTATTTGACAATGTATTACCTTGTAATGTGAATTTTGAGGAGATTTTAACTAAATTTTTAGAAATTTTTGATTAAGAAGATGAGTTACACTTGCAACACTAAACGAAATGTAACTCGCTTAGTATCCATTTTGATTTCGATTAATTCCAAGCTTTTCCATTATTTAAAGCTTTAAATTCAGCAAATTTTATCTCATTGATTTTCCCATCTTTGCAGATAAATCTTACCCTTCCATCAAAGTCGTATCGTTTCTCTTCATTGCCAACCATTAAAGAGATATATGTGCCATTTACAACAATGATTTGATTTTTAGTCTTATCTATCACTAATTCTTGAGATGTTGTATGTTCTTTCTTCTCTTTTGTATCAAGATCAATAATCCCTATCCAAACTTGTTTTCTTGGAACAATTTTAATAATTTGACCACTATTTATTGCAATAGTTTCTTTCACTTTAGTTTGTACTTCAGGTTCATTGCTATTGGTAAGCTCAGTAGAGTTATTATCTTCTGTTTTATTTTCATCAACTGTTCCATTTTGTTCAATTGCTTGTTCAATTGGAGGGGTAACAACAACTGCAGTTGGTGGTGAAACTTGGACATCTGTTAAATCTTGTTTAGACTCTCCATTGAGCAAAAAGTATAAAGATATAGCCACAATGAAAACAACTATCCCAGCCCCTCCAATAAAGAATATATTTTTATCAATATTAAGAGGCAAAGGATTTTTTTTAGGCTCTTCTACTATCTCTACAACTGGTTCTATTGAGTCAAAATAGCTACTAGCTTCAGCTCTAAATTCACTTAAATCCAAATCAAGTCTTTTTGATAATATATCAATAAATCCCATTAATTTAAATCTACTGAAATATTCAAAATCTTTCTTTTTAATAGCATCCAAATTCTCATATGTAATATAAGTCTTACTATAAATTTCATTATTATCCAAACTTTTCAAAAGTTCAAAATTATTATTCACTAAAATCTCCATATCCACTTAAAATAGTCCAATATTTTATCAATTCTATTATTAAAAAAGAGTCTGTATGATTACTATTTAGGTAGTAGTTATTTGTTTAATTTGGTATAAATTTTTTTATGATACCATTTCGCTTTATTTTAAATCTACAAGGTCAGTTTATGAAAAACTTAGTCATCGTCGAATCTCCAGCAAAAGCTCGAACCATCTCAAAATTTTTAGGTTCAGACTACACTGTGATGGCTTCTATGGGGCATGTAAGAGATTTACCAAAATCAACTCTTGGATTTGATCCTGATAACAATTTTGAACCAGACTACCAAGTAACAAAAGATAAAACAAAGGTTATAAGTGATCTTAAAAAAAATATCAAAAAAGATACAGTTATCTACCTTGCAGCCGATGAAGATAGAGAGGGAGAAGCTATCGCTTGGCATCTTATCCCAGCACTTAAAATCGAAAAAAATCCAATTAAACGGATAGTATTTCATGAGATTACAAAAGGTGCCATCTTAGATGCCCTTAAAAATCCACGAGATGTAGATCAAAATCTAGTAGATGCTCAACAAGCAAGAAGACTACTTGATCGTGCTGTTGGATACAAACTCTCTCCACTTCTTTGGAAAAAGGTAAAATATGGTCTTAGTGCTGGAAGAGTTCAAAGTGTAGCTGTAAGAATTATTGTAGATAAAGAGAGAGAGATAAGAGCTTTTATAAGTGAGGAGTTTTGGAAAATAAAACTTGACTTTAAAAATCCATCTTTTAGAGCTGAATTAGCCAAAATCGATGGAAAAACAGCGAAAATTAAAAATGAAAAAGAAGCTAATACAATCAAAGATAATTGTGAAAAAGGTGATTATCTTTTAGATGATATCGAAGAAAAAGAGAGTAAAAGAAATCCAGCACCTCCATTTACAACTTCAACTTTGCAACAAGAAGCAAGTAGAAAAGCTGGATTTAGTGTAAAACAAACAATGATTGTTGCACAACAACTTTATGAAGGTGGAATAAATATCCCAAATCATACAGGTGGTTTAATCACTTATATGAGAACAGATAGTGTCAATCTAAGTGATACAGCAACTTCTATGGCAAAAGAGGTTATTGAAGCAGAATACGGAAAAGATTATGCTCTAAAATCCCCTCGAAAATATGCGACAAAAGCAAAAGGAGCTCAAGAGGCTCACGAGGCAATACGACCAGTTAATATGCACCTCAAACCAAGTGATATTAAACAATATCTTGACAATGCTCAATACAAACTCTATAGTCTCATTTGGAAAAGAACTTTAGCTTGTCAAATGGCAAATGCAGTGATAGCAAATACAACTTATAGTGTCCTTGCTGGAACTTCTAAACAATATGAGTTTCAAGCAAAGGGGACTAGAATAGTATTTGCTGGATTTATGAAAGCTTATACAGAGGGAAGTGATGACCCAGATGCGGCACTTGATAGCACCGAAAAAATTCTTCCAACTATCAAAAAAGGAACTATTTTAGACCTTGAAGCAATTATTCCTGAGCAAAATTTTACAAAACCACCTGCAAGATACACAGAAGCTAGTTTAGTTAAAAAACTTGAAGCTGAAGGGATAGGAAGACCATCAACTTATGCTCCAACAATTTCAACTATACAAGCAAGAGAATATGTAGTTGTAACCGAAGATAAAAAACTAGCCCCTGCTCCTATTGGAGAAGTGGTAAATGACTTTTTAGTGGAACATTTTCCAAAAATTGTTGATCTTGGATTTACAGCTACTATTGAAGAGGAATTTGATGAAATCGCCGAAGGGAAAATAACTTGGACAAAAGTTATGCACGATTTTTATGATGATTTTACTAAAAATGTTGATGATAAAGAGAAAAATGCTCCAAGAGCAAAATTTGCAGAAGCAAGAGTTTTAGGTACAGATCTCAAAACAGGAAAACCAATAAGTGCAAGTATGGGACAATATGGAGCATTTGTACAACTAGGGAGTAAAGAGGATGAGGAAAAACCAAGATTTGCTTCAATCCCTAGCAATTTTAATCTCGATACCATCACTTTAGATGAAGCACTCACACTTTTAACACTTCCAAAAACATTAGGAAAAGATGAAAGTGGGAATGATGTAAAAGTAAATATTGGGCGATTTGGACCTTATGTTCAGATAAAAAGTGAATATTTTAGCCTTAAAACTGATAGCCCTTATGAGATAAATTTAGAGAGGGCTTTAGAAGTGGTAGCTGAACTTAAGCTTGCAAAAGAAAAAGCACTTTTAAAAGATTTTCCTGAAGCAAAAATTCAAATACTTAATGGAAGATTTGGTGCATATATCAAAGAGGGGAAAAATAATTACAAACTCCCAAAAACACTTGATGAGCAAGATATCAAAGCATTGTCACTTGAAGAGGTTCAAGAGATTATGGCAAATCAACCAACAATTGGAAAGAAAAAAACTACAGCTAAAAAAACAGTGGGAAAAGAGGAAACTACTAAAAAAGTTGTAAAAAAAGCATCTGCTAAAAAAACGACCGAAGAGAAAACAAATACAACAAAAAAAGTCACTAAAAAAGCGGTTTCTAAAACAACAAAAATGACAAAAGAAAAGTAAGTGAAGATAGGGATACTCTCAGATAGCCACAGAAAAATAGCACTTTTAAGTGAGGCGATTGAATATTTAAAGTCACTTGGTTGTGAGATACTTATTCATGCAGGAGATATGGAGGTTGAAGAGTCTCTTCAGATTCTTAATAATTCTGGACTTATCTATACAAGTGTATTTGGGAATAACGACTTTAACCTTGTCCAATATCAAAATAATTATAAAATCCATAAAGAACCCTATTATTTTAAAATTAAAGAGAATAAATTTAAACTAATGCATTTACCATTTTATATGAATAACGATACAGATATTATTATTTTTGGGCATACTCACCAATTTGAAACAAAATATGAAAATGGTTCACTTTATATCAATCCAGGGGAAGTATGTGCTAGAAATAAACCACTCAGCGAATGTGTAACTTTAGAGATCTCTCAAAGTGAATATAAAATCAAATACAATTTTAGAAAGCCTGAAGATAAAATCTGGCAACAAAAGGAGATAATCTATGATAGATAAAGTGTATCTTTGTGCAATATCAAATATCGAAAGTGGTACTTGCAATGAAGACTGTAAATTTTGCACCCAAAGTGTCAAATACAAAGCTAATATAGTAAGATATAGAAGAAAAACAATTGAGCAAATTGTGGAAGAAGCAAAGTTGGCAAGAACAAATAAAGCGATAGGATTTTGTTTAGTAACTGCTGGAAAAGGACTTGATGCTGATAGACTCGCATATGTATGCGAAGCTGCTAAAGCTGTAAAAGGATTAGATTTAGGACTTAAAATCATCGCTTGCAATGGAACAGCAACTTATGAACAACTGTGTGCATTAAAAGCTGCTGGAGTTGACAACTACAACCACAATCTTGAAACTTCAAGAGAATTTTATAAAGAGATTTGTACAACACACGATTGGGATGAGAGATATCAAACTTGTCTTGATGTTAAAAAAGCTAAATTAAATCTTGTGTGTGGTGGAATCTTTGGACTTGGAGAAACTAAGGAAGATAGAATTTCAATGATACAATCAATCGCTTCACTAGAGCCTACAAATGTCCCTATTAACTTCTTTCATCCAAATGAGGCACTTCCAATTGTAAAGAATTCTATCTCTAAAGAGGAAGCTTTCGAGCTTATTAGACTTGTAAGAGAATCTGTTCCAAATGCTCATAAAATAATGGTTGCCGGTGGAAGAGAATTGATGTTTGGTGAAGAGCAGTATAAAGTTTTTAACTATGGTGCTAATGCAATAGTAATAGGTGATTATTTAACAACAAAGGGAAATGCTGCTTCTAAAGATATTGAATCACTTACAAACTTAGGTTTTACAATAGCTCCAACCTGTCAATAAGTATCATAAAGAAGTTTTGTTGTGGCTTCTTTTATTTTTCGGTGCTCTTTTTTGGCTTTATTTTTGTAAGTATCTCTTCATGTAGTGGATTGTATTTTAAAACAATTTGTTCATGATACTTTTTTAGTATGCTGTCTATCCAAGGTTTACTGCAATCTTTTAGTTTAATATTCTCAATAACTATCAATTTTTTCTCATTTGCAGTAGTCCATTCAAAATCTTCAAAAGTGATAAAAAGATCTTTTTCACTCTCAGCTAAAGAAAAATTGCATTCTAAAAGGTTTCCATTTTTCTTTATAAAAATCGGAGAGATATAAGCTTCATCATACAACTCTTTGATTATATGTTCTAAAAAATTGTCATCATTTTTGTTAATAATTGTCTTAATCTCTTCTATCTTTTGATTTTGCAATGTGATTTCTTTTTCATTACTCGTAATATTTCCAACATAAGTTGTTTTCCTATTTTCTTTTAACGAACGAAGAAATGTCTCTTTGGCTAAAGAATATTTCACTTTAATATATCCACTATGGGTTTTTAAATACTCTTGCAAAATATAATCCAACCATGCAATATCAAGTGAAACATCAATATTTTCTAAAACTATGAACTGCTTATTTTCTATAATATCCCAATCAAAATATTTTACATTGATACTAAGTTCTCTATCTTCCCCATCAAGTTTTACAAGAAGCGATAAAGAACCATTGGCACTATTGAGTATTAGATCATTCACTTTGATTGTATCATTGTAATCTAAACCAACATTAAGAGAAGTAAGAAGAATTCTTCTAAGAATAAGTTGTTTTCCGTCGGATAATATATTATTGGTTGTAGAAACACCATTTGAAGCAATATTTTTTGCACCATCAATGGTATTTAATGTAATTTGTTTGGTTTTATCCCATAAAAAATCTGTTTGCTCAATTGCTTTTTTCCAAGGAGAGTTAGTATCACTTTCATTTCCATAAAGATTGATACTTAATAAAAGAAACAAAACATATGCTATATATTTCACTATGATTACTCCACTAAATCGTATAAAACAGAGCTACATAAAAAAACAAACTATTCTTCATATACTATTTATGAGTAATCGTTCCAACATTGTTTTTAATCATAACTTTATAGTTTGATACATTTTCACTAGCAAGGATAACTACTCTAAAATACCCATCTTCTTGATGATTTCCAACAGTGTATGATTTATAATATCCAGATGAAAGGTTGTCATTTGCTGTTGGTATAGCAAGGTTTGCTTGAAAATCAAAAACAAATTTATTCTCATTTTTCTCTTCATAATACCTAATCAATTTGTGATTATTTGTAGTTTTAATAGTAAGATTTTTATCTAATAAATCGATTGTTAATAATGGCAAAATATTATATCGCATCGCTTTTACTGATTTTTTTTGAGCCATTTTTGAAGATGCAACTTTTGATTTTGATATCTTCTTTTTTGAATATTTTTTTGATTTTAATACTTTTTTATTAGTTTTTTTGATTATAGATTTTTTTACTTTTTTTGGTTTTACAGGAACTGTATTTGAATTATTCTTTGATGTTTGAGTTAATGCATCTTCGACAACTTTTTTGGGTGCTTCTTTTGCAATGGTAGTATCGATAGCTTTTTCTTTTACAATTACCTTAGGTTCTACTATTTCAGTTCTTTTTATCTCTTTCGTCGGTTCACTTTTGAGCTCTTTTTGAATAGTTTTTTTAGGTTCTTTTGTAACTTCATCTTTTTCTGAAATAATTTTTACTGTTCTATCTCCATCATCTTTGCTATTGAGATTAGTTACAGTTCTTGGACCGACATCTCCAACAAATTGCCCATCTACAGGTTCAAAAGGATTGAGTCTAGCAAAGAGGCTAGCAGACATAAGAGACAAAATAAATAAAAATTTAATCATTGTTCAGGCTCCAAATTTTTTAATTCAAAATAATCTTTCTGCAAAGAGGCATTTTCAGACTGAAGTCTTTTAATCTCCTCCTCTAATTGTACTTTTTTTGTCAATAGGTCATTATAAGTATCAAGGGAATTCTTCCCCGAAAACAACAAACTAGCGATATAATTAGCAAAAAATATTGTAATAACTATGGAAGCTATAACACTAGGTGTAAATTGTATCCCCTTGATAATCTCTTTCATTACTTAGAAAATGGCTGTCTTCCTAAATATTCACCATAACCTATTTCAGTTCCGATATCTAAAAGTCTATTGTATTTGGCAATTCTATCACTTCTTGCTGTACTTCCTGTTTTAATTTGTCCACAATTGAGTGCTACAGCAAAATCAGCGATAAAACTATCTTCACTTTCACCACTTCTATGACTCATTACACAGTTATA
>CAZHJR010000067.1:5760-9426 GCA_964533335.1 uncultured Helicobacter sp. | reverse complement strand
TATGGCTTCGGGGCTTGTTGTTGCTGTTTCTTCTACAATGCAAACTTCAACACGAACAACCACTTCACAAGGTGATAGTAGTTACTCAAAAGATGTATCAAAAAATGTCAAACTTGAGGTACAAAAAATAAAATTTACCAATGCAATTGTAAAAAATAGTGAGATGGTCAATGGTAAATTTTATACCCTTATGCAAGTAAATAGACCCGAACTCTTTGCACAGCAAAAAGGGGAATTTGACTCAAAAGATGCAAGAGCAGATCAGCTGTATAGTTCACTTGAGGGGAAAGCAAAACTTGACCAAATCCATATTTTGCAAGATATGTATCCCCTATTACAAGAGGCAAAAGCTCAAACAATTGTCCTCAATGCTATTAATAATGGCTTCCCTTATGCAATATACACAAAAAAATATGATAGCTATATTGATAGATTAGATGATATTAAAAGCAACTGTGTGATACATATTGCATCAAACGCAAATACAAAATATTTTAGTGATAATTTGATAGATTTACTCAATCAAAATAAATTTAAAATATCTTCCACTCCAAACAACAGCGATATTGAGATACAAATAAATAGTTCTCCAAAATATAGTGTAGCAAGTGGATGGAATATAGCGAAAGTTTCTACAACTTTGAGTGTAGTTTCAAATGGGAAAGTGGTATCAAATAAGATAATTACCTCTATTGGAAGATCCTCATCTTCAAATGAGAATGCCCTAGAGGATGCTTCAAAAAAATTTAGAGAAGAGATTTTAAAACAAACACTCGATAGTGTAATTTTTGCAAAATAAAATTCCCTTTTCAAAGTAAAGCCGATTAAAGTCGGCTTTAACTATAATGCCTCTTATGAAACAAATAGCCATAATCGCCCCTACAGCTTCGGGTAAAACTGCCCTTTCAATAGAATTAGCTAAACAAACAAACAGCATTATTCTTTCCCTTGATAGCCTCTCTATCTACAAAGAGATAGATATAAGTTCAGCAAAACCCACTCTACTTGAAAGAGATGGCATTGTCCATTTTGGGATAGATGAGATCTATCCAAATGAAAAGTTTGATGTTATGAAATTTATAGAGATCTATCATAGAGCTAAACAATTTGCACTACAAAATGGTACAAATATCATTATCGTTGGGGGGACTGGATTTTATCTCAAAGCTATGATTGATGGAATCTCTCCAAGTCCAGAGATATCTTTTGAAACAAAAGAAAAAGTATCCCAGATGTTGAGGGATCTTCCAAATGCTTATCAATTTTTAAATCAACTTGATAACGATTTTATGAAAGATATTAAACCTGAAGATAGCTATAGAATAGAAAAAGCTCTCTCTTTATATTTCCAAACTTCACAAACTCCAACAGAGTATTTTAAAAACAATCCTCCCATTAGAGCGATACCAAAAGAGGATATTAGGCTTTTTGAAATAGTTTGGGATAGAGAACTTTTAAGGCAAAGGATAGCTCTTAGAACAAAAATAATGATAGAAAATGGGCTTATTGATGAAGTTATTTTTTTAGAGCAAAAATATACAAGAGATATTCAACCTATGGGTGCCATTGGGATAAAAGAGGGATTGGAATATCTTGATGGGAAAATAGATAAAAAAAGACTTGAAGAAAAAATAGCATTTGCTACAAATGGCTTAGCAAAAAGACAAAGGACCTTTAATAATGGTCAATTTGAGAATGTTATCAAAGGGGATGTCACAAATCTAAAAAGTGAAATCTTGAAATATTTTAATAGAAGTTTAGATACCATAAAAGGATGAAATTAATAATTTTTGATATGGATGGAACACTTATTGATAGTGGAAATGTGATTACTAACACTATAAATTTTGTACGAACAAATCTGGGATTGGATACTATTGCAAAAACTGAAATGTTACAAGCGATAAACGATCCCCACATCAATAGTAGTGAATATTTTTACGGAACACCACACTTTACAGAGGAACAAACAACCCTCTTTAAAGAGTATTATGATGAACATTGTATTAGTGATATCATCTTGTATGATGGGATAAAAGAGCTTTTAGAAGAGTTAAAAAATGATAACTATCTTCTTAGTGTTGCAACCAATGCAAATAGTGAGTATGCTCATAAGATGCTTGAATTTTTGGGAATCAAAGAGCACTTTAGTTTTATTGCTGGAGCTGATATGGTTGAAAATCCAAAACCAAAAGGGGATATGCTCTCTTTAGTGTGTAGAACAGTTGGTTTACATAAAGAGTGTTGTGTTTTGGTTGGTGATAGCAAAAAAGATTTGTATGCAGCAAAGGATTTTGGCATCGAGTGCATCCTTGTAAACTGGGGATTTAGTGAGCATTTTAGTGATGCTGTTTGTGATATAAAAAATTTAAAGAGGGAGATAAAAAAAAGAATATGAAAATAATAATACCTTTTAATAGCGACGATTTAGAAGATGGACAAATAAGCTCTGTTAGTGAAGCTCAAAGTTGGCTTTGTTTTGATATGGAAGAGGGAAAAGCAAAAAATGAAAAGTTTTATCCAACTTGGGAAGAGATAGAGGATTTTATAGACATCGTTATAGTAAAAGATCAAAGTGAATATGTTTGGCCTTTTATGGAAAAAAATATAGCTATATTAGTTGCCCCTATGCAAAGGTCTTTTGAAGATATTGTTGAAGCTTATATCTTTAAAGAACTTTATGATTTAAATATATAAGATAGGAATGAAAATGTATAAAAAAATAATAGCTATTTTGTCTTTAGTCACAACTCTTTTTGGTAACGAAACAGGTGGAAAATACCTCGATGAATCAAAAATGGATTACAGTGATTTAAGGATTTTTGTAGGGGTAGATGGAAGCTATAATTATCAGACTGCAAGTGAAAGCTTAGATAAAAGTGCTCTTGGATATAGCATTTATGGAGGTATTCCAATCTATGAACTAGAACTTATTGGTAAAAAAACAGTTAAAGACTCAAATAATTTAGAACTAGATATGCAAAATATCACACTCAATATTCCAATAAGTGGTACAGGTTCAAGAAGTGTCTATGTTGGATTTTTAGCTGGAAATGCAAAAGTAACTTATAACGATAGTACAGTGAGTGCTAATGGCTTGGTCGAAAAATCAACTAATGGAAGTTTTTATGGTGCTCATATAGGGAAAAGATACAAATTTTCTCAACACTTTTTTGGGCGAATGGAGTTTGAATACCTTAAATACAACCTTCAAACCAAAAATACTACAGGTTCCTCTCTTGAACTCAATAATGATTTTTCATTTATTTATGGATTAGAGTATAGATTCTAGATGATTATTACCAACAAATAAGAGAGGAGAACTTTATGCATACCTATATGAAATTATTTATTCAAACATTGGGTATGTTTTTAGTTGTCTTACTTATTGGTGGTTATTTTTATCTCTCAATCGTCAATGAACTTTATGATGAAAAAGTAAAATTTAAACTTTCCCATGACAACCAAGAGATAAAAAATTATTTTGAAAATATAAAAAACTCCATAACTACAAAAGTCTATAAAATTACTGAAGATAAAAATATTGCACACTTCATTGATTTAAAAAATAGCAATCATCAAGATTTCGAGATAAATCAATTACTCCTTTATACAGATAAATTTTTTGATAAAAGTAGCTCTTACTTAGTAACCCTTTATGATGAT
>CAZHJR010000067.1:2867-5660 GCA_964533335.1 uncultured Helicobacter sp. | reverse complement strand
AAAAATGATGAATTTACCCTTATTATTGATGAGTTTAATGACTTATTTAAACAACTTTCCGATAGTGCTTTATACAACGATGCATATATAAAATCTATAAACGATGCTAATTTAGTAAGTAAAACAAACCTAAATGGGATTATCACCTATGCAAATGAATCTTTTACAACCATTAGTGGTCATACACAAGAAGAGCTTATTGGAAAATCACACAATATAGTAAGACATCCAGATATGCCAAAAGAGGCTTTTAAAAACCTCTGGGAAACAATTCAAGATGGGCAGGTTTGGAGAGGAATAGTTAAAAATAAAACAAAAAATGGTGGACATTATTGGACCGATACAGTTATTACCCCTGTTAAAAATAAATATGGGCAGATTGTAGAATATCTTTCAATTAGGAGAGATATTACAGAGTTAATTGAACAAAAACAACAACTTTTGGATATTGTCAATTTTGATTCCCTTACAAAATTAGCTTCAAGAACACGATTAAAAGAGGATTTAAAAACTCTTAAAACTCCTGCTTTAGCCCTTATCAATATAGATAATTTTGCACAAATTAATGATTTTTATGGGCATAACTTTGGAGATATTGTCTTGCAAGAGTTTGCAAATAGATTGATTGTAATCACTCAAAGATTATCCAAAAATGGAATGCTCTATAGACAAGGTGGTGATGAATTTGTATTATTGTGTGATACAACTAACAAAGAAGAATTTATAGAGTCTATCTCTATTATCTTACATGAACTTGAAGATAATTCTTTTAATATAGATGGGGAAAATGTTGATTTAACGATAAGTTGTGGTATAAGTTTTGAAGAGTTTACCTCTATCTTACTTACTGCTGATATGGCACTTAGAATCTCTAAAACTCATAAAGAGAACTTTATTATTTACAATGAAAAACTCTCTTTAAATAAACAATATGAAAAAAATATTTTTTGGGCTAGAAAAGTAAAAAATGCGATAGCAAATGACAACATTGTTCCATTCTTTCAGCCAATTGTGAATAATCAAACAAAACAGTATGAAAAATACGAGGCTCTTGTGCGGCTTGTTGCAAATGATGGGAAAATAGTATCTCCATACTTTTTTCTTGATATTGCAAAGAAAACAAAACAATATATTCAATTAACAACTATTATGCTAGAAAAAACTTTTGAGGCTTTTAGTCAAAGGGAGGAGGAGTTCTCTATCAATATAACGATGGAAGATATAACCAACAAATCAATCTATCAAACGATTTTAAATCTTCTTTTACAATATGATGGGATTGGGAAACGAGTTGTTTTTGAAATCGTTGAATCTGAATCAATTGATGGAAATTATGCAGATGTTTTATCATTTGTTGAGAAAGTTAAGGAGCATAACTGCAAAATAGCGATAGATGACTTTGGAAGTGGGTATAGTAACTTTGAATATCTTATCAAACTCAAGGCAGATTTTATCAAAATAGATGGCTCCCTTATCAAAGAGATTTATAATAAACCAGAAGCCTACACCGTTGTATCTGTTATCGTTAGTTTTGCAAAACAGATGGGTATCAAAACTATAGCTGAATTTGTTGAAGATGAAAAAACACTTCAAATGCTTGAAAATTTAGGGATTGATTATTCCCAAGGATATCATTTTTCACCACCTCTTCAAACTTTGCCAAAGGATAATTATGAAAAATCTGAGCATTAAAAATAAAACTTTACTTTTTATTTTTACTATTATTTTAATCTCTTTTGGGATTTTCTTTTACCTATTTTACCAATATCAGACAGAGGAGATAGCTAAAGTTACCAAAACTGAATTTCTAAAAGTCAAAAATTCATTTGAAAAAAATACCGATAAATATCTTAAAGAGCACTATACCAAAGTTGCAAATAAATTTATAACAAAAGAGATGATAGAAGCTATTGCAAAAGAGGATAGAGCTAAACTTTTAGTTCTCTCAAAAGATTCATACAACCAATTAAAATTAGATGACCCCTATTTAGAACAATTTCACTTTCATAAAAAAGATGGCAAAACACTCTTAAGACTCCATAAGGTTGAATTTTTTGATGATGATATAGCTGCTTTACGATTAATGCCTAGAGAGGTTCATAAAAAACAAACTATCCTTACTGGATTTGAAGTTGGCTTGCATAGTTTTTCCTATAGAATTTTTATACCTCTTTTTTATAAAAACAATTACATTGGAGCATTTGAACTAGGTGTCTCCCCTAAAAAAATTGTAGATAATGTCACGTTTTTTAATCAAATTGATGCACTTATTGTAGTCAATACAAATACACTTAAAAATAAATATGATTCAATTACATATACTCAAATAAAAGATAGTAAAATTTTAAGGCATATCCCACCTTTTAGCTCATTACCACAACAAATGGAGGTAGAGCATGAGGGGAAAAATATCTCTATTTTTTCCTTTGATATTAATGATTTTAGTAACACACCAATGGCTAAATTTGTTTTCTTTCAAGATATAACAACAGAACATAGTGGACATACATATCTTGCACAAAAATTGTTTATTCTTTTTCTTATCTCAGTAGTTATAGCTATTTTAGTTATCAATTTTGGTTTTAATCTTCTTATTTCAAAATTGGAAAGATCTTATGAAAAACTCCAACGATATACAAAACTGATTGATGAAACTATTATCACTTCATCAACTGACTTAGAAGGAAATATCACATCTGTATCACAAGCTTTTTGTGATATAAGCGGCTATAGTAAACAAGAACTTATTGGTCAAAACCATAGAATTATAAAACATACCGATCTCAATCAAGA
>CAZHJR010000067.1:0-2767 GCA_964533335.1 uncultured Helicobacter sp. | reverse complement strand
ATAAACGGTGCAAAAAGGAAAAATCTTCTTATTTGTATGATGATTCTTGATGTAGATTTTTTTAAACTTTATAATGATAATTATGGACATTCGATGGGGGATGATACCCTTATCAAAGTTGCTGAATGTCTAAAAACATCTCTAAAAAGGGCTAATGATTTGGCATTTAGACTTGGTGGTGAGGAATTTGCTATTATTTTTACAACCGAAGATAGAACAAAGGCATTAGAATTTGCAAATATCATAAGAACCAATATTGAACAACTTAATATTGAACATAATTGGAGTCCAATTTCTAAAAATATAACTGTTTCGATTGGTCTTGTATGTAAAAGAGCAATAGAGGTTTATGATAAAGAAACAATCTATAAAGAAGCAGATCATGCACTCTATGATGCAAAAAAAGGGGGAAGAAATAGAGTTGTTGTTTCTACTATAGGGTAATTTCAAAAATAAAAATATTCACTTAGTTGTATGCGGTTGTAATAATTTTGTAATAAAGTTTAATGCCATTTAATAATAATTATTATAAACTTTTCTACTATTAGATTGAAAAGGAGGGTTTCTTGTGCGATTAAAAACAAAATTCCTTTTGGCTTTTATCTTTATCAGTTTTAATGTGATAGTTTATATTCTCACAGAGATAAATTCTACAAATATCATAACCCATATCCTAAACGGTAAAATGAAAGTCCTTACAACTCATTATCGTGTATTACTAGAATCCCAAGAAAAAATTGCTGATGCTACTTATGAATTAACCCTTTCTTCTGATAAAGTTATAGATATCTTAACAAAAGCAAAAAATGGCTCTAAAGTACAAAGAGATACCCTTAGAAAAGAGTTACATACACTCATAAAACCACAATATAAAGTGTTTAAAGAGGAAGGTGTCTTACAATATCATTTTATTTTTCCTGACAATACAGTATTTTATAGAGCCCATAAACCATCAAAATTTGGAGACAATTTAACAGGTATTCGTAAAGATTTTGAATATACAAATAAAACAAAAAAAATCTTTAGAGGTTTTGCCCAAGGGAGAACATCTCATGCATTTAGAAATGTTTATCCTGTATTTGATAAAAACAATAACCACATAGGTGCTATGGAGATCTCATTTTCGAGTGATAGTTTTCAATGGTACCTCAATGCAATTAGTGGAATCCACTCTCACTTTATAGTTGATAGGCATATATTTGATTCAAATGCTTGGAAAAGGGATGATTTGCTTTTAGAATATTTTCAAAGCTCTGAACATAGTGACTATATGCTTACTTTGGGGGATTTACATACAAAAGAGAGATGTGTTATTGAAAATCAAAAAAAACTTGCACAAAAAAGAGATGAACTCGATAGAAAAATTGCACTTGGGCAACCTTTTTCTCTTTATCTTAATGGAACCACCAAAAATACAATTGAGGTGGTCTCTTTTTTACCAATTAAAAATAATTTAGAGTCTAAAACTCTTGCTTGGATTGTTGCTTATGAAGAGAATGCAGTTATCGCATCTACACTTAAAAATCTTTTTGTAATTCGAGCAATACTCTTTGTTCTTTCACTTGTAATACTTTATTTTATAATCAAACAGATAAATTCAAAAGCAAATCTTATAAGATTAAACGAAGAGCAAAACCTTCTACTCTCCCTTTTTGATAAAGGGGAATCCGTATTGTTTAAGTGGCATAACGACACCCATTGGTCAGTTGAATATGTCTCTTTTAGTGTAGAAAATTTTTTGGGATACAAGGTAGAGGAGTTTATTCACAACAACAAAATATTTACAGAATCTATCCATCCTGATGATAAAGAAAGGGTTGCACAAGAAACCAACGAGAAAACTCAAGGCTTACATAACTATTTTAAACATACACCTTATAGGCTTATCACAAACAAAGGGGAGGTAAAATGGGTAAGCGACAATATCGTTATAGTAAAAGATGTAAATGGAAAAATTATCTATTTTATTGGTTATATTAGTGATATTACAGCTGAAAAAGAAAATGAAGAGCTAAAACTTCAACAAGAAAAGTTTATTGTTGAACAAAGCAAAAATGCTCAAATGGCTGAAATGATAGGCAATATAGCACACCAATGGAGACAACCTTTAAGTCTTATTAGTACCACTGCAAGTGGAATCCAAATGCAAAAAGAGTTTGGGATACTAAGTGATGAAAAAGAAAATGAGATGCTTGATAATATTATACAAAAAGTGCAGTATCTCTCTAATACTATAGATATTTTTAGAGATTTTATTAAAGAGGATAGAGTTGAAAAAGAGGTGATTTTACAAGATAGAATTCATAATGCAATTGGTATTGTAGCAGCTTCTATTACAAATAATTCTATCAATTTCACACACAATATTGATACAATAGAGCCTATTAAAATAGTAATGGTGGTTGGGGAACTATCTCAAGTTATCATCAATCTTCTTAATAATGCAAAAGATATCTTAGTAGAAAAAAAGATTCCAAATCCTTCAATACAACTCTCTTTACAAAAAGAGGACAATAAAGCAATTATCACTATTGAAGATAATGGGGGAGGTATCCCTCAAACTATTCTTCAAAAAATATTTGACCCATACTTTACAACAAAACATCAAAGTCAAGGGAAAGGGCTAGGACTTTATATGAGTAAAGAGATTATTGAAAAACACTTAAAAGGAACTCTTAGTGTAAAAAATAGTGAATTTGGAGCTGTTTTTACCATCGAATTACCACTTATACCAAATTAATACAGATGCAATAAAAAAAGGTTGAAC
>CAZHJR010000066.1:0-9523 GCA_964533335.1 uncultured Helicobacter sp. | reverse complement strand
ATCAAAAATTTCTATAGAATTTGTTGCTCTAAAATCATTTCGTTCAAGAATATCAATCATAAATAAAAGATTGTTTTTATTTTTATGAGATATTAAAATCACATTTGCTGAATTTTCAAGTGAATGATAAATCTCCTTGATAAACTTATCAATATCTGCTATCATATCCAAACAATCAGATACAATAACATACTCAAAATCTCTAGCAGTTAATCTAAACCTTTCAAGATTTATTGTACTAAAATCTTTATATGCCAATTTCGCATCTATTTCATTTACAAAATCATTAAGAATATTTTGAATATCTATGCAATTGTTACCTATATGTAAGAGTGCACTATTTGGAGTTTTTTGAAATAGTGTTTTAAATAACTCTATCTCTTTTGAAGTAATCATTTATATTCCAAGCTCTTTCATTTTTTCATCAGTTAAGATTAACTTTTCATTATCCATAACTCTAACACCATTTTTTACAACATATTTAGCAGTTTTTTTAGCATCTTTTAATGAGTGCATTTTGTAAGTGCCACACTGATAGATATTAAGTTCTGGGATATCAGCTTCACTTTCCACTTTTAAAACATCTTTCATCGCTTTTTTAGTTGCTTTTGCCACTTTTTTAGCACTAGGACTTCCTAGTACACTCATATAAAAACCAGTTCTACAACCCATTGGTGAGCAGTCAATTATTTCAACATCATCTCCATTAAGATGCTCCCTTATAAAACCAGCAAAAAGATGCTCTAGTGTATGAATCCCTTTTCCTGTCATTTTATCCTCATTTGGTTTATGAATTCTGATATCATAAACTGTGATATCATCTCCACTTTTACTTTTCATCTGTTTTGCAACTCTTACTGCAGGAGCATTCATGATTGTATGGTCAACTTTAAAACTATCTAATAGTGGCATTTTTCATTCCTTATTTTTAATTGTGTATCATAACAAAAAAAGCCTAAGTCTTATTTGACTTAGGCTTTTAGTTTACAATCTTTATTTATCTTTATTTTGTAAGTTTATCACTTCTTGGGAAAATAAATACAGCTTCTCTTGTTACTACTACTTTTGTTGGATCTTCAATAGCATATGCTTTTAAAGTTACTGTAATTGGTGTATCATGTCTTGCATCATTAACTAATAACTCTTTTGTTGAAAGTTGAATAACTTTTTTAGCTAGTTTTCCTTTGCTTAATTTAAATGGTTCAAATCTTTTGATAACCATTTTATCTTTATAAGCACCAATAACTTCTAGATTATAAGTATATGCTTCTTTTTGTGTATTTTGGAATAACAATAAGAAGCTATTTGTAACTTCATTATCTTCATGAATTTTATACAGCTCAGTTGTTTTATTGATGTTAAGTAACATATACTCTTTTTTACCACCCATTACAAATAACATTCCAATAATAATAACGAGTGCAGCAGCATAACCAATACTTTTTGCTCTAATTAATTTAAGCCCCTTGTTATGTATAACATCATTTGTACTTGACCACTGAACAAGAGATTCTTTTCCAAGTTTCCCCATTACAGTTGTACAAGCATCAACACATTCTAAACAGTTAATACACTCTAACTGTGTCCCTTTTCTAATATCTATATGTGTTGGACAAACTGTTACACAACTTTCACATGCAGTACATTCATCTGTTGGATTCGCTAAATCTTTTACTTTAAAAACTGTTTTTTGTTTTTGAGCATCATAGATTTGCCCCCCTCTATTTGGATTATAGATTGCTTGAACTGTATCATTGTCATAAAGAACTGATTGTACCCTTGAATATGGACACACATACACACAAAAGTTTTCTTTTAACATAACAACATCATAGACTAAAAATGCAGCAATTCCTACAACAAATCCAATCATTGTCATATGTTCAGCAGGATTCTCTAAATATGCAAAGAAGTCAGCAGGAGGGATAAAAAACCACATAAAATCTGCTGCAGCAAGTAAAGCTAAAAATGACCAAAGTAAAATAGCAATAGCTTTTTTAACTTTCACATCTGGTTTACTATAATCAGGATCTTTTTGTTTATTCTTAATTCTTCTCATCCCTAAGAGTTGTGTTTCTATAAAATCTCTATAGATAACCCTAAATATAGTTTGAGGACAAGCCCAACCACACCAAGCTCTCCCTCCAATCGCAGTAACAGCAAAAATCCCTAAAAATAATAACATTAATAAAAATGGCATCATATAGAGCTCTTGCATATCAAAAACTGTACCCATTAAATGAAGTTGTTTTTTATCAAAAGATAATAAAAACACTTGATTTCCACCTATCTGGATAAATGGTAAACCAACAGCAACTATACTTGCTACGACATAAGCCCAATATCTTTTTATACGATATGGCATTCTTTCTACTTTCTCTTCCATTGTAAACTCCTAAAATAATGTAAAAATTATATATTACTCAAGCTTATGATTAGCATAAACTATAGTTATCTTGTATAATTTACTAATACCATTCCCGCAAATTTTCCATCTTTATAAAATTCTATCCGATACATAGTACCATTTTTTTCTACAGAATATCGGCTATCAAACTCTTTTTGGAAAATATTTTTATTCGTTTCTTTCCCTGATTTACTCTTGTAGCCAATCACATTTACCCTAAAAGACTTAGTATCCTTCACTAAAAAATCTTTTTTTACATCAACTGTATCTCCAAATTTGATATTTTTTGTTACACCATCAATAACCATTTTAATTTCTGTATCAAAGTTTAAATGTTTCACATAATCTGCTTCAAGCTTTGTTAATACCTTGTTTCCATAGTAAATTGCATATGTTTTATCTTGTTGGATAATTTTTAAGAGTGGATTTGTAGGAAAATATTTAATAATACCAGTGTCGTTTACAGGAAAATATTTTTGAATATTTCGGATATCCTTAAGGGGCATTTTTACATTTGTATCTTCAAAAATAATCTCAATATTTTCATTAAGTGCTTTATCAATGCCATCCAAAGTAAGATCTAATTTTCTTTTATATTTGATTCCCATAATATCCATAAATTTTTCAATAGCTAACAGTTTGTAATATATTCGCTCATTTGAGGGTAAACTTTTACTTGTTTCATGTCCAAATGCTGCTTTACCATGAGTAATAGCATAGTAAGTAAGAGTTTTTGACATCTCTTGCTCTTCAAAAGTTTTTTTAAATCTTGTATGTGTATTTTTAGTTCTGTAGATATCTTCATCTTTTAAAAGAAATTTATTTGTGTGATTGACAACCTCTTCAGAAATAGTATATAAGTCGTTATACTCTTTTACATTATGAAGTAGCTCTTGATCAATTACAATTGTTTGTCCCCACCTCAAAGGTTGGTGAAATTTATCAATATACATTGGTCGATAAAAGCCACTTCCATCATGAAGATTTAAAATTAATTTTACTTTTTCATCTGCAATATATTGTTTTATTCTTTCAACGATTTCATATTCTGGATCATTTGGCGAAAGATCTGCAAATTTTCTATTCATATCCCCAAATGGAGCTCTTCCACTTTTAATAATGCTATAAAAATTTAAATTTGGCACAATCCAAACAGATCCTTTTTCAATTTCATAATGGGTAGAGACTAAAGAAGCTGCCATAAATCCACCTGGTTCATCACCTTGAATTCCACCAACTATTAGAAGTGTATTACTATCATCAATTCCTTTTTTTATTATATCAAAGGCAAATTCATCTAACTTTTCAGTAGCAACATTTCCTTTTTTATCAACAATCGTACTTGTCTTTGGAACAATTTTTTCCTCTTTTGCAAACAATAGATTTGTTTGCAAAAGGATAAAAATAGCTAAAATTTTAAACAACTTGAATGTGCCACGGTTCATATATTACCCCATCTTTATTATTTTCTTTATATCGTATGCTTACATAATCTAGTGTTACTAAGCTCTTAAACTCTTCAGTTGTCGTAAATTGAGTTGAAAAATTTTTCATTCCAAACCCTTTTTTGCCCACATCAAAATCACTAATTGCATGATGAGTATAAGCTGGAGGAGCTATTATCCTTGAAGCTTGAGAGATATTTCCTTGCAAAGCATAGATTTTATCAAGATATAGGCTCATCTGTTTTGGAATACTTCTTATCCCTGAAGTTAAAATAATATCCTTCCCAACATCTTTTAATATTCGATTATAGTCTTCCAAAGATTTTCCACGAAAGAGATAATGTCCTGTATAGTTTATTTTAATTGTATCTTTCTCATCGATAACTTGAGTAATTTTATCTGTTGTTTTTGTTCCAAAAAAACCATATTTATTTGGATTATCATAAAATAATTTATCAAGTAATTCAAGTTCTTTTTTTGAAAATTCACCTACACGAGGATCATTTTTTGCAGTTAATAAAACAGCATCAAACGAAATAATATTAAATTTTCCATAGCCTACAGATTGTTTTACTTTAGACAACCTTTCTCTTGCAAGTATTAAGTTAGCCCATTCATCTTTAGTTGTAAAGATATCATTTAGCCCCTCTTTATTAGCAAAACCCTCACCAATCAATGAACTAGTACAAAAAGGCAAGATGGTAGATAATGATAAAAAATCTCTTCTATTCATCAGATTTTTTCCTTTATAAGTTTCTCTTTGAGATGTTGATAAAAAGTATCAAGGGGTAAACAAAGTTCACTTTCTCTCATCTTTTTTCCCCAAGTTGGTTCAGGGAAAAAGCTATCTTCTTTAAATCTTGCTTGAATGTGAAAATGAACATGAGGCACATAGTTTCCAAATGAAGCAATATTAATTTTATCAGGATGAAAATAGTCAATCATCTCTTTTTCAAGAAAATCTAACATTTTTAAAATTTCAAGTTTCAAAGGATACTCACACTCACTAAATTCTTTGTATGGCTTCATGGTAAAAATTTTTAGCCAAGGGATTTCAAAGGGTTCGATTTCAACCCTTAATAATTCATTTTGGTAAAGTATGTTAGCCATCAAATTACCATTTTTACATGTTGATGTGCATGCAATGCCTTGTGATAATAAGTTCTATCATCATCGTTATGCACTAAAAGTTCAATATTTAAACTTTTGTATTTTCCTTTGCTACTCACTTTTGAATGGCTTACTTTATGTGGTCTTTCTTGAAAAACCTCTCTCGCAATATGGTGACCATCATGCTCATCATGAATTACAATCTTATAGCACCATTCACACGGATAAGTTAACTCCAATTTGTGTTTACTTAAATCTATCATATATTGTACTCTCCACTTTTTCCGCCACTTTTATGGATAAGTTGTATATCACTTATCACCATCCCTTTATCGATAGCTTTTACCATATCATAAATTGTTAAAAGTCCTATACTGACACCTGTAAGTGCTTCCATTTCAACTCCAGTTTGACCACTAAGTTTTGTAGTTACTGTAAGTTTAAATCCATAAATAGTATCAAGTTGTTCCACATCACAATTTATTCCACTAAGCAATAATGGATGACACATAGGGATAAGTTCAGGTGTTTTTTTTGTTCCCATAATAGCGGCAATTACAGCTGTTTGGAGTACAGGACCTTTTTTATTTTGGTTGTTCACTACATTTGTAAAAGCTTCTGGTGACATAGTGATAATTCCACTAGCAATAGCAACTCTAGTTGTGTTTTCTTTTGGTGAAACATCTACCATTTTTGGTCTGTTATTGTTATCTAAATGTGTTAAATCCATAGTTTTTTTCTTTTTTGTAAATTTTTTTGATTGTACACAAGATACTATTAAGGCTAAATTAACTAAAATTCCACCTTAATTTAAGAAAGAAAGTGGGTGATGTACAGTGCCTGGTGTTAAAGTAAAAGAAACAGAATCTTTTGAAGAAGCATATAGAAGATTTAAAAAACAATGTGATAGAAGTTTAATCGTTACAGAAACAAGAGCAAGAAGATATTTCGAATCTAATCCTGAAAAGAAAAAGAAAGAAAAAATCAATGCTAGAAAAAAACAAATGAAAAAACTTTATATGTTAAGAAGATACGAATCTAAATTATAATATTTTAAACATACTTAACCATCGACTTAGAAGTTTGTAAAGACTTCTTCTTGATGGTTTCTTACTCTATTCTACTTTTCCTTTTTTTTACTATTTTCTTTTCCATCGTTTGAGTGACTTTTAAGGCTATTCATTTTGTTTAAAGAACATCCACTAAATAAAGCTAAAATACCTGCTATGAGCAAACTATTTACTAAAATCTTTTTTGTCATTTTATTTCCCTTGTTGTATTATTTGAAAGAACCAGCATATTTTGAAATTTCGGCAATATCGCCATCACTCAATCCAGCTGCAATTCCATTCATACTATCACCTTTAAGTGCACCAGATTTGAAATCTTTAAGCATCTTTGAGAGTTTTGCTTCACCCAATCCTAAAATTGTTGGATTTCCAGCTAATGATTCTCCACCTTTTGCGCCATGACAACTTGCACACTGAGCATCATATTGTGCTGAACTAGCAAATAATGAACCAGTTAAAATTAAACTTCCTAAAATAGCTTTTTTCATTGTAATCACCTCGTATAAATTTTTATATAATTGTATGCAATAATTACTTTGTCGAATATTTTAAATTTTTAGGGAAAAATTATAGAATCTCTCTTAAAAGTAAATTATATGTTGTTTCATTACGAAATTCATTTTTATCAATTGTTGCTAAAATATCTATCGTAGCTCCTTCAAAAATCTCGTTTATATCTGTAAAAACAAGTGCTTCAAGGGTTGATATACCATCATCTAATAGGAGTTTTTTATACTCTTTATTTTTACCAATAATTTTGATTTCTTTTACTTTTAGATTAGAAAATTTAAAAATAGGGAGGCTATTTTCCAATCCAAACGGTCTATAGCTATTTATAAGATTAAAAAGTTCAGATCCAACTAAACTAAAATCTATTTCACATAAAAATTCACAACTTTCATAATTTAACTCTTTTGGTACACTATGATAAGCTTTATTTATCTCCTCTTTAAATTTCTCAAAATTTGTCAGTTTTAAAGATAATCCAGCAGCACCCTTATGTCCCCCAAAACCACTAAGCAAATGGGAAACTTTTGAGAGTAAATGATACAAATTTACATCACCATTTCCTCTTCCACTCCCTTTGAGATGGATTCCATTTTGTTTAAAAACAAAGGTAGGTTTCTTGTATTTTTCACATAATTTTGCTGCAACAATCCCTATAATTCCTTCATTCCAACTATCACTATAGGCTAAAACTACATCACTTGCTCCATCGGACTTCTCTTTTGCTTCTTCAAAAATTGTAAGTTGTTCTTTTTTTCTACTTTCGTTGAGTTCTATAAGATAATCAAGTTGTTCATTTGCTTCATATTCATCAAAACTAAGTAAAAATTCTAAGGCAATACTTGCATTTTCCATTCGACCAGCACAATTTATAAGTGGAGCTATTTTAAATCCAATATCCTCTTCATTAATATTTTTAAGATTGAATCTTTCTTTGATTGCTACAATCGCTGGTCTAGAACTGTTTGAAAGCTCTTGTAAACCCCTTTTTACTATCGTTTTATTTAAAGATTTCATAGGCATCACATCTGCAACAATAGCAATTGTAAGTAAATCAAAAAACTCCATAAGGTTAAAAGGAAGCTCCAATTCTTTTTTAAGACTAGCACACAAATACCAAGCTACATTTGCCCCACAAATATCACTAAAAGGGAAATCACAGTCTATTTGCTTTGGATTGACTATTGCATAAGCATCAGGAATATTTTCACCAACAGTATGGTGGTCAGTAATAATAAGGTCAAGCCCTCTTTGTTTACAAATCTCAGCCGCTTCAATGGCACTGATTCCATTATCAACGGTGATAATTATCCCCTCATAGATATCATCGAGGATTTTAGCACTTATTCCATATCCATGGGTAAATCGATTTGGAATAATATAATTTACCTCAATCCCAATAGCCTTGGTAAAGAACTCAACCATAATAGCTGTTGAAATAACCCCATCAGCATCATAATCACCAACAATATTGATTGTTTCATCTTCTCTTACGGCTTGAGCTATTCTTCTGGTAGCTTTTTCTATATCTTTGAAGTGAATTGGTGCGGGTAAATCTTTCAAAGATGTTATTTCATCTTTTGAGATACGACTCTGTAATAGTTCTTTTATATCATGTAATGTAACTTTTTTCATAAAAAATTATACTCAGTTCTTATAAAAATATGGATATAATCCAAACTATTTTTAAAAAAACTACCTTGAAGGGATAATCGATGACTTTAGAAAATATTGATAAAAATTATGTATTACAAACTTATGCTAGAAATTATGTTAACTTTATAAAAGGGAAAAATGCTACCCTTTTTGATGATACAAATAAAGAATATATAGATTTTACAAGTGGAATTGGTGTCGTTTCAGTTGGTCATGGAAATAAAAAAGTAGCAGATGCTATTTACAAACAAATTAAAAATATTACCCATGTTTCAAATTTGTTTGCAATAGAACCACAAGCACTTTTAGCTCAAAAAATCAATCAACTTACTGGTTATGATGTTGGAGTGTTTTTTTCAAATAGTGGTGCGGAAGCAAATGAGGGAGCTATAAAAATAGCACGAAAATATGGAAGAACAAAAAGTGAAACAAAAAGATATAAAATCATCACTTTAGAACACTCTTTTCATGGAAGAACTATAGCAACGGTAAAAGCAACAGGTCAAGCAAAATTTCATAGTGATTTTTTTGCACCATATCCAGATGGTTTTGTGTTTGTTCCGACACTTCAAGATGTTTATAGTGCAATCGATGATGAAACGGTTGCTGTGATGCTTGAACTTATCCAAGGTGAAGGTGGAGTAAGTCCATTTAATAAAGAGGAGATTCAAGAATTAGCAAGTTATCTTAAGAAGAAAGATATGCTTTTAATTGTTGATGAAGTACAAACGGGTGTATTTAGAAGTGGAGAATTTTTAACTTCAAAACTTTATGATATAGAGCCTGATATTGTAACTCTTGCAAAAGGACTTGGTGGTGGAGTACCTATTGGAGCAATTTTAACAAAACACAAAAACTTACTCACGGCTGGAGATCATGGAAGCACTTTTGGTGGAAATTATCTAGTTACAAGGGCTGGGATTGAAGTTTTAAATATTTTAGAAAAATACAAAAATGATGGAAGTTTAGATAAAACGATAGCCTATTTTGATAAAAAACTGAAAAGCCTTGTTAAAAAATACAAAGATAAAATGGAATTTACAACTGGAATTGGACTTATGAGAGGGATTAAAATCATTGATGATGAAACTCTTGGCAAAATAGTATCAAGTGGATTTAACGAAGGTGTATTGGTGTTAAAAAGTGGAAGAAGCACTTTACGATTTTTACCGCCACTTACAATTACAAAAAAAGAGATAAATCTAGGGTTTGAAAGGTTAGAAAATGCCGTTAAAAATATCTAAATATGCAGGGACATTTTTATTATTTGGATCAACATTATTTGGAGCTGAAATATTATCAGAGGCTCAAAAAAGTTCACTAGAACT
>CAZHJR010000065.1:0-9530 GCA_964533335.1 uncultured Helicobacter sp. | reverse complement strand
ATTAAATTAGCTTCTCTTAGTCTAACTCCAACATTTGCACTTAATTCAGTTGTATGGTCACTAAATTTTAAAAGTGCTGGATTATAATACCCAGCTAAACTTCCCCTTGTACTAGCAACACCTGCACCACCCAAACCAACTGCTTTAAAACCAACTGGTTTAAATTCAACAGCTTGTAAACTATTGAGTCCTACTACCGCAACAAAACTTAACATAATTTTTGTTTTCATATTCGCTCCTCTATTCATATTTTGCCTATTATAGTAAAAATCAACTTATGTGAAAACCATTTTATTCTCTTTTTGAAGATTATTATTATCTCTTTTGGATATAATTTTTACTATTATTAAAAAATATCAATAAGGAATATATATTGCTACGATTTGCACCAAGTCCAACAGGTGATATGCATATAGGAAACTTAAGGGTTGCCGTGCTTAATCACATCATCTCAAAACAAAAAAAAGAAGATTTAATCATACGAATAGAAGATACAGATAAAGAACGAAATATCGAAGGAAAAGATAAAGAGATACTTGAAATCTTGAATCTTTTTGCTATCGATTACAAACAAGTAGTGCTTCAAAGTAGTTACTTAAAATACCATCAACAAATAGCTATGCAACTACTTATTGATAAAAAAGCATTTAATTGTTTTTGTAGTGATGAGGCACTTGAAAGAGATAGAGAACAACTCAAAGCTGAGGGGAAACCATACAGATATAGTAGTTTTTGTGAAAACTTAAGTGATGAAACTGTTATGAATTGCGATGCTCCATCAACTGTACGAATCAAAAAACCAACACACGATATAAGTTTTAAAGATGTTGTTAAAGGGGAATTTATCTATAAGCCTTTTGATGTTGATAGTTTTGTAATTTTGCGAACAGACAAAACTCCAACATATAACTTTGCTTGTGCAGTTGATGATATGCTTATGGATATAAGCACTGTAATTCGAGGGGAAGACCATCTTTCAAACACCCCAAAACAAATCCATATAAGAGAACAAATTGGATATACAAAAGAGATAGAGTATATCCATCTTCCAGTGATTACAAATAAAGAAACAGGTAAAAAAATGAGCAAAAGAGATGATGCTTCAAGTGTAAAATGGCTTATTGGGGAAGGTTACCTACCTTCATCGATTGCAAACTATCTCGTTCTTTTAGGATACAATCCACCAAGCGAAATTTTTACTTTAGAAGAAGCGATAGAGTGGTTTGATATCTCTAAAATCTCAAAGAGTTCTGCAAAATTTGATATCGAAAAGTTACGATTTGTTAACAGAGAACATATCAAACGGCTTGATAATATGAGACTTTCAAAAATTTTAGGGTATGCTGATGAAGATATAGGAGCATTGGCAAAAATTTATATGGAAGAATCAAACACTATAAATGATTTAAAATCTAAAGTTAGCCTAATTTTTGGAGAAAAAAACTCTCTAGAAGGATTTGAAAATGAGCTTACACTTATAAAAGATTGTTTAAGAACAGCACCATTTTTTGATGATTTTGAAGAACTGAAAAAATATGTAGGAACACAAACAAACCTCAAAGGGAAATCACTTTTTATGCCGCTGCGATTTGCCCTTACTGGTGCAGCACATGGACCAAATTTAAGTGAAATATATCCGTATATCAAAAATTATTTAGGGGAGATTATCAAATGATAGATTCATTATTACTTGCTTTTAGTTCTATACTACTTACAATTATCACACTATATAAATGGGTGATAATTATCTCTGCTTTACTATCTTGGGTACAACCAGACCCTTACAATCCGATCGTACAAATGCTCTATCGTCTAACAGAACCAGCATATGCTTTTGTGCGACGATTAATTCCAACTGTAGTTGGCGGGATAGATTTATCACCGCTTATCCTCATTTTTGCATTGCAATTTTTAGAGATATTTTTGGGTTCACTTTTTAGGATTTCCTAATGAAAAAGCAGTTATTTTTACTTTTAATAAGTGTCCTATGTTTATTTGGTAGTGATACAAATACAACCATGGATAATACTCCAAAGTCAAGCTTTATAGGTGATTTACTGAGTGAAGTAAGCTCAACTCTTGATGCAAATATTACAGATAAAGTAAAATTAGAAAATCTCAAAAGCTATATCACTTCTTTGCAATTTGATGACAAAGTTGATACCAATAAATATAAATTTAACCTTATGGGACATAATGAAAACTTTATCCTTCTTGGAGGATATAGCCCAACAACACTTTATGAAAAACAGTGGAGTGATGCATATACAAGTACCAATAAGTATCAAAGGGATAAAAACGAAGCTCAGTTTCAAATAAGTATGAAAATACCCCTTTATAAAAATTTTTTAAACTCTAAAGGTGACCTCTTCTCTGCCTATACACAAAACTCTTATTGGCAAGTTTATAACACGAAATATTCTTCCCCTTTTAGAGAAACAAATTATCAACCAGAGCTTTTTGTTGAATGGCAAAATGACAAAAAATTTGGTGATTCAAAACTTATTCAAAGTAGATTGTCACTTATCCACCAATCAAATGGGCAAGATGTAGGACAATCAAGAAGCTGGAATCGAACAGAGATTTCATTTCTTTTCCAAAATGGCAATATATACTATGGAACAAATATTTGGAATAGATGGAATGAGGATGCTAAAAAAGATGCCAATGCTACAAAAGGTGATGATAATCCTGATTTAGAAAAGTTTATTGGGCATCAAAAATATTTTGTGAAATATAAAGGTGATAAAATAAGTGTGACTCTAGCACATCAAAATGATATTATGGACTATAATATCAATCGTGGGAATACTAAAGTTGATTTCTCTTTTCCATCTCCAAATAAAAACTTTGACTTTTTTGTGAGATATTTTAATGGATATGGGGAAAGTTTAGTTGATTATAATACGAAAATAGAAAGATACAGTTTTGGTATTTTAATCTCTGATTGGTTGTAATAATAAAAAGGAACAAAAATGGAAGATAGCACATATAGTCTAAAAAAAATAAAACTTCTAAGACTTGTCATTATTCTTAGTCTTGCATATTCTTTTGGACTTGCAGTAGTTGATTATTTTCATATCACACCAAAAATAGAACATAGAGTAGAAGTGATGTCTTTTTATGCTATTTGTAATACTATTTTACTCATTTGGATAACTCAATCAAAAGTTCAATTCAATAAATATATCCTTTATGCTGTACTTATATTGGCACTTATTGTTTTTAGTATCACAATGGTAATCTATCCTTTTAGTGAAATACGAGTTATGTGGTATTTTTTTACTATTATGATTGCTTATTATGTTGGTGGAAGACAAGTTGGTCATATAACTGCTATTGCTTCTGTATTTATCCTTTATTATATTAATTTTGTTTATAACTTAGATTTTAGTGCAACAGCAAATGCTAGTATTATTATTGGTGTTCTTTTTGTATCTCAACTTTCAAACTATTTTGTAACTATTTTAGATGAAAATGAAAAAGAACTCTATAATTATCAACATCATCTTCAAGATATGATAGATAAAGCGATTAAAGAGATTGAAGATCTTAATGTTGAAATTACAGATACTCAAAAAGAAGTTGTTTGTACAATGGGAGCAATTGGGGAGAGTAGAAGCAAAGAGACAGGTAATCATGTTAAAAGAGTTGCTGAGTATTCAAAAATATTAGCTCTTGCTTATGGGATAAGTGAGGAGAAAGCAGAACTTTTAAAAATGGCAAGTCCAATGCATGATATAGGTAAAGTTGGGATTCCTGATAGTATTCTTAAAAAACCAGCAAGACTTACATCTGAAGAGTTTGAAGTTATGAAAACACATGCAGAACTTGGGTACGAGATGCTTAAATATTCTAAAAGAGAGATTTTAAAAACAGCAGCAATCGTAGCACACCAACACCATGAAAGATGGGATGGAAAGGGTTATCCAAAAGGACTAAGTGGAGAGGAGATCCATCTTTATGGACGGATTACAGCTATTGCTGATGTATTTGATGCTTTAGGAAGTCAAAGAGTCTATAAACCCTCTTGGAATGATGATGAAATATTTAAATTATTCAAAGAGGAGAGAGGAAAACAATTTGATCCAAAATTGGTCGATTTATTTTTTGATAACTTTGCTCAATTTGATAAAGTAAGGAGACATTTTGCAGATGTATAGAATTATTTTTATTGTATCTTTATTTACTCTTACGCTTATTGCTGAAGATAATATCACAAGAGAATGGCTTAGTGAGAAACCTAAAAACTATATCAAAGATTTTTATCTATGGAGATACATAGAACAAAATAAAGGAAATGATAACGACGTTATCTGGGCTCTAAGTGAAGCAAAAAATGCAAATCATAAAATCTTTTTCAAGTACACAAAACCATCAAAAAAAGACCCTGCAAATGTTGTTGTGAACTGTCTTAATCTTTCAACAAGTGAACTTATCAAAACAGATGGGGAGTGTCTAAATGTAGGACTAAGTATTTTAGAAGCAACAAACATTAGAGGTGAACAACTCTCCTCTGTTATCGAAAAAATAAAAACAAGCTATGAACAAAAAAATGAAAAGCTCAATATTATAAATGCAAAAGATCCTTTTGAATCTCTTATTAACAGCTCATCAAATGAAGTTTTTTTTGGAACTTTTAATGAAGTTGGTGAAAATTTTAGAATTCAATATTTCAATGCTTTTTTACCAAAAACACTTATAACAAAACTCCAAGAAGATAAACCAAAATTTAAAAAGATGATTAAAACTATTGTAACAACACCTCAAATCACAACTATTCAACAATCACTTTTTGATGTTGATACAAAAAATTTAGATTTTCAGGATCTTTTCTTTTTGGCAATGAATGCAATTAAACATGAAAGAAAAGAGGTCGCAATCAAGTATCTTGAAACCGCAAAGACAAAAGCATTTTTAAGATTTGACAAAGACAATGTACTTTTTTGGCAATATAAACTCACACAAAACAAATCATATTTAGAAGAATTAGCAAATAGTTGGGATATCAATATCTACTCTGTTTTAGCCAAAGATGAATTGGGAATTTCGATTGATAATGCTTTATTTGATTTTAATCTGCCAAATATAGACACAAACACTACACAATTTGATACAAGTGATCCTTTTTTATGGAGATCTGTTTTAGATGACATTAGGGTAGATTTTAATGATACAAAAGTAGAAAAATATAGAACACTTTTCAATACAAAAGAAACTCTAGGGCATCGAACTGTTATTGAGGAAAAGTATAGTCAATTTCGTATAGGATATTTTCCAAATCCATTTGAAGAATATATCAAAGATTATTCTATACATAGGCAAGCTCTCATCAATGCCATTGCACGACAAGAAAGCCGATTTATCCAGTCTGCCCTCTCTTCATCGTATGCAATGGGAGTAATGCAGATTATGCCATTTTTAAGTGAAGCGATAGCAAAAGAGTTAAATGAATCATATGATATTTCAAAACAACTTGAGGCAGAAACTAACATACGATATGCAAATCATCATCTAAATTACCTCGAAGCAAAATTAGCAAATGTACTTTTTGTTGCATATGCTTATAATGGTGGAATTGGATTTACAAACAGAATGCTTCAAAGTGGACTCTTTGCACAAGGTCCATATGAGCCTTATCTCAGCATGGAACTTATAGCTTACGATGAGTCCAAACATTATGGGAAAAGAGTTCTTTTAAATTATTTAATGTACTACAATCATCTAAGTAAAGAGAAGAAAATAAAACTCTCTACTCTGCTTGAAACGATAAAGTCACCTTACCTAAATTTGAATTTGAGTACTCCAGCAAAAGGGAATTAAGATTCTCTTTTTTGTTAAATGAGACAATATAATATTTAGCATAGGGATTTTTAAGTGGAATATGTTCCCACAACTCATGTGTAGTTTGTAACTCTTCTGATTTGTTAAAATCATCTCCATTGAGGGTAAGGATATATTTTTTATTGTTTAAAAATTTATCTTCTACATTTTCATTATCTTCTGTAATATAAATACCAACCAAAAAATTATGAAATTTATCATCATATTTAGTGCTATCCGCTCCATTTAAGTAGGTTGCATTTAAAATGGCTTTTGTTTCAAAAGAATTGATAATATCCCCCACTCTACTATATTCTAATCCTCTTTCATATAATATATCGCCATCAAATACACTTAATGCTGATTTACTAGAACAACCCACACTAAATAATAAAAAAACTGCTAAAACCGACTTTTTAACCATCTCATCCCTCTATACAACAACATAAGCTAAATATTTTATTTATGTCGTACTTAATTTACTCTGATTATATAATAAGTTAGATAAAATAGTGAAAATTTAAACTGCCAAGGAAATCTATGGAAAATATTTTAGAAGCAATAAAAAAAGCAAGTATCGAGATCAAACACCTTATAGAGATGGGTGACACAGGAAAAAGTACAAATCAAAATAGTACAGGTGATACTCAACTTAAACTTGATATTGCAAGTGATGTTATCATAGAAAACCATTTCAAAAAATTATCAAATGTCAAAGCAATTGTGAGTGAAGAGCAAGATAATATTATTTCAATCAATGAAAATGGAGAATTTTTAATAGCTTATGATCCACTTGATGGAAGTAGCTTAGTAGATGTAAATCTCTCTGTTGGCTCAATTTATGGAATTTATAAAAATGAATTTAGTGGGAAAAATATTGTAGCTTCTGTATATGTCGTATTTGGACCAAGAGTAGAACTTGTTTATTGTGATGGTAGCACTGTTAACATGTATAGACTTCAAAACGGCACTTTCAATTATATAAAAAATTTCAATATGAACCCAAAAGGAAAATTTCAAGCTCCAGGTTCTACTCAACAATGTTGGTATCCTCACCATAAAACAATGATTAATGACTTTTTCAAAGATGGCTATAGCCTTAGATATAGCGGGGGAATGGTACCTGACCTACATCAAATACTTTTAAAAGGTGGTGGGCTTTTTTCATACCCTGCTACAAGTGATCTTCCAAAAGGTAAACTAAGACAACTTTTTGAAGTTTTCCCTTTTGCACTTACTTATAAATGTGCAAATGGTGGAGCAATCAATGGATTTCAAGATGTTCTAGAGATAGAAACTACACATATTCACGATACATCTCCATGTTTTTTTGGAAGTCAATATGAGATAAATAAAGTAATGGAAGTTTATAAAAAAAATGTCTAATCATTCTGTTCAAGAACTTGATAAGTGGGAAGAAGCATTAGAGGTGCAAATTCAAATAGTACAAAACTGTCAAGATGAAAAAATGATTGATAGTTGTATGAAGTGCGAGTATATTCTTGATTGTTTGGTTAGAAAAGAGTATATCAAAGCTGCTTATGAAAGTATGAATAAAGGAACAGGTGGTGGATTTGAATTTTAATTCAAATCTACTTTAAGAATTCCGTAACTCCACATACTCTGTAGGAATTAGATAATCTTTTGATTTAATAAGTTCATCGTAGAATCCGTATTCAAACCCTAAACTATAAAGCTTATCAAGTGCTTCATACTGTAAGTCACTCAACTCTATCGAATCATCATTAGCATAGAGTCCAAGATAAGTTTGTAGTGTGTCATGGTCAACCCTAATTAAATCTCTCTCAAGTAACATTTTAGACAATAATAATTTATTATCATTTGCTACTTTGACCGCTTTTATAAGGGTATTTTCATAATCAATCGCTTTATTTAATGGGATACTTCTTCTTAAACACATCCCACCAAGTGGAAGTGGCAAATCTTTCCCAGCAAACTCTTGCCAAACATCCCAAATTTCTTTTTCAACTTCAAGTTTCTCGCTATAAGTTAAAATAGATTCATGTATTAAAACACCAGCATCAACAACACCATCAATCACTGCTTGTTCTATATCTAAAAAATTCATATAAGTTATTCTTGCTTTTGGATATTTGATTTTAAATAAAAGTGCATTTGTGGTGTATTGCCCACTCAGTGCTACCTTAAAATTTGGTTTAAGTTGTTTATCTTTTAACTTCACAAGCTTTGGACCATAACCATTTCCAAAACTTACTGCTGTTTTTAAAAATGCAAAATCTTTTTTCACAAAAGGATATAAAGCAAAACTAATAGCACAAATATCATAAACTCCTCTTAGTGTTGCTTGATTAAGTGTTTCAATATCAAGTGCAATATTTTCAAAAGTAGTATTTGGTAGATTTACCCATCCAAACTTTATAGCATAGTACATAAATATATCATCGGCATCTGGTGAATGAGCTACAACTATTTTATTCAATTTAAAATCCTTCTTTTTAGTATCTTTTGATTCTATCAAATAATTGTTTAACCACCACTTTGATACAATACCCAATCATTTTTTAAAGGAAATATTATTTTACATAATCATTTTTTACAACAGCAAATAGCACTTGAAAAAGATAGAAACTCAATCTACAATTCATTACCTATTGATATTAGAACCACACTTGATGATATGGCATATGGAATCGCTATAAAAGAAAACCTTGAACCTTTTATTATTAAACAACGAATGGTTAGTAAACTCAATATGCTTCATGAAGAAAAGGCACATTACTTAATAGAGAACATGGCAATTTTAATTCACAAATCAACACAAGAAAGTGAAGAGATAAGTGATAAAAATGTGTCAAAAGAATTTGTATCTTTTCTTATAAACTTGTTTTATTAGAGGAAAAATATGGTTGTAGATGTTGTATCTTTAAAAACAGAAGCACTATTACTTTTTTGTAGAGATTTAATAAATACTTACAATGATGATAAAATAAATCCAACTAGTATTTTTATCACAGATGACTACCTTAGAGAGTTTATAAAAAATCATATCAATAATCTACAAAAAGGGATAAATGCAATTTTGCAACCAAATGATTATTACATACGAAATATAAAAGTTTCAAGGATAAAGCTTATTGTAAAGATTTATAACCAAATAAATATTATGGTATCGAACCATCTAAAAAATGACCCAAAATTCAATCCCTCAATGCTTCTTTTTTCGATGTTAGCAACATGGTTTAAAGAGCTTGGATATGAAAATAATTCTAAAGAATTTATATTTTTTAGTATCTACCCTTACTCTGAAATTTATGATGTTTTACTTTTAAATGTCAAAAATTTAGAATATAAAAAGCTAAATATCAATATGATACAAATCGCAGAAGATGTGATAATAAGATTAGACAAGGAAAAAATTTGAGTGAATATAGACTTTTAATAGATACCACAGATGAGAAAGGACTCGTTTATAATATTTCTAAAATACTTTTTAATTACAATTTAAATATAGAAACAAACTCTGAGTATGTTGATAAAGATGTCAACAAATTTTTTATGCGAACGGTTATAAGTGGTGAATTTGATAAAGCAAAATTATTAACAGATATCAAATCAGTTCTTCCACAAGATGCAACAATCAAGCTTTTTAAAAATACAAAAAAAGATATCGTTATTTTAGCAACAAAAGAGGCTCATTGTTTGGGTGATATACTTATTCGATATGT
>CAZHJR010000064.1:0-9753 GCA_964533335.1 uncultured Helicobacter sp. | reverse complement strand
GGGATTATTGGATATGAAAAGAAAATTGTTCGTGGAAAAAATACAAAGGTTTATACTTGTTCTAATGCCTCTTGGAAAACAGAAGATGGAGAGATGTTTGAACTCTCCCAAAATGCTACTTGCTCTTTTCGTATCTGGGGCAATGCACTTTTAAAATGGGGCAAAAGGGGAATTAGTCCATACGAGGTGAGGCAACTCCTTGCTAAAGAAGATGTGATAGTAAGGCTTTTTAGTTACAACTCAAAAAAAGAGTATTTCAAATATATCACACTTGATAAAGAATATGGTATTACAGTTTTGTGGGATTTAGAAGTTGAAAATCGAGCTGATAATCAGCCTGATTTGGTATAATAAAAAAAATAAAATATGAGGAAAAAGATATGAAAGTGGAACTCTTACAACACACATCTTTAGCGATTTGTGCTACGGCGATACGAACTTGTTGGCAAAGTTTTGACAAAAGTGATCATGGTGGAGAAAAAGATAAAGACCTAATAGACAGAGTTGGAAATAAATTTAAACATGCTTCAACACTAGAACACCTTAGTTACACTTTTTATATTAGTGGAATAAGTAGAGCTTTACTTCAAGAATTAGCAAGACACAGAATGGCAAGTCCAAGTGTAAAATCTACAAGATATACTCTTAAAGAGCTTAAAGATGAAGAGAGTTTTACAGATGGTGCTTCAATGGTTGAGCTAAAGGAAAAATACACAAACCCAACTGAAGTATATATTGATAAACATATGGTACGAGCCTCTAAATATTTAGTTTGGAGTGATATTTTAGGTGTCGATTTTGCTTCGGTTGTAGCACTAGAAAACCTAAGACTTATGCTAGTTGATGGAGTAAGTAATGATAGGGCTAAATACTGTCTACCAGAGAGTTATAAAACAGAACTCACATGGAGTATCAATGCAAGAAGTTTACAAAACTTTATAGCTCTTAGAAGTAGTAAAAGTGCTTTATGGGAGATTCAAGATTTAGCAAGAGCATTATTTGAAGTGTTACCAACTGAACATAAATACTTATTTGAAGATTGTTTAAAAGATAAGGAATAAAAAACATACTTTTGTTTGGATAGAGAAGTCAAAAATCCAAACAAAATAAGTTACAGTGTGTTGATTACATATCCATTCGAATTGTAATTTTCAATAATGTTTGAAGGGATTTTTCTTCTTAATTTCGCCACTAGCTGTCTTACATGACCATTTTTAAAACTTTCGTCCCAAACATAATCTTCAATTTGCTCATTTGAAACGGTATGATTTGCATTTTTCAAAAGTAATTCAAAAAGTAACAGCTCTTTTGCGGTTAGCCTTATCTCTTTATTATCATAAACAAAAACCTGCTTGTCTCTATTATACATAGACAACGGACAATTTTTAAATCTTACATTTCCAAGTGGGATTTTTAAGGTATGTCTTATTTTTGCAATAATCTCCCTTATATCAAATGGCTTTTTGATATAATCGATACAACCTAAATCGTATGCCTTTACTATAGTTTGAATATCAATATCTGCACTCATAATAAAAATATTTGCCTCTTTATAGACCTTTTTTATTTGTTTGACAAGCTCAATCCCATTTACATTTGGTAGATTAATATCAATTATAAATAAATCATACGATTTATCTATATTTTCAAATGCTGTTTTTCCATCATCAAAAGAGGTTACCTTATACCCTAAACTTGAGAATGTTGCTGTTATAGCTTCATTTAATAATGTATCATCTTCTACTAAAAATATTTTCATAAAAAAATTATATCTTTTTTATGTAACTATTTTGTAAACTTTTAAGATTTCATCTAAAAAATAACCCCATTATAATCTTTGACAATGTGCTAAACCAACAGCTATGGCATCTGTAACATCAAATGGTTTAATCTCTTGTTTAAGATTTAAAAGCCGTTTAACCATAAAAGAAACTTGTTCTTTTGTTGCTTTGCCATTGCCTGTAACTGCTTTTTTTACTTGCAATGGTGTGTACTCATAAAAATTTCCAAAATCTTGCAAAAGTTTTAAAGTTATTGCCCCTCGAAATTGTGCAAGTTTTATCACTGTTTTTGGATTAAATGCATAAAACATATCTTCCATAGCTACTTCACTTATGGTATGATTTTTTACTACCAAATCTAAACCTTCTATAAACTCAACAATCTGTTCTTGCAAAACTCTTGACTTCATTTTAATTAGCCCTGCTTCGACAAGCTTTGGTTTTTTATTAATCACTTCTAAAATACAATAACCACAATTTATGGTTCCAGGGTCAATACTTAATATTTTCATAAATCATATCATATCAAAAAAAATAAATTATTCACTTCAATTTTGATTTTCCCTTCGGCTATGCCAAATGACAAAAAGCCTACGGTTTCAAACCTAAAAAAGTAAAATTATTCACTTTTTCTTAACGGTTTTCACTTATTCACTAAAAGTTATTCACATATTTCACGAGGATTTTAAAAGATTTTTAGATATAATCGAAAATATTTAAAAAAAGTAGGATTATATAATTTGTCAAAAATAAATATCATTGAAGAGTTAAAAAAAGAGGTTTCCCCCTCAGATTATACAAAATTTATCAAACAACTTATTTTTAAAAAAACAAGTTCAAGTGATGAATTGCTTGTGTTTGAAGCTCCAAACAGATTTATTGCAACCTTTATAAAAACAAAATTTACCTCAATTATTCAAGATATATACTTCAATCAAACATCTATAAGACCATCGATTGAGATACTTTTAATAGGTGAAAAAAGAAGATCAAAAAAAGATATTATTAATGAACAATCAGCTGTTAATACTCCTGAAAATACAATTTTAAATCAATCATACACCTTTGATTCATTTGTTGTTGGAAGTTCCAATCAGATGGCATACAATGCCTCTAAAGCTGTTTCAACAAATTTAGGTAAACAATACAATCCATTGTTTATCTATGGTGGCACAGGACTAGGAAAAACTCATCTACTTCAAGCAGTTGGAAATAATGCAATTGAACACAATAAAATAGTAATCTATGTCACTATTGAACAGTTTATGAACGATTTTACATTCAGTTTAAAAAATAAAAATATGGAACATTTTCGAAATAAGTATAGAAAATGTGATTTACTTTTGATTGATGATATTCAGTTTTTAAGTGGAAAAGAGGAAACCCAAAAAGAGTTTTTTCACACTTTCAATGAACTTCACACAGCAAATAAACAAATCATACTCACTTCAGATAAGCTTCCATCACAAATTGCTGGACTAGAAGATAGACTTAAAAGTAGATTTGAATGGGGTCTTACAACTGATATTCAACTTCCTGAACTTGAAACAAAAATAGCAATTGTTGAAAAAAAGAGTGAACTTAATGGAATTCATCTTTCAAAAGAGATTATAAATTATATAGCAACAACACTAGATAGCTCCATTAGAGAAATTGAAGGGCTTCTGATTAAAATCAATGCAAGTGCTGATTTATTAGGGCAAAAGATAGATTTAGATTTAGTGAAAAATCTTCTCAAAGATCAAATAAAAGAGAAAAAAAATAATATTAAATTACCAAATATTATAGAAGTTATAGCAAGTGAGCTCAATATCAAACCAAGTGATTTAAAATCATCAAAAAGAACTGCAAATATAGTCAATGCAAGAAGAATAGTAATCTACTTAGCTAGAGAATTAACCCACAACTCTATGCCAGATATTGCAAAATTTTTAGGAATGAAAGATCACTCGAGTGTTTCTAAAAATATATCTAAAGCAAATGAGATGATAGAGCAAGATGAAAATTTTAAATTAATTTTAGAAAATTTAAAAAATAAAATATTAACAAAATAAAGAGGTTGATAAAAATATGTGAATAAATGTGAATAAAAAAAGAAAGTTTATCATCACTTCAAACTGCTATGTATAAACTCTTTCTCTTTTATTTTCATCTATTCACATACACTACTATCACTACTAATTTTAGTTAAATAATAAAAAGGACGAGTTATGAAATTTAGCACAAACAAAGGAAAATTTGAACAAGTTATTGCATCAATGCAACCATTCTTAGAAAAAAAAGATTTAAGTGCCATTACTTCACATATTTATATAGAAATTATTAATGATACTTTAATTTTAAAATCAACTGATTATGAAATGGGATTATTGTCTCATATTGATGAGATTGAAAACTATGAAGATGGAAAAGCTACTGTAAATGGAAGTAATCTTTTAAATATTATTAGAAGATTAAAAAATGAAAACATTAATTTTGAAGTAATTGATAATAATCTTCATATTAAACAAAATAAAACATCATTCAAATTACCTATGTATGATGCAAATGAATATCCAAATTTTCCTAATATGGAAACACTTCATAAAATTGATATAAATATTATCAATGTTATTAATTCTATCAAAAATATTACCCCTGCAATTGATAATAACAATCCAAAATTTGAACTTAACGGTGCATTAATAGATATTAAAGAGGATAAAATAAATTTTGTAGCAACAGATACAAGAAGATTAGCTATTAGTAAAATTGAAAATATTAATAATAAATCAAATCAAATAATTGTCCCTAAAAAAGCTATTATAGAGATACAAAAACTCTTTTTTGATGATTGTGAAATTAAATATGATGATGTAAATCTTGTAGTTAAAAATAAAAACTATACATTTTTTACAAAACTTATTAATGGTAAATTTCCAGATTATGCAAGAATCTTACCAAATAATTTAAAAGTAACAGTAAAAGTAAATAGAAACCAATTTATAGATGCGATTAAACTTATAACATCACTTAAACCAAATATTAAAATTACTTTCCTACAAAATAGCATTATTTTAGAAAGTTTAGATGAGGATAGTGAAGCAAAAACTCAAATTGAAGAGCATTTAGATATAACAGAGCCATTTTATTTTGCTGTAAATAGTAAGTATTTACTTGATTTTTTAAGTTCATCTAACAGTGAGAAATTTCAAATTGGATTTAATGAAACAAGATTACCATTTGCACTTAAAGATAATAATTTTACAACAATTATAATGCCAGTAATACTATAAAAAAAGAAGGATTTTAGATGATTGAAGAACAAACAGAATACGGAGCCGATAATATTAAAGTCCTTAAAGGACTCGAAGCAGTACGAAAAAGACCAGGAATGTATATTGGTGATACAAATATCAATGGTTTGCACCATATGGTTTATGAAGTTGTCGATAACTCTATAGATGAAGCAATGGCTGGATTTTGTGATACTATCCATGTAACGATAACAAAAACAAATGGAATTATTGTAAAAGATAATGCAAGGGGGATTCCAACAGATATCCACCCAACAGAAAATATAAGTGCTGCTACAGTTGCCCTTACAGTTTTACATGCTGGTGGAAAATTTGATAAAGATACTTATAAGGTAAGTGGAGGACTTCATGGAGTTGGAGTATCTGTTGTAAATGCCCTTTCTAGTAGTCTTAAAATGACTATTCATAGAGCTGGAAATATCCACTATCAAGAATTTCATGAGGGACTTTATGATAAACCACTTGAAATTATTGGAACTACAAAAAAAACAGGAACAATTATAGAATTTCAACCAGATTTGACTATTTTTGAAGTTGGTGTTTTTGATTTTGAAATTCTTTCACGAAGATTTAGAGAAGTTGCTTATCTTAATCCAATTATTACTATTATTTTAGAAGATCAAAGGATTAATAAAAAGGAAACTTACCATTTTGAAGGTGGTATTAAACAATTTGTTGAAGATCTCAATAAAGCTACACCTATAACTGATGCTGTTGCATTTTCTACAAAAGAGGATGATGTTGAAGTTGATATCGCTTTAATGTATAACACAACTTATGTTGAAAAAACTCACTCATTTGTAAATAATATCCGTACAATTGATGGGGGAACTCATGAAGGTGGATTTAAAGCTGGACTTACAAGAGCTATCACAAAATATCTCAAAGAAAATGCAAATGCTAGAGATAAAGATGCAAAAATTTCAGGGGAAGATGTAAGAGAAGGTCTTGTAGCTGTTATTAGTATCAGAATTCCTGAACCACAATTTGAGGGACAAACAAAAGGGAAACTTGGGAGTTCTTATGTAAGACCAATTTGTCAAAAACTAACTGGCGATGTTTTAGATAAATATTTTGAAGAGAATCCAACTCAAGCAAAACTTGTAATGGAAAAAGCACTTTTAGCAGCAAGAGGAAGAGAAGCTGCGAAAAAAGCAAGAGAACTTACAAGAAAAACTGATAGTATGTCTGTTGGTACACTTCCAGGGAAGTTAGCAAATTGTCAGACTAAAGATCCAACTATTGCTGAATTGTATCTTGTGGAAGGGGATTCTGCGGGAGGTTCTGCAAAACAAGGAAGAGATAGAGTATTCCAAGCTATCTTACCACTAAAAGGGAAAATTTTAAATGTTGAAAAATCAAGACTTGATAAGATTTTAAAATCTGAAGAGATAAAAAATATCATCACAGCTCTTGGAAGTGGAATTGGTGAAGATTTTAATATTGAAAAAGTAAGATACAATAAAATTATTATTATGACCGATGCTGATGTTGATGGTAGTCATATTCAAACATTATTACTTACTTTTTTCTTTAGATTTTTAAGACCAGTAGTTGAAGCTGGGTATCTTTATATTGCTCAACCACCACTTTATCTTTATAGAAAAGGAAAAAATGAGACATACTTAAAAGATGATACAGCTCTTAGTAATTTCCTTATTGAGCATGGATTAGATGGATTTCAATTTGAAGGTATGGGATATAATGATTTACTTGATATGTTTAAAATTGTAGCAACTTATAGAAGTATGTTAAATAACCTAGAAAAAAGATATTCACTTATAGATGTGATTCGATTTATTGTAGAAAATGATACTTTAGTTGGGATGGAAAATGGAGCATTATTTGGTGAAATTGAAAAATTTATAACAACTAAAGGTTATAACATTTTAAATAAAATTGTTGACGAAGAGAAAATTCATATCTTTGTTCAAACAAATAATGGACTTGAAGAACTTATGATTGATGATGAATTGTTTGCAAGTCCATATTTTGGAGAGGCTAGCTATCTATTTAAAAAATTAAATGAGAGAGATTTAACACTATTTAATGGAGAAGATTTAATAAAACTTCTTGAGGAGATTGAAAGTAGTGCAAAAAAAGGTGCTTATATTCAAAGATATAAAGGTCTTGGAGAGATGAATCCTTCTCAACTATGGGAAACTACTATGATCCCTGAAGCTAGAAGACTTTTAAGGGTAACTATTGATGATGCAGAGATTGCTAGTGATACTTTTACACTCTTTATGGGGGATGAAGTAGAGCCAAGAAGAAAATATATAGAGGAACATGCAAAGGATGTGGAACATCTTGATGTTTAATTAGGAAGGTTTAGTTTGGATATAAATTTCGATAATCCTCTTGAAACACTTATTTCAGTAAAAGATAAGATACCTTTTTTTGAGTCTTTAACAAAGGAAGAGTTAAAGCAACTTATAGAAGAGGTACGAATCGTTACATTTCAAAATAAAAATATTATTTTTGTTGAAGGGAATACTACATCAAAGTATATATATTATCTTTTATCTGGTTCTATCAATATATTAAAAAGTAAAAATGACTCAGAATCAACAAGAATACGAATTCAAAGGATAGAAGAACCTTCTTTATTTGGGGAATTGCTAGTCTTAACAGGGGAGCCAAGAAATGCAACAGTGGAAGCTGGAGAAGATAAAACTTTGGTATTGGCATTTAAGATAAGAGAATTTGAAATAAAAACAACAGCGGCAAAATTTTACAAAAATGTTATAGTAGAATTAGGAAAAAAAATAACAGCTATGAATAAAAAAATCTATTGATAGTTGTGGAAAAAGATATAAAATAGGAAATTAAAATTTATGCAATATGATATTATAGTAGTTGGTGGAGGTCATGCAGGGATTGAAGCTGCCCTTGTAAGTGCTAGAATGGGTCAAAAAACATTGCTTGTTACTATGCTTGTAGAGCAAATAGGAGCAGCTAGTTGTAACCCTGCTATTGGAGGACTAGCTAAGGGGCATTTAGTAAGGGAACTTGATGCACTTGGTGGAGAGATGGGACTTTGCACAGATGCAACGGGGATACAGTTTAGAATTTTAAATGCTTCAAAAGGTGCAGCTGTTCAAGGAAGTCGTGCCCAAATTGATATGGATGCATATAGAATTTATATGCAAAATGTATGTTTAAATACTCCAAATCTTACAGTGTATCAAGATGAAGTAAGTTCACTTTTGCTAGATGATAATGGTGGAGTATGTGGGGTTAATACGAAGCTTGGTGAAGTTTTTAAATCAAAAAAAGTAATCCTTACAACTGGTACTTTTATGCGAGGGCTTATCCATATTGGTGAAAATCAATATAGTGCTGGTCGTGCTTGGGAATTGCCATCAACAACTTTATCTTTGCAGTTAAAAGAACTTGGACTTGATGTTGGAAGACTAAAAACAGGAACACCAGCTAGACTTGATAGAAATAGTATTGATTTTTCTGTAATGGAAGCTCATGGTGGTGATGAAAAACCAACTCCATTTAGTTTTAGAACAAATAGAGAAACTTTTAATCCAACGCAACTTCCTTGTTATATCACTTATACGAACTTAGATACTCATCATACGATTAGATCAAACTTCGATAGAGCACCACTTTTTACAGGACAAATAGAAGGGATGGGTCCACGATATTGTCCAAGTATTGAGGATAAAGTAAATAGATTTAGTGAAAGAGAGAGACATCAACTTTTTTTAGAACCGCAAACAGCAAATGCAAGAGAGTATTATATAAATGGACTTAGCTCCTCACTTCCTATTGATGTTCAAAAATCTATGATTCATTCAATCGCAGGACTTGAAAATGCAAAAATTGTACGATATGGATATGCTATTGAATATGATTATATTAATCCACTAGAACTTCATCATACACTTGAAACAAAAAAAGTGAAAAATCTCTATCTTGCTGGTCAAATAAATGCCACAACAGGATATGAAGAAGCTGCATCTCAAGGATTTATTGCTGGAATAAATGCTGCTTTAGCATGCACGGGAAAAGAGCCATTTATTTTACGAAGAGATGAGAGTTATATTGGTGTTTTAATAGATGATTTGGTCACAAAAGGGACGAATGAGCCTTACCGAATGTTTACTTCAAGGGCTGAATACAGACTTCTTTTAAGAGAAGAGAGTGCTGATATAAGACTAATGGGATATGGACACAGTCTTGGACTTATAAATGAAGTTACTTACCAAAATATGCTTCACAAAAAACAAACTATCGATGATGCGATGGAATTTATGAAAAATGAATGGTTTACCCCTAAAAAAGAAAATCTTGAACTTTTGGAATCTTTACAAGAGGATAAAATAAGTGATAGAACTTTACTTGTGGATATCGTAGGAAGAAGCACTATTACAAATGAAAAACTCGATATGCTAGTACCAACTTTAGCTCATCTTGATGGCTATCTCAAAGAGCAAATTTTAACTGAAGCGAAGTATTTTAGATATGTTGAAAAGCAACAAAAACAGATAGAAAAGATGAAAAAGATGTTGGATTTGAAAATACCAGAGGATTTTATCTATGACAATCTCCCAGGACTTTCAACCGAAATCATCCAAAAACTAAATCTTCACAGACCAAAAACACTTTTTAATGCAAGTCAAATAAGTGGAATTACACCAAGTGCAGTTGATATTTTGCAT
>CAZHJR010000063.1:0-9985 GCA_964533335.1 uncultured Helicobacter sp. | reverse complement strand
AAAATTTAGTTTATTTTATTGGTGGAGTAATAAATCCTATATAAAATTCGGTGCATCATTTGCAAAGAGTATCAAATCACCCATCTTGGTATTTTCTAAAAGCACCATCTCCATTTCGCTTTTATCCTTTAAGATTATCACATTTGCTTTTCTTATATGATTATTTAAAACTTGTTGATTGATAGAGCCTGTAATGATTGCGATATCAAAAACATCATCAATTGCACGAGCTAACTTAATATTAGCCTCATCTGTACTTTCAACTATTCCAGGGGTGATGATTACTTTTCGCCCCTCATAAGTGGAAGCGATTTTCACCGCTTCAAGCATCCCCTCAAGGTTTCCATTGAAGCTATCATCTAGTATCACTTTTCCATTTACTTTAGAAAGTTGCAGTCTATGGTCAACTGGCTTAATATTATGAAGTGCAACTTTTATCTCTTCGATATCCATCCCAAGTTTATGAGCTACTAAAATAACAGCAGTTAAATTGATAGCATTAAAACTTCCTAAAACTGGTGCATGGAAATGTTCCACTTTTCCATTTACTTCAATATCAAACCAAATCCCACCCAAATCACTTCTTGTAATGTAAAGATTATTTGGGAATTTTGTAATTGTTGGATATTCTAAAATAGGTACACTGTCATGAACAAACCCATGGATAAGTTTTGGAGATTTGAGTATCTCCATCTTTGTATGGATAATATTATCTAAAGTTTTAAAATACTCAATATGTTGTTCCCCTACACTTCCAATGATAACATATTCAGGTTCTAAGAACATCGTTATCTCTTCGATATCCCCTTTTTCTCTAGCTCCAGCTTCAGCGATATACACCTCTGTGTCAAGTGGCAAATCATCATTAACATCTTTACAAAGTCCACCAATAGTATTGACACTTCGTGGTGTCATATAGACTATGAAATTTTTTCTCAGTACCTGATAGAGATAGTTTTTGATAGATGTTTTTCCATACGATGCAGTTATCGCTACAGTTGTAAGGTTGTTTAATTGTTTTAATCTTTGTTTTGCTTTGTGTTTGTAGCTAATAAAAAAGATTTTTTCAAGAGCTGTAGTGATAAGATAAGTTCCAAAGAGAACAATAAATACACCATAATGGCAACCTTCACTCAAAAAACAAAGTCCATCAACGATAAATGACAAAGTAAGTAAAATAGCAAAAAATCGTTTTACCCTTGGAGTTATCACAAGCCCTTTTGAGAGATTTTTATTCCATAGATAAAAAGCACTCAGATGCAAAAGATAAAAATAAACAGCGAAATAAACAAAATCCAAAAGGTAAAAAAGAACTATTGGTGTTAGAAAATAGATTATATGCCACTGCTGTTTATGATGCTTAAGGATAACCCTTTCAAGTTTATAATTGTACCATTGTAGATTGGTGATAAGATACCAACCAAGTGCCATTAAAAGTGCTATATTTGTAAAAATTTCAAAATATTCCATTATTGAACCATCTCCATTATAATTTTTTCTATTTTATCACTATTTTTTAAAAAAAAGTAATGATCTCCATCCATTGGATAGAATTTACTATTTTTTATAAGATTATGAATACTCTCTCCACTTTGTAAACTTGTAGCTCTATCACTTATCCCCCAAAAAATAAGAGCATTGCCATCATATTTTATAAATTGATCTCTAAAATCTTCATCAACAACATTTTTAAAAGTGCCATACATCACTTCACTCATAGTGTTTACATCTTTACTTCTAAAAAGTTTCCCAAAAAATGAGATTCCTAGTTTATTTGCTAATTTTGTGAGTTTGATTTTTGTTTTAACTTTTGTTGATTTTTCTTCAACTATACCAGCTGAACTCAGTAAAATAAGGTTTTTTGGAGCAAGTAAAGTTGCTACTTTTCCCCCAAAACTATGTCCTGCTATTACGATATTGTTATCAAATATCCCAAGTGATTCTAGAAATAACTTCAGTATTTCACTATATTCTTTTGTGGTTAAAACAAGTTCATTTGGACTTTTTCCAAATCCTGGCATATCGATATAGATATGCCTAAAACTTTTTAAAATAGAAGCAAATCCACTTTTCATCACCTCTTTATTACTCCCCCAACCATGTAAAAAAACTATTGTCTTTTCCAATTTTGAAGGATTTAGAATCTCATAATTTATCTCAAATTTTTTATCTTTATACTCTATATTTTTTACTGCCATCTACTTACTTCTTATTTTTTTTATTTTTAGTTCATTCTTTCCATCAACACTAAATCGCCCATCACTTTTGCACACTATTTTAAGTCCACAATCATCACAAAGTGGAGCAACAGCTTTACATTTATATCGCCCAAATAAAACCATCGCTTGATGAAAAATATGCAAATCATCTTTAAGTTTTTTTACTAAATCAGCCTCTGTAAGTTCGACAGTTTTTGCATCACTTAGCCCTAAACGATGTGAAACTCTAAAAACATGGGTATCAACAGCCATCAAATTAGCTCCATCCGCTTCTATTAAAAAAACATTTGCTGTTTTATTGCCAACACCAGCAAGTTTAATAAGTTTCTCTTTTTCATGAGGTATTTCACCATTATGAAAAGTTATAACATCTTTTGCCATTTTTATAATATTTTCTGCTTTATTGTTAAAAAAACTACAAGTTTTTAAAAGCTCTTTGACATCCTCAAGATGAGCATTTGCTAAAGTTTTTGAATCTGGATATTTTTCAAAAAGTGCTGGAGTAATGATATTTACTCGCTTATCGGTGCATTGAGCTGAGAGAATAATCGCTATTAAAAGCTCATAATCGTTTCTAAATTCTAACTCTGTCACCATACCGCTATAGTGTTCTAAAAAATAATCTCTTATAAATAAAATATCTTTTTTTGTCGCTTTTTTCATTTTGGGATTATAGCTTATAAAGATAAGATTTCATACAGTAATGGAGTAATAAAGCAACTTTTTGATAAAATCGCAATTCTTAATCAAATGAAACAAATCAAAAGGATAAAACCAAAATGGATATTTTACTAGCTAGAAATGAAATACACGAAAAACCAAAAAAAATAAGTCTTACAAAAATCAAAGATGAACTAAAAGAAACAACTGGAAAAATTTACTATTTTGATAGAGACAATTCACATAAAAATATGATGGCTTTGGTTGAAAGTCTTGAAAGTTTAGGATACAATGTAAGCTTTAGAGAGATCAAATATGGTCTTGCTGATGATGAATATATGTATGAACTACATGCACTCTAATAGGTAGTATAAAGTATAAAAATGTCAAAAAAACTTTTCATAGAAACTCTTGGATGTCAAATGAATACAAGAGATACAGAACATATAATCGCTGAGCTCAATACTCATAGTGATTATGTTCCTACAACAAATGCTGCTGAAGCTGACCTCATTATTATAAATACTTGTAGTGTTAGAGAAAAGCCTGTTGCGAAACTTTTTAGTGAACTTGGGCAATTTAATAAAACAAAGAAAGATGGAGCTAAAATAGGTGTTTGTGGATGTACTGCAAGTCATTTAGGGGAAGAGATTATTAAAAGAGCACCCTTTGTTGATTTTGTTGTAGGTGCTAGAAATGTATCAAAAATTTCTAAGGCGATAGAGAATAAAGGAACTGTTGAAATTGACATAAATAATGATGAAACTTCATATGAATTTAGTGAATATAGGAGTTCCCCATATAAAGCAAATATCAATATCTCACTTGGATGCGATAAACAATGCACCTTTTGTATAGTCCCATCTACAAGAGGAGATGAGATAAGTATTCCAGCTGAAATAATTCTAAATGAGGCAAAAAAATCGGCTGATGCAGGAATGAAAGAGATATTTTTACTTGGGCAAAATGTCAACAACTACGGAAAATATTTTTCAAATAAAGAATCTGAAAAATACACTTTTACTAAACTTCTTCAAGAGATAAGTAAAATTGAGGGGATTGAGAGAATTAGATTTACCTCTCCACATCCACTCCATATGGATGATGAATTTATTGAAGAGTTTGCAACAAATCCTAAAATCTGCAAACTCATTCATGTGCCACTTCAAAGTGGTTCTACGAAAATTTTAAAAGATATGAAAAGAGGCTATTCAAAAGAATGGTTTTTAAATCGTTGTGAAAAGATACGAACAAAAGTACCAAATGTACGAATCAGCACAGATATCATTGTAGCTTTTCCAGGGGAGAGTGACGAGGATTTTTTAGATACTCTTGATGTAGTAGAAAAAGTAAAATTTGATCAAATTTTTAATTTTAAATATTCACCTCGTCCAAATACACCAGCTGCATCTATGGAGCAAATCGATAGTGAGATTGGTACTAGAAGATTACAAACTCTTATTGATTTACATAAAACCCATCAAGATGAGCATATGGAAAAAAATATTGGAACTATCCATAGTGTCTATTTTGAAGACTTAAAACCAAATGGTGAGATTATGGGATTTAGTGACAATGGATTGCAAGTATTTGTTAAAGGAAGTGAAGAGCTTCTTGGCAAAATAGTAAATGTAAAAATAACTCAAAATAGCAGAACATCACTCAAAGGGATTGTAGTAGAATGAAGTCAAAATTTAAAAAATTTAAAAAAAATTTCGCCATCTCTGTTGTGCCATTTTTTTTACAACTTATTGTTCGATTTATCTACCTTACCAATAAAAAAGTTTATCATTATCCGTCCCCTATGGATAATGAAAATTTCATCCTTTCGTTTTGGCATGGTGATTTGATTACTCAACCCTTAAACTACCAATCATTTAAAAAAAATGGTGTAGTGAAAGTGATTATCAGCGAACATAGTGATGGTGAAATCATTCGAAGAACTGTAGAGTCTTTAGGTATTGGATCACTAAGTGGTTCATCAACAAGAGGTGGAGCAAAAGCACTTTTAGGAGCAATTAAAGCACTTCAAAATGGAATTGATGTAGCGATTACTCCAGATGGTCCAAAAGGTCCAAAACATACTATTGCAGATGGAATAGTGATGATTGCACAAAAAACAAATGCAAAAGTTGCTTGTTTTGGTTCAAAAGCTTCAAAATATTGGCAATTTAACTCTTGGGATGATTTTACTATCCCTAAACCTTTTGGAACTATTGATTTATATATTAGTGAACCTTTTAGTTTAGAAGGACTTAGCCTTATAGAAGCAAAAGAAAAAATAAAAATAAATATGGAGAAACTCTATGAGCAGTAGTAAAGATATCCAATATATTAACCTTATCAAAGTTGAACACAACATCAAACTTGATAATCAAGTTTTTACAAATGGAAAACTTTTAACTGCAGAACAATCTGTTTTTTTACTTGATAACAATAAACTCTCTAATGATGCTCTTTTTAAAATAAAAGTTCTTGAAAATGAAATACCCCATAGTTTCATAACGGCTATTTGTGAGGATATCACTCAAGAGATAGTGAGTAAAAATAGAGCAAAAAGTAAAACAGAAGTGGAACTTTTGTTTGATGCTTCACATGGTATAGTTTTGGACAAGTCAAGTATTGAGATAACCAAATCGTATTATAACAATGGCAATATTGATTATCTCATCTCCCCTTTTACTATACTTCATGATGAAGTTATGCTAGACCCTAAAGCAAATTCATTAAATCTTTTTATTTTTAATAATACCATCTATGCGATATTTTTAAATGAGAAAAAAAGACTTGGGTATAGTACGATAACCACTCTTACCCCCTATACAGATATAAAAAAATCAAATTTTTACACAGATGAAGTTGCTGAACAAATTTTATATGATGAGATTTATCTTCTTGAATTAGGGGAAAATATCACTACAATTTTAAAAAAATACTATGAAACTTCAAGTTCGTCAAATTTTTGTGAAAGTGTCAACATTTTTTATGTCATTAAACATCTTGAAAATAAACAACTTGAAACATTAAAATCAAATCTTGCCTTAGATATCAACTATAATCCAATCAATATTGATGATACTGTTGATGCTATTGCAAGAAGAGAAAATATAGAAAATTATAGTTTTACAAAAAAACGGACTAAAAAATCAAAATACACTCTCTTTATTTGGTTTTTAGTCACTCTAGTAACGACAATAGGAGCACTCTATAGTTTTTATTTTCTTCAATCATCTGAGTCAAAAGTTGGAGATGCAAATTTTACAAAACAAGAACAAACAACAAAAATAGAAGATATTGACCTGCCAAATCATATTACTACAAATCAAAATACTATCAATCTAATTATTAAGCTCTTTGATACTATCGATGATAATTCTGTCTTAAAAGAGATACAAATAGCTAAAAATGAATCTACGATTATTTATGATTTTAAAGCTATAAATCCTTTTGAAAAAGCTTTGAAACCAAAACTTTTAAAGTTTTATGAACGAAGTGAAAATATTCTTACCACAGAAAATAAAGGTACTTTTACATCTATTATTTCAAATGTAAATCTTTTAACAAAGATTGATCCAGTAAATAAAAAATATATTCCAACCACAAAAGAGAGATTTTTATCTCAAGAGGATGGGAAAAAAGGGATTGAACAGCTTTTTAATAATAATGCCATAGTTAAATTAGTGAGTTCTACAGAGGATAAAATTGTAAAATATACCTATGATGTTTCAACTGTACTGGGCACACCAACCGAGTTTTTTGATATTATTAAGTTGTTAGAAAAGCAAAATTATTCAATTATATTAGATTTTCCTATAGATTTTTCCCAAACCAATAAAGGTTTAGAGATACATTTTAGGTTTATCATTAACCAAAATAAACTTCAAAGTCATACAAAATAGTGAGTGATATCATCCTCACTACCCTTAATGGGAGATATACACACTCAAGTTTAGGGCTTCGTTATCTTTTTGCAAATCTCAAAGAACTCCAACAAAAAGCCCTTATTAAAGAGTATGTTATCAATGAAAAAATACAAGATATCGCAGAGGATATTTTAAAAGAAAATCCAAAAATTATAGGAATTGGAGTTTATATTTGGAATGCAAGTGATGTTGCAGCACTTATCCACACCCTTAAAAAAGTATCTCCAAATACTACTATTATTTTAGGTGGACCAGAGGTAAGTTATCAACCTTTTAGGGTAGATTTTAGTAAAGCTGATTATATTATACAAGGGGAAGGCGAGATCCCCTTTTATGAACTTTGTCGTGATATTTTAGAAAACATAACTATTGAAAATAAAATCTTTTCACCAAAGCTATATGACCTTAAAGAGATTGTTTTACCCTATCAATTTTATGATGAAAACGATATCAAAAATAGATATATCTATGTAGAAGCTTCAAGAGGTTGCCCGTTTTCTTGTGAATTTTGCCTCTCTTCGATTGATAAAGCTGTGCGAAATTTTGAATTAAATCAACTTCTCAATGAATTTCAAACTCTTTGGGATAAAGGGGTGAGAAACTTTAAATTTATTGACAGAACTTTTAATCTTGATATCAAAATGGCAAATACTCTACTTGACTTCTTTTTAGCAAAAGATGAGCCATTTACGACCCATTTTGAAGTGATACCTGACCATTTTCCAGCTGAACTAAGAGAAAGAATCAAACTCTTTCCTCCCCATTCCTTACAACTTGAGATTGGTATTCAAACACTCAAAAAGGATATTGCAAAAAATATCAAAAGAAATCTCAATATTCCAAAAATCAAAGAAAATTTAGAATTTTTAGAAAATGAGACCAATGCTCATATCCATCTTGATCTCATCATCGGGCTTCCAGGGGAAAGTTGTGAAAGCTTTGGGGAGAATTTAGATTATTTATGTAGTTTATCAAATAGTGAAATACAACTAGGAGTCCTTAAAAAACTTTCAGGTACAACTTTAAATCGTCACGATGAACTCTATGGGATGATTTACAGTGATATCCCACCTTATGATATTTTAGCAAATGATATGATTCCATTTCCAAAAATGCAAGAGATGAAACGATTTGCAAGGTTTTGGGATCTTGTGTATAACAGTGGAAATTTTACAAAAACCTTTGCTTTAATGGTTGCAGATAAAAGTGTGTATGAGACTTTTTACGATTTTTCAGATTGGCTTTATAAGCAAACCTATTCCACTTGGCAAATATCCCTTGATAGATTAGCTCAATTTTTATTTGATTATTTGACAACTATCCAAAACCTTCCAAAGCAAGAGGTTGCTGATATTTTAGTAGCTGATATTTTAAAAGTTGGAGGAAGAAAACTTCCTTCATTTTTAAGAGAATATAGTGAAGTCACAAGTAGCTTTGATAAAGTGCAAGTAAGTTCAAAACAAAAAAGGCAACAAAAAAGGACTGAATAGTTTTATTTGGTGTTAGATTTTAATAAGTATCTTATCAAGCAACCGTGTCGATAAAACTCTTTTTGCAAATCCCAAAAGGTAAGTAGCCTTGGTGATATAGTATCTTGGTTTTACCTTTTTTGCCATGATAATTTTTTCAACAACCTTGGCAACCTCAATCGGCGGAAGATTGAATGGAACATCACTCTTTTTAGAAGAGAGACTTTTATGATAGGTCTCTTTAAATCTTGAGTTTTCTATATCGATATTTTCTAATGTCTTTTCTTTTGCATTTTTTCTAAAACTACTTGTAATTGGTCCTGTATTTAAAACTGTCACATCAATATTTGTCTCTGTAAGTTCTAGTCGTAAAGTGTCACTTAACCCTTCAATTGCATATTTACTTGCATTATATGCTCCTCGAAGTTTAAGTGAAATTAGCCCCAAAACAGAGCTATGATTGATAATTTTTCCATATCCTTGAGTTTTCATAATAGGAAGTACTTGCATCATCACTTCGTGAAGTCCAAAAACATTTGTCTCAAACTGTTCTCTTAAAATATCTGTTTTGATATCTTCAATAGCTCCAGGTTGCCCAAAACCAGCATTGTTAAACAATACATCAAGAGTCCCATTTGTAAGTTTTACAATTTCTTCTAAAGTTTTAGTTATCGTCTGTGGTTTTGTAACATCCAACAAAAATGCTTCAAAGCCATCTTGTTGTAGTCGCACCACATCTGCCTCTTTTCTGGCAGTGGCAATTACTCTATACCCTTTAGATTTAAGATAATAAGCTGTTGCTTCCCCTATTCCAGAACTACAACCTGTGATTAAAATAGTTTCCATTTTTATTTAAGAGTAGCGATAATATCTGTAAATCTTACTTTTGTATCAAGGAGATTTTGAAGTTTCACCATATCTTTTTCCCAAAAAATAAGCACAGTTGAGCCCATTTTAAAATGCCCCAAACATTCCCCTTTTTTGATATGTAAATCATCATATTGAAATACTTGAATCTCATCTGCACCCTCATTTGTAGAAACTCTTGGCTCAAAATCAAATACCATTTTTCCAACATTTAAAGCACCAATATATGCCATATAAAAAAGTTTATTCTCATTTGTTACACACTCTACAATAACCCTTTCATTTTCAACAAAAAGCTCATCTTGTTTGTTCAAATAAGTAAAATTTACAGGATATAATTTCCCGGGAATATAGATAAGTTTTGTCACTTTTGCATCATATGGAGAGTGATATCTATGATAATCTTTAGGGCTTAGATAAAAATTCATAAAAGATCCATCTTTTAATCTTGCAATATTTTCTTGTGCAATATAAGTTGTAAAAAGCCGCTCAATACTATATTCCATCCCTTTAATCTGAAGTGCTATTCCATCATGGATATCACCTTGGCTACTTACATAACTATCAGCTACACAGATAAAATTATTTTGGCTCTCATCAAAAGTTCTTGGCTTTAGCAAAGCTCTTGTAAAAAGTTGATTTAGAGTTTTATAATTCTGCGGTAATTCAAATTCACTCATATCAAGTCCTAAGATATTGACATAACTCTTATTGATAAAATTTTGGATTGGTTTTGGAAACTCTTTTGAAGCAAATTTATAAAAGGATTGAGAAATCTTATTTGTAATATGCATCTTCTTTACACCTTTGTTGAGAGTTCATATTTTAATTTTTCAGAGTTTAGTTT
>CAZHJR010000062.1:7585-10291 GCA_964533335.1 uncultured Helicobacter sp. | reverse complement strand
AAAGGTGAAATAATGCAACCAAAAATGATTTACGGAACAGCTTGGAAAAAAGGAAATACGGCAGATTTGGTAGAATTTGCTATCGCGAGTGGTTTTAGAGCAATTGATACAGCTTGTCAGCCAAAACATTACAATGAAAAGTTAGTAGGAATTGGGGTGCAAAGTGGACTGTTAAAAAATAATATTTTACGAGAAGAGCTTTTTTTGCAAACAAAATTTACCCCAATTGGTGGGCAAGATCCAAACAATATCCCATACAATCCAAATGATTCAATTGAAAATCAAATAAAAACTTCCCTCAATGTTTCAAAAGCAAATCTCCAAACAACCTATATCGATTCACTTATTTTACATTCGCCACTTTTCCCATTTAGTGAACTTTTAAAAGCTTGGAGAGTATTTGAAGAGTTTGTGGAATTGGGAGATGTAAAGCAAATAGGGATAAGTAATTGTTACGATTTTAATCTTTTTAAAAAACTTTATGAAAGTGCAAATATTCAGCCAAAAGTGTTACAAAATAGATTTTATGATGCAACTTTTTATGATAAAGAACTTAGGAATTTTTGTAAAGAAAATGATGTTTCATATCAAAGTTTTTGGTCACTAAGTGCAAATCCTCATATTGTCCAATCAGATGTGATTGCAAAAATTGCAAATAAGTACCAAAGGACAAATGAAGCTATTTTTTATAGATTTTTAACCCAAATAGATATAACACCACTCAATGGAACAACATCCCAAAAACATATGAAAGAGGATTTAGATATTTTCTCTTTTAGATTAGAAGAGAATGAGATTGAGAAAATAAATTTACTGCTTCAATAGTTGTCAAAATCTCTTTTTTTAGAAACTCTAATGAACTAAGTTATTGAAATTTGGTAATAAAAATCTTAGTAACCTTTGGCTATAATCCACTAAAATTATGAAAACAAGGTTAAAAGATGTTTGAAACAATTATAGGGCTTGAGGTTCATGCTCAATTAAATACAAAAACGAAATTATGGTGTGGATGTGCAACAAGTTTTGGAGCAACACCAAATACAAATGTTTGTCCAATTTGTTTGGGTCTTCCTGGTGCTTTACCAGTTTTAAACAAAGAAGCAGTACATAAAGCTATTGCACTTGGTACTGCAATTAATGCAAAAATCAATCAAAAATCAATTTTTAATCGAAAAAACTACTTTTACCCAGATTTACCGACAGGATACCAAATATCTCAATTTGAAGTGCCAATTGTTGGGATGGGGGAGATTGTGATAGATTTTCCAGATGGAAGTAGCAAAAAGATAGGTGTTACAAGAGCTCATCTTGAAAATGATGCTGGAAAAAATACACACGAGAAAGATTACTCAAAAGTTGACTTAAATAGAGCAGGAACACCACTTTTAGAAATCGTAAGTGAGCCTGATATGAGAAGTGCTGAAGAGGCTGTGTTGTATCTTAAAAAACTTCACTCAATCGTACGATATATCGATATTAGTGATGCAAATATGCAAGAGGGGAGCTTTAGATGTGATGTAAATGTATCTATTCGACCAAAAGGGGATGCGAAGCTTTACACAAGATGTGAAATCAAAAATATGAATAGTTTTAAATTTATTGAAAAAGCTATCAAATATGAAGTAAATAGACAAATCGAAGCTTGGGAAGATGGTGTTTATGAAAAAGAGGTTGTTCAAGAGACAAGACTTTTTGATGTAGCAACTGGGGAAACAAGAAGTATGAGGGGGAAAGAGGATGCTGCTGATTATAGATATTTTCCAGATCCAGACCTTTTACCAGTTATCGTAACTGATGAGATGATTGCAGAATTTAGCCAAATCCCAGAACTTCCAGATGCTAAAAAAGAGAGACTTGTAAAAGAGTTTGGACTTCCTGTGTATGATGCAGGAGTTATTTGTAGCACAAAAGAGATGGCTGCATATTTTGAAGAGATGCTAACTTGTGGTATCAGTGGAAAAGCTGCTACAACTTGGCTTACGGTTGAACTTCAAGGGAGAATGAGTGAAGGGATGAATGTCACAACTTCTCCTGTAAATGCTATAAAACTTGGAACTTTAGTAAAAGCTATCGAGGATGGAACAATTAGTGGAAAAGCAGCAAAAGAGGTGCTTGATTATCTAATGGAAAATGATGAAACAGTAGATGCAGTTATTGAAAAATTAGGACTCGCTCAGGTGAGTGATGATGGAGCTATTTTGGCTATGATAGATGAGATACTGGCAGCAAATCAAGATAAGGTAGCTGAATATAAAAGTGGAAAAGATAAGATGTTTGCATTTTTTGTAGGACAAACTATGAAAGCTTCAAAGGGTGCTGCAAATCCACAAAAGATAAATGAACTTCTAAAAGCAAGGTTAGCATAATGTTAAAAATAGGGATAGTTGGTGTTGGAACTGTAGGGCAAAGTGTATGTCAAATACTTGAATCAAATAAAGATATTATCACAGCAAGAGCTGGAGTAGAACTCGTTCCTACTATTGGAGTAGTGAGTGATATCTCTAAAAAAAGAGATGTTTCAATTAAGCTTACTACAAATGTAGATGAGGTGCTTGATGACCCAACTATTGATATCGTAGTTGAGCTTATGGGTGGAGTTGATAAGGCTTACGAAGTTGTAAAAAAAGCCCTTAAAAATGGGAAATCAGTAGTAACTGCAAACAAAGCACTTTTAGCTTATCATAGATATGAGCTTCAAGAGTTAGC
>CAZHJR010000062.1:0-7485 GCA_964533335.1 uncultured Helicobacter sp. | reverse complement strand
TTAATCGAAGGGATTCAAAATATAGCAACAGAAGATATCTATTTTGCAAAAGAGTTTGGATTTTCTATCAAACTACTTACAATCGCTCAAATCAATAAAAACAACGAAGTTGAATTAAGAGTTCATCCTGCACTTATTAGTACAGCTGATATGATTGCAAAAGTAGATGGTGTTATGAATGGAATTAGTGTACTTGGGGATAAAGTAGGGGAGACTCTTTATATTGGACCTGGTGCTGGTGGTGATGCAACTGCAAGTGCTGTGATAGCTAACTTGATAGATATCGCACGAAAAGGGAAAGGTTCACCTATGCTTGGGTTTAAAACACCATTAGAAGGTGGATTGAAACTAGCACAAAAAGGGGATATTGAGACGAGATATTATTTAAGACTTCAAGTGGCTGATATTAGTGGAGTCTTAGCCAAAGTTGCTACTATTTTAGGAAATCAAAATATCTCTATTAAAAATATGGTACAAAAACCAATTGATGAGAAACGAGCAAATTTACTTCTTTCAACTCACTTATGTAAAGAAAGAGATATTAAAGAAGCCCTCAAAGTGCTTGAAGATGAAAATTTAGTTTTATCAGAGCCTGCAATGATAAGAATCGAAGAATAGTAGACTCAATAACTCCACCTCTATATAAAATATCGTATAGAGGCAAATCCATAAACACCAGTTTTTTCCAACTCTTGTAGATGTTCTTTTGTAATAATTCCACCCAGAGCAATAATATTTATTGGATATTTTTTCACTACTCTTTGTAGTTCAGCTACCCCTTTTGGTTCCCCTTTGTTTGGTGTAGCAAAGATTGGAGAATATGTTATAAAATCTGCTTTTTGCTCAATTGCACTTTCTATCTCTTCTTGTGTGTGACAGCTAATGATTACTTTTAAACCATTATTTTTTGCATATTGTATCTTATCAAATTGAGTCGAAGTAAGATGAACTCCATTTGCTTTATACTTCATAGCTAGTTCTATATTGTTATTGATAAAGATAGTTTCAACCTTTTTTTTGTGACAAATATTGGTAAATATTTCTATTAATTCTTCAATATTCTGTGAGGTTTTATCTCTAAAACAGGCCATATCTGGAATGTTATTTTGAAGAATTGTAGTAAGTGTTTTTTCAAATAATTTTTGTTGATTTGAATAATATTTTGGATCAGTTATTAAATATGATTTCATAGTGATATTGTATCAGTAGTTATTTAGAATAAACCATAAAAAAAGGGGCTTCTTTTAAAAGAAGCCCCTTTGTGTTTAGTCACCTACTAAAAAATTAGTGGTGATCTTCCTCAGCCATCATTACTGATCCTGAAATATATACATAAGTAAGAATCATAAAAATAAATGATTGTAAAATTCCAAATGCAAATAAGAAAAAGTAACCAGGAAGAGGTGCAATCCAAGGTACTAGCATTAAAAGAACCATTAAGAACATATCGTCACCTTTGATTGAACCAAAAAGTCGGAATGCTAAAGATACTATTCTTGAGAAATGTGAAATCACCTCAATTGGAAACATTAATGGAGCAAGTGCTGGAACAGGTCCCATCATATGTCCTAAATATTTTTTAGCACCATTTTCTTTAAATCCAAGGTAGTTATAGTATACAAATACCATAAGAGCTAAAGATAAAGTAAAGTTAATATTACCAGTAACCGATTCAAATCCAGGGATAATTCCCATCATATTTGCAACAAATATAATAAGACCAAGTGTCGCAATAAGTGGCATAAATATTCGAGCATTTTTCTCACCCATAGAATCAGTACCTATTGAAACAACACCTTGTAAATATGCTTCCATAACATTTTGTGTACCTGTTGGTACAAGTTGAATTTTTTTCATTGCAAATCTTGCAACAAGTAAAACTATCGCAATAGTTAAAATAAGATGTGACAATATCATCCACTCTTGATTATGTCCAAATACCCCTAAGAATGTAAACAATCTACCTTCCATAATTATCCTTTTTTGTTAAATATTCCGCAATTATAATGAAAAATTCATAAAAATCTAATTAGTTGACTTAGTATTTTTCCACTTATGATAAGTTGTTATAGTTTCATGCTCTAATAATTTTTTTGTTATATCTGTTCTTTTCATTTCACCAAGAAGTTGTTTTTCATTTGTTTCCATAACGACAAAATCGAATTCCTCTTCTACTTTTGAATATTTTTTTATCATATCATCAAAAATAAAATTATAATCATACGCATTTTCATCTTTTGTGTTAAGAATTTTCTTAATCATAAGCCAATTTGAAAATATTTTTTCCCAAAGTTCTTTTTGTTGCTCGGTAATACAAATCTCTTTGATTCTTTCTTTCCAAAAATAAAGTGCAAAGTAGGCATGGTGATTATGAAACAATTCTTCAAACCACCAATCTTCATATTTTGGAAATCCATTAAAATTTATAAGAGGTGTTGGTTCTTTATCATTTACTGTTTCTTTCGCTTTTTCATTATATAAAATCACCGTTTCTTCAATACTTTTTGTTAAAGATGCGAAATGTAAAATGATTATAGGGATGTAGGTGTCTAAAAAATTAAAATGCTTGAGATCCTCTTTATCTTTTAAACTATCAAGTCTTTTGTCAAATTCATCTCTAATAACACCTAGTTCAGCAACTAATTCTACGCTCTCTCTAGCATTGTATTTTATGATAATATTGGTAACTTCAATAAGTTGAGCATCATCAAAATGGACATCTTCAGGGATCTCATCAAGTATCATCATTGCTTCAAGTCGTTGATTTCTTTTAAGATTTTTATCCCTTTTGAGCCTTATTTTTTGAAGTTTATAATAAGACTCTTTTGCTAACAGTTCTTGTACCGCTTGTAAATTTCTAAAGTCTTCTTTTTCTTTTTCAGGAATTGCATCATAAATTGTTTTGTATTTTTCATATTCAGCTGTTGAATGTTCTAAAGTATTTTCAACTGAAGCAATTTTTAGGGGAGAAAGGGTAATTTTCCCTGCATCCAAATCTTTAAGTTGTTTGCTAGCATTTGCTATGTTGCTTTCATACTCTTTGAGTAATTTTTCTAAAGCATAGATGCTAACTTTCATTAAATTTCCTTAAATCTATATCCATTTTCTTTTAATTTTGATTTTATTAACTCTTTGTGTTCTACACCTTTTGTTTCAAGACCTATTGTGACATTTGCTTCACCAAAATCAAGTTGCACCGAGTTCCTATCATAATCAATCATCACAATATTTGCAGAAACTTCCTTAAATATTTCCGTAAGTCTCATCAAACTTCCTGGTTTATCCACAAGAGTAACTATCATATTCATTTTTCTATTTGATTTTAAAAGACCTTTTTCAATTATAACTGAAAGCATCGTAACATCAATATTTCCTCCACTAAGAGGCAAGACAACCGTTTTGTCTTTGATATCAAGTTTGTTATGCATAATCGCTGCAAGTCCTACAGCACCTGCACCTTCAACAACAATTTTTTGTCTCTCAAGTAAAAATAAAATAGCACTTGCTATCTCTTGATCTTCAACTTCAACTATCTCATCAACAAGTTCCAAAACATACTCTAGCATTTTTGGAGTGACATCTCGAACAGCTATTCCATCGGCAATTGTTTTAACTGAAAGGTTATCAATAGGAGATTTTGCTTTATATGAAGTGTTCATAGCAGAAGCACCACTTGCTACCACACCGATTATCTTAATAGATGGTTTGAGTTGTTTAACTGCACTTGCAATTCCAGTGATAAGTCCACCACCACCAATAGGAACGACAATCATATCGATATCTTGTAACTCCTCTAAAATCTCTAAAAAAATAGTCCCTTGACCAGCTATTACATCATCATCTGCAAATGGATGAACAAAAGTTTTATTGTTTTCTTTTGCAAATTGAACAGCAAATGAATAGGCTTCATCATAGTTGCTTCCATGTAAAATAACCTCTGCACCGTATGCTTTTACACCGCTTACTTTTGTAAGTGGTGTAGCTTCAGGCATCACTATAGTTGCATCAATATTATAATGTTTTGCACTAAATGCCATACCTTGTGCATGATTTCCAGCACTTGCAGCTACTACACCTGCTTTTTTTTCTTCATCATTTAAAAGTGAAATTTTATTAAATGCACCTCTAATTTTAAAGCTACCTGTTAGTTGTAAATTCTCTTTTTTTAAATATATATTTGCATCTAGTTCTTTACTTAATGTTGGTGCAAATGCCAATGGAGTATTGTAAATAACCCCGTCCAATCTCTTTTTTGCTTCTATTATATTTTTTAATGTTATCATTCGTAAATTGTATCAAATACCAAATTAAATTAAAGGGTACCTTCAAAAATGAATTTTACTTTTGTAACACTTTTTCAAAATCTTATCGAATTTTATTTTCAAGATTCTATCTTAAAAAAAGCAATCAACGAGGGATATCTTGGGATTGATTTTTACAATCCTAGAGATTTTTCAAAGGATAAGCATAAAAAAGTTGATGATACACTCTGTGGAGGAGGTGCAGGACAGCTTATGTTTCCACAGCCTCTTTTTGATACCCTTGATGCTATCAAAGAAAAATACCCAGATGCATATATAATATTTCCACTAGCATCGGCAAAACCTTTCAATCAAAATGATGCTGTGCGACTTGCTTCTAAAAAAAATATCGTTTTAGTAAGTGGGCGATATGAAGGGATTGATGAGAGGGTAATAGAAACTTATGCAAATGAGGTTTTTAGTATTGGGGATTATATTTTAACAGGTGGAGAACTTCCTTCTTTAGTGATAGCTGATGCAATAAGTAGAAATATTGAGGGAGTTTTGGGTAACAAAGATTCGTTAAACGATGAGAGTTATAATGACTTAACAATAAATAAAAAAACACTTCTTGAAGCCCCATCTTTTACAAAACCGATAAATTTTAGAAATTTAAAGGTTCCTTCAGAATTATTAAAGGGTAATCACGATAAAATCCGAGGCTTAAAAAATAAGATGTCTTTGTGCAAAACTAAGTACTATAGACCATAAAATGGGGCACTGCCACTTACCATGGTACCCCCGAACATAAAGGGAAAAAATGAAAAATAAATATATAGCAGCTTTCGAAGCAGCTCAAATGGCAGGTAAAGAGATACCACAATTTAAAGCTGGAGACACTTTAAAACTTGGTGTTGAAATTAAAGAAGGGAACAAAACAAGAATTCAGTTTTTTGAAGGAATTGTAATTGCTCTTAAAGGTGAAGGTGTATCTAATACATTTACAATCAGAAAAATCGGTGCTAACTCTGTTGGTGTTGAGAGAATTTTCCCATTATATTCTGATAGCTTAAAATCAATTGAGGTTTTAAGAAGAGGAAGAGTAAGAAGAGCTAAATTAAACTTCTTAAGAGAATTAAAAGGTAAAGCAGCAAAAATCAAAGAGTTAAGAAAATAATTTTTTTGATTTTTTAGAAAAAAGGCAAGTATTTTTTACTTGCCTTTTTTTATTTATATAATTTGGTAAAAACTACTGGATAACAAATGACACTTACAAACTCTCCAATCGAACAAATAACACTTTTCAATCGAAATTTTTATATAAAAAGAGATGACTTACTCCATAAAGATTTTAGCGGAAACAAAGCTCGAAAATTTCACTATTTTTTAGAAAATGATTTCCGAAATGTAGATACTATTGTAAGTTTTGGCTCAAATCAATCAAATGCAATGTATAGCTTATCAGTTTTAGCAAAACTAAAAAACTGGAAATTTAAATATTTTATCAATCATCTGCCATCTTTTTTAAAAGAGCATCCAAATGGAAACTATAAATATGCTTTATTAAATGGGATGGAGCTTATTGTTGATGAAGATTTTAAAACAACGAAATATGAACCAAAACTAAATGAACTTTTTATAGAAGAGGGTGGAGCTATAAAGGAAGCTAGTTTTGGAATAGAGCAATTAGCAAATGAGATAAAAGAGTGGAAAAAAGAAAATCACATCCTAACCCTTAAAATTTTTCTTCCAAGTGGAACAGGGACAACGGCATTATTTTTACAAAAATTTTTGGATGATGAGGTTTACACAGTTCCTTGTGTGGGAGATAGTGAATATTTAGAATATCAGTTTTCACTTTTAGAAAAAGATAATTCGCTTTATCCAATGATTTTAAATTCTAAAAAAAAGTATCATTTTGGAAAACTCTATAAAGAGCATTATATATTGTGGAATGAGATAAAAACGAGTACAAATATAGAGTTTGACCTTCTTTATGACCCAATAGGTTGGAGTACACTACAAGAACATCTTGAAACATTTAAAGATTATGAAGTTTTGTATATCCACCAAGGTGGACTTATGGGAAATGAAACGATGATTGAGAGATACGAGAGAAAGTATAGTTTTTAACAACCTTTCATAACTCTTTTAGTATAATCTACCTTATGGATAATTACGAATACACAGAACTTTTAAAAGTTTTAAATAAAAAAATACAAAATATAGAGTCGATCTTGAAGCCTGATGAAATTGAAGCAAGGTTGCAAGAGATAGTTGTTCTTGAACAAGCACCAGATTTTTGGGAAAATATCGAAAATGCTACAAAGCTTGGGCAGGAAAAAAATAGATTATTAGGGCGAAAAGCGAAGTTTTTGAAAGCATATAAAGCGATAACGGATGCTAATGAGCTTTTTGAAATGGCAACAGCTGATAAAGATGAAGAGACTATAGAGATGCTTTTTGAAGAGGCAAGTGACCTAGAAGAAATCATCAAGCAAACTGAAATCGAAGTGATGCTTAGTGGAAAGGATGATGGAAATAATGCGATTGTCACTATCCATCCTGGAGCTGGTGGAACTGAGAGTTGTGACTGGGCAAGTATGCTTTATCGGATGTATCTGCGATGGTGTGAGAGAAAAGGGTTTAAAGTAGAAATTCTTGACTACCAAGCAGGTGATGAAGCTGGGATAAAAGATGTGAGTTTTATCGTAAGTGGAATCAATGCTTATGGGTATCTCAAGGTTGAAACGGGTGTGCATAGACTTGTAAGAATCTCTCCATTTGATAGTAATGCAAAACGACACACCTCTTTTACTTCGGTGATTGTGTCTCCTGAAGTGGATGATGACATTGATATCGTTGTTGAAGATAAAGATATAAGAATCGATACTTACCGTTCAAGTGGAGCTGGTGGACAACATGTCAATAAAACAGAAAGTGCCATAAGAATCACACATATAAAAACAAATATCGTAGTGCAATGTCAAAATGATAGAAGCCAACATAAAAATAAAGCAAGTGCTATGAAGATGCTTAAAAGTAAACTTTATGAACTAGAGCTTGAAAAACAAATGGCAGAAAAAAATGGAACACCAAAAAGTGAAAATGGTTGGGGACATCAAATCCGAAGTTATGTAATGCAACCATACCAACAAATAAAAGACTCACGAAGCGGAGTAGGGTATAGCAATGTAGATGGGATACTTGATGGTGACTTGGATAAGATGATTGAAGATGTGCT
>CAZHJR010000061.1:0-11203 GCA_964533335.1 uncultured Helicobacter sp. | reverse complement strand
TAAGCCGCGTTTTGTCGTGGATAATAATTTATCTAGTTTTTAAATTACTTTAAAAATCTTGCGAATACGAAAAATGTGAAGCTTTTACCATGTATTCTTGCTTTAGGTTGGGTTTACATAACTGTTAAGATTGCTCAAAACATTGGTGGGCTCTTACCCCACCGTTTCACCTTTACCAGAGCTCTAACCAAGAGATGGCAGTTTACTTTCTGTTGCACTTTCCCTTAGATTACTCTAGCCATCCGTTAGATGGAACCTTACTTCACTAAAGCCCAGACTTTCCTCTTGAAATTGCTTTCAAGCTATTATCAGTTGTACCTTTTGCGGTATCATAACCAAAAAACTATTATTTTTTTATAACATCATAATGTTTAGGGATTGTAAACTGAAAAAGAGTATCACTTATTGCCACATCTTTTTGAAAATTTGTAAAGAGTATTATCACTTTATTGTCAAGTTCATCTTTGTAGCTAACAGATTTCAAAACATTGTTTTCGATAATTATTGTGTATTTTGTATCTTCAAGGGTATTTTCATAAGTGTTTTGGGATACTTTTTTTGAATTATTGATAATTTTTACCATGTTGAGTTCATCATTTAAACTTGATGTTATTGCTTGTTCAAGATCTGGCTCATCGATAATCACATTATTTTTATTGATATAGACATTTTTTTTGATAGGTGTTTTATAACTCCATAAAATTTTATCGTTCCCTTTGATTTTGAGTTCCCCTTTGTATATTGCTTCAGAGCCTGATTTATTTTTTACAGATTGCTTGAAGGTTGTGCTAATGGTTTTAAAATCTAAAATATTTCCAAATAGTGAGTAGCTTAAAAATAAGCTTATAATTAATACTTTCATAATTATCCTTTCGTTATAATCGAGCCAATTATATATGAAAAAGGATTAAAATTTTATGCTAGCTATTTTAGGAAAATTATTCGGTACAAAAAATGACAAAGAGGTTAAAAAATATCGAAAAAGAGTTGAAGCTATAAATGCACTTGAGCCAAAATATAGTGCAATGAGTGACGAAGAGATCCAAACTACAATTGATGAAATCAAAGAAAAATTACAAATAAATAGTGTAACAACAGACGAAGTCCTTAACGATGTTTTTGCTATTACACGGGAAGCAAGTAAAAGGGTACTTGGGATGAGGCACTATGATGTTCAGCTTATTGGTGGACTTGTGCTTAACGATGGAAGAATCGCTGAAATGAAAACAGGGGAGGGAAAAACACTTGTAGCGACACTCCCTGTGGTTTTAAATGCCCTTAGTGGGAAAGGTGTTCATGTTGTAACTGTAAATGATTATCTTGCTTCAAGAGATGCAAAAGAGTTAGAAAAGCTTTATAACTTTTTAGGGCTTAGTGTTGGGATTGTAACAAATGCCCTTAAAAATGATATGGAGAGAAAAGAACAATACAATTGTGATATCACTTATGGGACGAACAATGAGTATGGATTTGATTATCTAAGAGACAATATGGTTTATGATATCAATGAGAAAGTTCAACGGGGGCATCACTATGTTATCGTTGATGAGATAGATTCAATTTTGATTGATGAGGCTAGAACACCACTGATTATCAGTGGTCCAACAAAACGAAAAGCGAGTGATTATGCAAAATCAAATGAGATAGCTTTGGTTTTGGAAAAAGGGGAGAGAATAGAGCCAACAAGACCAGATGAACAACCAGTGATTACAGGTGATTTTTATGTAGATGAAAAGAATCGAGCGATTATGATAAACGATAGTGGAATTACAAAAGCTGAACAGATGTATGGTGTTGAAAATCTCTATGCACTAGAGAATGCAACTCTTTCACATCAACTTGATCAGGCTTTAAAAGCAAACTATATTTTTCAAAAAGATGTTGATTATGTTGTTCAAAACAATGAAGTTATAATCGTTGATGAGTTTACAGGGAGACTCAGTGAAGGTCGAAGATTTAGTGATGGACTTCACCAAGCTCTTGAAGCAAAAGAGGGTGTAAAAATTCAAGATGAATCACAAACTTTAGCAGATATCACTTTCCAAAATTATTTTAGAATGTATGAAACACTAGCTGGTATGACTGGAACTGCTCAAACTGAAGCTACTGAATTTGCAGAGATTTATAACCTTGATGTTGTAAGTATCCCTACAAATATCCCAGTGCAAAGAGTAGATAAAAATGACCTTATCTATAAAAGTGAAAGGGAAAAATTTGATGCAATTTGTTTAAAAATCAAAGAGTATAGTGATAGAGGACAACCTGTACTTGTTGGGACTACTTCTATTGAAAAAAGTGAGTATCTTCATAAATTACTTAAAGATAAAAAAATTGCCCACACTGTTTTAAATGCAAAACAACACGAAAAAGAGGGAAAAATTGTAGAACAAGCTGGACAAAAAGGTGCTGTTACGATTGCAACTAATATGGCAGGAAGGGGAGTTGATATTAAACTTCCAAAAGAGTGTTTAGAACTTGGTGGTTTGGCAATTATTGCAACTGAAAGACACGAAAGTAGAAGGATTGATAATCAGCTTCGAGGGAGAAGTGGACGACAAGGGGATGTTGGAGAATCACAATTTTATTTGAGTCTTGAAGATAATCTTTTACGAATCTTTGGAAGTGATAAAATTGCGAATATTATGACAAGACTTGGAATTGAAGAGGGTGAGCATATCGAATCAGGGATGGTTACAAGAGCTGTTGAAAATGCACAGAAAAAAGTAGAGACAATGCACTTTGAAAGTAGAAAACATCTCCTTGAATATGATGATGTAGCAAATGAGCAAAGAAAAGTTATCTATAAATTTAGAAATGATTTACTCTCAAAAGATTATGATATTGACTCAAAAATTAAAGAAAATATTGCTGAATATGTGGCAAATCTTATGGAACATGCCGAGTTTTTAAGTACATCTGCTATGATGGATGATTTTAACTATGACCATATTATTTTAAAACTTCAAGAAGAACTTGGAGTTCATATCACAAAAGAGGATATAGCAGATCTTGATAAGTCCCTTGTAAGTCAGAAACTTTTAGAGTTGGTACAATTAAAATATGATGAGAAGATGTCAATGGCTTCAGATGAGCAAAGACAAGAGATAGAAAAAATCCTCTATCTTCAAATCCTAGATAGTTCTTGGAGAGATCATCTTTATACGATGGATACACTTAAAACTGGTATTGGACTTCGAGGATACAATCAAAAAGACCCACTTGTTGAGTATAAAAAAGAGAGCTACAATATGTTTATTGAGCTTATCGCTTCTATCAAATTAGAAATAGTTAAAATTTTATTTACAGTAAGACTCAGAGATGAAGAGGCTGAGAAAAGAGAAATTGAAGCTTTAAAAGCAAAAATGGAACAATCAAACGAAGCACTTTTTACAAATAAAGAGGAGCAAGCTGAGGTTGTAGCAAAAAAAATAGCAAGAAATGAAGCTTGTCCTTGTGGAAGTGGAAAAAAATACAAACAATGCTGTGGTGTAAGTGGTCCTAAAAAAGGTCTCTTGGCAAGATAATAGAATTAAAATTTAGCACTCATTATTGACAAGTGCTAATATATCAAGTATAATTTCAAAAGTTGGTGGGTTTCCATCAACTTTTTATAATTTAATCAGTATTTTAATCAAAAAAGAATGAGTGTATGGGATATATTGCTTTAGCAATTTGGAACATATCAAGAAAGGATAACAAGAATGGCAAAAAGTTTATATGAAACACTAGGTGTTAGTGAAAATGCATCACAAAGTGAAATCAAAAAAGCCTATAGAAATTTAGCGAAACAATACCATCCAGATATTAATAAAACTCCAGAAGCAGAGGAAAAATTTAAAGAGATAAATGCAGCCTATGAGGTTCTTGGAGATGAAGAGAAAAAAGCTCAATACGACCAATATGGTGATAGTATGTTTGGTGGACAAAATTTCCATGATTTTGCAAGAGGTCAAGGTGCTGGAGTTGATATCAATGAGATTTTACGAAATATGTTTGGTGGAGGTCGAGGAGGTTTCTCTAGTGGAGGTTTCGGTGGAGCTGGCTTTGGAGGAGGATTTGGTGGATTTGAACCAGATTTGGATATAGAGGCTAGTTTAACAGTTGATTTTAGAACAGCAGTGCTTGGTGGGAAAAAAAGCATCACTTTAAATGGAGAGAGTTTTGATATTAAAATACCGCAAGGGATTGCAAATGGACAAAAAATCAGAGCTAAAGAGAAAGGAAAAAGAGCACAAGGATATCCAAGGGGGGATCTAATTCTTACAATTAATGTATCTGAAGATCATGAATATACAAGGGATGGAGATGATTTATCATTAAAAGTGGATGTTCCTCTTTATGTTGCATTGTTTGGTGGAAAAGTCGAGGTTCCAACACTTTATAAAACAGTAACATTAAAAATACCAGAAAATACAAAACAAAACCAAAAAATGAGACTCAAAGAGTTAGGTGTCTTAAATAGAAAAACAAAAGAGATGGGAAATTTATTTGTGACTTTAAATATTGTATTGCCAAAAATAGAGCAGATTCCTAGTGAATTGGTTCAGATGATGAAAGAAAAGCTTCCTCAAAACTAATGACTTACGAACAAATAATTAAAAAATATGCTCCACTTTTGAAAGAAGTGACCCATATTCCAGCAAAAGAGGTGGAGATGCTCCTCCTTTTCCTTTTGGATAAAAATCCAATATGGCTTCATCTTAACTATAAAAATGAGTGCAGTTGTGAAGAAAATTTAGCGAAACTTGTTAAAAAAAGGGCAACCGATTTCCCAATGGAGTATCTAACGAATCGTGCAAGTTTTTATGGAGAGAGTTTTATAGTAAAGCAAAATGTCCTTATCCCAAGACCTGAAACAGAAATTTTGGTTGAAAAAGCGGAGCAAGTGCTTCAAGCGATACCAAATCCAAAAGTACTAGAGATTGGTGTAGGGAGTGGGATAATTTCTGTAATGTTGGCAAAACTTATCCCAAATATAGAGATTGTCGCTGTTGATATCAATGAGGATGCTTTAGAATTAGCTGCTTTAAATGCTAAAAAATTTGGAGTGGAAGGGAAGATAACCTTTATCAAAAGTGATTTATTTGCAAATGTTACAGATGAACAATTTGATATGTGTATCTCTAATCCACCTTACATCAAAAATAATTTTAAATTACCTAAAAATGTTACATATGAACCAAAAAATGCCCTCTTTGGTGGAGTTGATGGGGACGAATTGCTTAAAAAAATTATTGATGAAACAGTTGCTAGAAAAATTCGATATCTTTATTGTGAGATGGGATTTGATCAAAAAAATAGACTTGAGCAATATATTAAAGAATATAAACCAAAAAGTTGTGAATTTTACAAAGATTATGAAAAACTAGATCGTGGATTTTGTGTTGAATTTGATTTAAAAAAAACAGAGTAAAAGTATGAATAGTATTATAGAAATTAAAAATCTAAAAAAAGTATTTGGAACTAAAGAGATATTAAAAGATGTAAATCTTTCTATTGTTGAGGGGAAATGTACTGCGATTTTTGGACTCTCAGGTGGTGGAAAATCAACTATTATTAAACATATTGTTGGACTTTTGAAACCTACAAGCGGTGAGATTTTGTATCATGAAAAAGATATTGGTACAATGAATGAAAAAGAGATTCGAGATGTGCGAAAAGATATTGGATTTTTATTTCAAAGTGGGGCATTGTTTGATAGTATGAATGTGTATGAGAATGTTGCTTTTCCTCTTCGTGAACATACGAAATTAGATGAAAAAACTATCCAAAAAGAGGTGATGGATAAACTTACTTTAGTCGGACTTGATGCAAAACGGGTAGCATATCTTAATCCAGATGAACTCAGTGGTGGGATGAGAAAAAGGGTAGGATTAGCAAGAACTATCATTTTAAATCCAAAAGTTTTACTCTATGATGAGCCAACTTCAGGGCTTGATCCTATTACAAGTGATGTTATTTCACAAATGATAATTAGTCTCCAAAAAGAGATAAAAACAACTTCTATTTTAATAAGCCACGATATTAATGAAACATTTAAAACAGCTGATTATTTTGCAATGTTGTATGATGGGGTGATTGTAGAATATGGTGATGAGGAGCATTTTAAAAATTCTAAGCTAGAGATTGTCCAAAAATTTTTAAGTGGAGATAGCTCTGGAGTTTTTAATTGACACTTATTTATCAACCAATTGATGGGTATTGTTATAACAGTGATACACTAGCTCTTTTTAATTTCATCAAAGAGAATCTCAAAATATTTAAAAACAATCAAGGAGAACTTCTTGATATTGGAAGTGGAAGTGGTATTTTAGGGATTTTAATTGCCAAAGAGTATAGAAAAATGAAACTTCATAGTGCGGAAATTCAAGAGGAATTTATTTTTTTAACAAAAAAAAATAGCCAAATAAATGGAGTTATTTCAAATATCTATGAGGGTGATTTTCAACACTTATCATTTGAAAAATCTTTTGATATGATTGTTTCTAACCCTCCATTTTATCCATCATCAGTGATTCAAAGTGATAATAAAAATTTAAAAAGAGCAAGATACAACGATAGTTTACCATTAGAATTTTTAATCCAAAAAAGTGCAAAAATATTAAAAGATAATGGAAAATTTTTCTTTTGTTATGATGTTAAGCTTCTTGATGATATTATCTTTTTGAGTAAAAAATATGGAATAAACATCGAAGCATTACAATTTTTACATCCAAAAAGTGATAGAAAGAGTAGTTTAGTGATGGTTTATGGACGAAAAAATTCAAAAAGTCATCTTTCTATTTTACCTCCACTTGTGATGTTTGAGGGTGCAAATTTTACAAAAGAGATGGAAGATATTTATAAAATGTGCAATACATACAGTATAAAAGTGGATATGAAACAACTATGATTTTAGAACATAAAGATTTTTCTTATAAGTTTGATGCTTCCCTATGCAGTAGTTGTGAGGGAAACTGTTGTATTGGAGAGAGTGGATTTATTTGGATAACAATAGATGAAATTGAAAAATTAGCAACTCATCTCAATATTTCAGTTAAAGAAGTATTTGATAGTTATTTAGTAAAATATGGCTATAAATTTTCTCTTAAAGAGAAAAAAATAGGTGAAAAAAATTTCGCTTGTATTTTTTTTGATTTAACAAAAAAACAATGTTCCATTTATGAAGCAAGACCAAGTCAATGTAGAACTTTCCCTTTTTGGGAACACTTTAAAAATAATATAGAAGAGGTAAAACAAGAATGTCCAGCCATAATCGAATAATAGTGTCATTGTGTATTCTCTCTGGGTTAACTCTTTTTGGAACACCTCTTAGCACAACGAAAGAGGATGTTTTTACCCTTGTGGGACTCGATAGAGAGATAAATAGTGATTTTGCAAGTAGTGCTATTATTTATGAGAAATTGTTTGATCAAACAAAGGACAGTGATTATCTGAAAAAATCAATTGAATCTTATGTAGCAAATAAAGATTATGAGAGGGTAATGGCTCTTACTAAAGAAAATTTTGAGCAATTTCTTACTATCAAAGAGTATTTGATGTATAAATATCTCCTTTCTGCTCTTGTACTTAAAAAATACGATGATGCTTTAGTTGTAGCAAAAGAACTTGAATTATTGCAATCACCACAAAATAGTGGACTTATTGGTGATTTGTATTTTATTTTGGAATCTTACGATGAGGCTTTACGAAATTATGAGTTTGGATACAAATCTTTAGGAACACCAAATTTAGTTTTAGCGATATCAAATCTTTATTATTCAAAACTTGATGAGAAAAAGAAGGCTATAGACTATCTAAAAAGTTATACCAATAAAAATGGATGTGTTGATAAATCTGTTTGTTTAAAGCTTCTTGAGTATTATCAAAATCAAAATAACCTTGATGGTATGATAGATGTGATGGAACTCATTTATAGTGAGCATAAAAAAGAGCATAAAAAAGAGGATTTAGCAAAATTTGAGCTAATGTTAGCAGAGCTGTATCTTCAACAAGATAAAGAAAAAGGGATAAACTTTTTACTCCAAACAGGGAATAATAATTTAGTTTTAGCTTCACTTTTTGAAAGAGATAAATTATTTGAAAAAGCTCTTGAAATTTTGGAAAAAACATATAGCGAAACTGGCGATGAAACTATTTTGGGGCGGATTGCTATGATAGAGTTTACAATAGCACCAGATAAGAAGGTTGTTATAAATGATGTTTTAAAGAAATTTGCAAAAGCTTTACAAGAAAAGTCAAATTCAGAATATGAAAATTTTTATGGTTATTTGTTGATTGATTATGATTTGGATATCAAAAAAGGGCTTGAATTAGTCAAAAAAGCTTATGAAGCATATCCAGACAATATTGCTTATGCAGACTCTGTTGCTTGGGGATATTTTAAAAATAATGAATGTAAGCTTGCTGAAAAATATATGAGTGAAGTTGTTGAGAAAGTTGGACTTGATGATGAGGAGATAAAACTTCATTATGAAGAGATTAAAGAGTGTATAGAAGGGAAAAAAGAGGAAAAATGATACTTGATGAAATAATAAGAAAAACAAAAGATGATTTAGAAAAGAGAAAAGTAGAGTACAGTATAGATTGGCTAGGACGAAGTTTGGCTTACAATCCTTATCCTCCAAGAGATGTAAGATCACTCTTAACTTCTACAAAAGAGGAGCCAATAAGAATTATCGCTGAGGTAAAGAAAGCAAGTCCAAGTAAAGGTATTATAAGAGAAGATTTTGATCCTCTTCAAATAGCACTTGAGTATAGTAAAAATGGGGCAAACTGCCTTTCAGTTCTTACTGAACCACATTTTTTTCAAGGAAACTTAGAATATCTAACTCAAATTAGAAGATATGTTTCTACACCGCTTTTGCGAAAAGATTTTATTATTGATGAGTATCAGTTGGTTGAAGCACTTGTGTATGGGGCTGATTTTGTCCTTTTAATTGCAAAAGCACTTTCTACAAAAGAGTTACAATATCTTTATGATAGAGCTTTACAACTTGGACTTGATGTACTTGTTGAGATTCATGATAAAGAAGATTTGACAAAAGCTATGAAATGTGGAGCACATATTATTGGGATAAATCATAGAAATTTACAAACTTTTGAGATGGACATGGAGTTATGCGATAAGCTTATCCCTATGATTCCAAATGGAAAAATCATTGTAGCAGAAAGTGGAGTAAATGATAGGGAAACAATTTTACGATTAAGTAGTATTGGTGCAGATGCTTTTCTTATCGGAGAGCATTTTATGAGACAAAATGATATCGGAGCAGAACTTCAAAAATTAAAATATGGAAACTAAGTTACTTTCGGTTGATGAATTAAAAAGCTTATATTTCACAGATGAAAGTAAGCTTTTTTCACACAAATCAAAAAAACAAGATTTTCATATAAAATCTACAACAGAGATACTCTCAAAGATATCTTCAAGCGGCTCTTTTAAAAAAGTAAAAGAGACCTATAGACTCAATTTGATTCTTTCGAAAATCCTTTTAAAATCACAAATGAACTGGATCACATATGCTTATTACAAAGATAAAAAGCTTGTTTTAGGGGCATTTGGTCATATTGGTCAAAGTGAACTTAATATGCAAAAATATCTATTGATAGAGAATCTAAAAAAGATAGAAAGATATAGTGATATTGAAGCAGTAAGTATTTACAGAGACGAGAATAGGTCACAAGATAATACAAGATCAAAAATGAAACTTGCACCAACTCCTGAAAAAAGTTATGGTATCTTTGATAACTATTTAGAAGATGAACTTTTATATAAGATTGTTGAAAGAATTAAACAAAAAATAAGAAATAGTAATTATTAAATAATTGTTAAAGATTTTTTAGGATAGCATACAACTTAAAATCAAGTAGGGGAGTCAAATGGAAAAATTTCAAAGAGATACATCATTAGCCGCGAAACTTAATAAATATATTTTAAGTATAGCAGGTGGGATGCTTGTCATAGGTGCTATATATGTGCATTTTATGCTTAGTAATGCTGAAGATGAAGCGGATAAAGGTACAGCACAGACTTTACAATCAAAGATACTAGAAGCTGAAGAAGCGAAAAAAAGTGTTGCTTTGGCGATTGCTGTTACAGTTGCTTCAAATAGTGAAGTTGTAACTGCACTTCAAACAAACGATAGAGAAAGAGCTATTGTTGCATTAAATAATCTAGGAGCCTCTTTTAAAAATGGTACACCATATAAAAATGTTCAAATTCATATCCATACAAAAGATATCAAATCATTTGTAAGAGATTGGAAACATGATAAATTTGGTGATGATTTAAGTGGTTTTAGAGAGAGTATAGTAAAAGTATCTCAAACAAAAAAACCACTAACTGCTGTTGAGATAGGTGTAGCAGGACTTGTACTTCGAGGGATTGCTCCTATTATGACAAAAAATGGCGAATATGTTGGTTCTATAGAAGCGATTATGGGATATAACTCAATAGTAAAAGAGTTCAAAAAACAAAATATAGACCTTCTTGTTCTAATGGATGGAAAACTTGCAGATGCAAAAACACCTCAAGATGCTCCAAAAGTAGGTAATTTTATTATCTCTCAAAAAGAGATTGATAAAGCTTTTAAAGAAGAATTTGCAAAATTAGATTTGAATGATGCTACGGAAGAGAATGTTGTGGAGAATGGTTCTACTTTTGTATCTCTTGTACCAATCTTAGATTTAAACAAAAAAGTTATAGGACAATATGCAGTGGGAATTGCAAGAGATAAAGCAGATGAGATGATTGATAAAGTTGCTTCACTTATTATACAAATGGTTGTTTTTGGTGTTATCTTACTCTCTATGCTAGTTGTTGTTGTTTCTGTTGTTTCAAAAAAATTGATTACTGAATCACTTGTAGCATTTAATAATAAATTTGCAGATTTCGTTGACTTTTTATCTTATAAAACGAATAAGTATATTCCAGCAAAAATTGTTGTTAAAGATGAATTTGGAGAACTTTTAGATCATCTTAACCAAGTTGCTGTTATTCAAGATATGAAATTAAAAGAAGATATGAGAGTTATTGGAGAGATTGTATTGGTTACTGATAAAGTTGAGCAAGGGATTTATAAATGTAGAATCCATTCTAGTTCTCAAAATCCAATGATACAAACACTTAAACAAACTGTCAATAATATGATAGATGCGATGGATACAAATATGAGTGATTTAAAAACTACACTTGAACATT
>CAZHJR010000060.1:0-11291 GCA_964533335.1 uncultured Helicobacter sp. | reverse complement strand
AGAGATATGGATGAACTTCTTGTAACAGCAACTGATGAGATAGGAGCACCTACAAATATCGCAACTCTAGCTATTATTTTAACGATGGTTCCTATGGCATTTGTTGGGGGGATGATGGGAGAATTTATGAAACCAATCCCGCTTAATGTCCCTATAGCTCTTATCGCTTCATTGTTTATTGCTTATATTTTTACTCCATATCTTAGTAAAAAACTCCTCAATAAAAATGAGGATGGAGCACACCATCATACAACAGATACAAAAGATATAAAAATGGAGGAAAAATAGATGTATAGCCATCATAAAGAGGGAAAATTTGAAGCATTTATCCACAATATACTTGTCAATAAATCTAAAAAAACTATCGTTATACTCACCACTTTATTGTTTTTAGCTGGTTCGATTATGATGTTTCCAACGAAAATAGTTTTAGCAAAAATGCTCCCAGGGAAAAGTACAAATACTTTTACTGTTTATGTTGATACTCCCTCAGGAAGTAGTATAGAAGAGACAAAAAAAGTAACAAGTTGTGTAACCAATATTTTACAAAAAGAGAAAGAAGTTGTTGATATGGAACTCTTTTTAGGTCAAGGTTCACCTCTTGATTATGCTGGTCTTGTTAAAGGGAGTGGAATGAAAAGAGGAGAACAATATGCTGAAGTTGTTGTCAATCTTACAGATAAAAGTACAAGGGGTGAAAAATCTTTTTCTATGGTGCAAAGAATACGACCAATCATAAATAAAGAGTGTGGTGCAATCGTTGCTAATACAAGTATCAGATTTATAGAAATGCCAGCAGGTCCCCCTACTTTAGCAGATATTGTTGTTGAAGTTTATGGGAAAGAGAATCAAAAAGTGATTGCACTTGCAAATGAAGTGAAAGGGATTTTAACTTCAACTGATGGTCTTGTAGATGTTGATGTGATGGCTGATGAGTCATATAAAAAATATCAAATTGTCCCTATTAAAGATAAAATCAGTAGAAGTGGACTCACTGTTGAGCAAGTTAATAAGATACTTTATCTTGCTTTTGAAGGGATGGAAATTGCTGTAAAAGACACAATAAAAGCAAACCATCAAATACCAATTTTTGTCACTCTTAGTGAAGGTACAAAAACAATCTCAACAAACTCTTTAGAGAATCTTAAAACTAAACTAAGTTCTTTAAACCTTATGAGTCAAAGTGGATTTATGGTCCCTTTAACTGAGGTTGTAGAGATAAAAGAGACGGCATCTTTACCAACTATTTACCATAAAGATTTAAAAACTATGGTAAATGTAGTTGCTACTACTGATATGGTAAGTCAAGTGTACCCTCTTTTAGATGCAAGGGAAAAGATGATGGAGCATTTCTCAAAACAATATGAGGTAAATAAAGTAGCAGGAATTACTACTTTTATGTTTGACCTTGAACTTAAAGATAAAACTACAGGGGAGAGTTATCTTCTTAGATGGGATGGAGAGATGAAAGTGACACTTGATACTTTTAGAGATTTGGGAGCTGCATTTATCGCTGCACTTATCCTTATTTTCTTACTCCTTGTGATTTATTATAAATCATTCGCAATTAGTGGGATTATCCTTGCTGGAAGTTTCTTATCAATTATTGGGGTGATTATTGGGCATTTTGTAGCTGATTTGGTTACAACCGAGACATTTTTTCTTACTGCCACTTCTTTGATTGGATTTATTGCACTTATGGGTATTAGCTCAAGAAATTCTCTTTTACTTATTGATTTTGCAAAAAGTTTGATGAGTGAACACAATATAGAGAAAAAAAGAGCTATTGCCATAGCAAGTGCAACAAGAGCAAAACCAATTATGCTTACAGCTATCGCTATTATCCTTGGTTCTGCACTTTTAGCAAGTGACCCTGTATTTGGTGGACTTGGAGTTGCTCTTATCTCTGGAACTATAGCAGCGGTAATAGTTTCACTTATATTTATCCCTGTTTTAATGGATAATTCAAAAGCGATTTAAACTTTTCCTTTAGAACCTATAACAATCTGACTTTCAGATTGTTATAGTAAAACAAGCCCCTTTTCCATATTCAGTTTCTACATTTTTTACACTCATTGCTCCACCAAATTTATTCAAAATTTGCATCGACATATAAAGACCCACACCAGACCCTTTCTCTTTTTCTTTTGTTGTAAAGTTTTGTTCAAAGATTTTATCTATAATATTTGTGGGGATTCCACCAGCATTGTCAGTAACACTTAACTCGACTTTTCCATCTTCTAATTTTGAAATCTCAAAAATCATCATTTTTTGTTCTACATTTATTTTTGAAAATTCATCTTTCGCATTATTGATAAGATTAATCAAAACATGTATAAATTCACTTTTTAAACATCGTATAGTGATTGCACTATCACCTTTTCGTTCAATTTCTATAGAGTGAGAATGTAAAACACTACTCATAATCCCAACCGTAGTCTCCATAACATCTTCAAAACTAATATCTTGAAATGTTCCATCCGACCTAAAAAATTTTCTAAATGTATCAATAGTATCAAGAAGATGATTGATTTGTGTTTGAATAATTTGAGTTGTATTTTTTACATCTTCTGGTTTGATAAAACCCTCAGATTCAAGATGATAATCTAATGTTTGTGCCATAAAGGATATAGTTGTAAGTGGTTGTTTCCATTGATGTGCAACAGCATCCATCATCTCACCCATTTGAGCAGCTTTTGTTTGTTGCATAAGTTGTTTATCTTTTAAAATATTTTTTTCAACCTCATCATATACTCTTTGTTCTAGTGATTGATTAAATTCAATAAGTCTTTTTTTATCTGTAATATTTTCTCGTATAGCATTGTAACCTATGATTTTTCCATCACTATCTTTTTCACAAACTACAGTTGCATAAACCCAATAAAAATCACCATTTTTAGCTTTATTTTGAATCTCACCACACCAAATTGCACCACTTTTAATAGTTCGCCACATATCTTCAAAAATATCACAAGGCATATTTGGCGATCTTACAATATTATGTGGTTTTCCGAGTAATTCCTCTTTTGAATAGCCAGATATTTTACAAAAACCACTACTTGCAAAAGTGATTACACCTTGAGTATCTGTTTTTGAAACTATTAGATTTTCATCCAATATCTTTAATAGTGTAGTTGATTTACTTAACGATTCAATATTATCTAATAATGTATTCATACTCTTCACTTAATTTTATTTTTTAATCTCTACATAATACAATAAATAAATTTAACTCCAAATAAGATAGATAGGATATAATCAAGAAAATTAATTTGTTGGGTTGTATGATGAAAAATTCTATTAAAATGCTTGGTGCTTATGGTGCTAAAACACTCAATACCGCAATGACCTGTGTACAAGTCGATGATGAAGTGCTAATTGATGCTGGAAATATCTTATTTGGACTTGAACAAGATGCTAAAAATATACACCATATTTTTTTGACTCATACACATCTTGATCATATTGTTGACATTCCATTTTTAATCGATATTTTTTTTGAAAGTCGTGTAAAACCATTAACAATTTATGGACTTGCAGGAAGTATTGAAAATGTAAAAAAATATATCTTTAATTGGGCTATTTGGCCAGACTTTTCTAAAATTCCTCTAACAGTTGGTGGAGAAAATAGTATCATCTTTAAAGTTTTAGAAATTGGTGAAGAGATAGAGATTAATAGTGTAAAACTCAAAACTATTAAAACAAATCACACCGATTCAAGTTGTGGCTATGTTATCACAAAAGGTGGTAATGCAACACTTTTTACTAGTGATACTTACAAATGTCAAAATATATGGGATGAAGTAAACAAAAATTTGTCTATAAATTCAGTCATCATCGATGTTTCTTTCCCTTCTATTTTAAATAAACTTGCATATGATAGTAAACATCTTACCCCTGCACTACTTAATGAAGAGTTGGACACTAATCTTAATAGGGATGATGTCAAAATTTTTATCAATCATATCAAACCAATATTTTTAGATGAGATAAAAGATGAGATAAAAACAAAATTTCCAAATTTTTTAAGGGGTGGTACCATCCTTAATGATGGTGATATTATCAATCTCAAAACCTGTGAGATTAGAGAGAATCTTACAAAAGCACAACTTGATAGAATTCATATCAATCAACTTATCGATATTGGTGCTTCACTTACAAGTGAGAAAAATTTTGATGTTTTAATGGAAAAAATTTTAGTAAGTTCAAAGAAAATATCTAATGCCGATGGGGGAACACTCTATCTTGTCACTGATGATGAAAAACATTTAGAATTTAGAGTAGTCCATACAGATTCACTCAATATTCAAATGGGTGGAAAATCTGGAAAAATAACTTGGCCAAATCTAAAACTTTACAATGATGATGGAACACAAAATTGGGAACAAGTTGCAGCTCTGTGTGCTATTTCTGGAAGGCTTATCAATATTCCTGATGTTTATGAAGCTGAAGGATTTAATTTTGAAGGTACTAAAAAATTTGATGCTGGAACTGGTTATCGTACAACTTCGATGTTAGTTGTTCCTATGATGGACCATGAAAATAAAGTTATTGGTGTTTTACAACTTTTAAATAAACTCAATGATACAAATGAGATTATAGAATTTTCAAGAGAGGATGAAAAACTTATTCTTTCAATGTCATCTCAAGCAGCTGTTTCAATCTCAAATAATAGACTTATTGCTGGATTAGAAAAACTTTTAATGGATTTTATCAAATCAACTGCTGATGCTATTAGTGAAAAATCAAAATATACAGGCGGGCATATCAATCGTGTCGCTGAACTAGCAACGATGATAGCTAAAGAGATTAATAATGACAAAGAAGGCATTTTCAAAGAAAAAACATTTAGTGAGGATGAACTGCAACAAATAGATATTGCAGCTTGGATGCATGATATTGGTAAAATTACTACACCTGAATATGTTGTAGATAAAGCTACAAAACTAGAAACTATCTATGACAGAATTGAGACTGTTATTTGTAAATGTGAAATTATCAAAAGAGATTTAGAGATAGCCTATCTAAAAAATAGTATCGCAACAACGATAAATGAACAAAAAGAGCAATTAAGTGATAAGTTTAAAAAGGAAACAGAAGAGATTGATGATTATATTGGATTTTTAAAAGTTGCAAATAAAGGGAGTGAATTTATGAATGATGAATTTTTAGAAAAACTTCATACATTTGCAACCAAAAGCTTAGTTCTTGATGGGAAAACAGTCAACCTTTTAACTGAAAATGAACTCTATAATCTCTCTATTCGAAAAGGGACCTTAACACAGGAAGAAAGAACAATTATTAATAACCATGTAGTTGTAAGTTACAATATGCTAAATAAACTCACTTTCCCTAAAAAATTAAAACGGATTCCACTCATCGCAGGTTCTCATCATAAAACGATAAAAACAAATGGAAATGGAAGACATTTTGGATATGGAGCTGAAGCTATTATGAATCTCCCTATGAGTTTAGAAGATAGAATTTTAGCAGTTGCTGATGTATTTGAAGCAGTTACGGCAAGTGATAGACCATACAAAGATCCAAATAGTTTAAATCACTCTTTACAAATTTTAGCAAATATGGCGAAGAATGATGAATTAGATTATCATATTGTTAAATTTTTTATAGATAAAAAAATATATGAAGAGTATTCACAAAATAACCTCAAAAAAGAACAAATTGATACAGTTACAGTTAAATTGTAAAATAAGAGAAGAGAAATGAAAAATATACTTATAATTGAGGATAATAAAACAACGGCAAGTTTAATAGAGCAAGAGATTAGGTACAAAATTCCAAATGTAAATGTGTTAATAAGTTGTACTTACAAAGAGGCATTAAAATATATTTTAGACAAAAATAGAAAAATTGACTTTGCTGTTATAGATTTGAATCTACCAGATGTAGATGATGGTGAAATCGTCAAATTGGTTCTTTCAAAAGAGATAAGAAGTATCGTCTATTCAGCAGCTCTCAATCAAGATTTAATACTCAATATCCTTCAAGACGGAATTATTACCTATATAGAAAAAGGTGGAAATAAAAGTATTAATACACTTATTAGACATCTTAAAACTTCAGTAAAAACAAATGAGACAAATATTTTAATCGTTGATGATTCATTGGTACAACTTAACCTTATTAAATCTATGGTAGAAGAGATTGGATTTAATGTTTATACAGCTAGAGATGGATTAGAGGGATATAAATTTTTAGAGGAGCATCCGGAGATTAAATTTTCACTTGTTTTAACAGATTACAATATGCCAAATGTAGATGGGGTAGAATTTACACTTAAACTTCGGAAAAAATATACTATAGAAGAGCTCGGCATTATTGTTCTTAGTGCAAGTGATATGGAAGATATCTCAACAAAATTTTTAAAAATTGGTGCAAATGACTTTATTAATAAACCATATAAAAAAATAGAGATAAAAACAAAAATAAATACAGTTTTAGAAAGTTTATCTCTTTTTGAAGAGATACGAGATATGGCAAATAAAGATTTTCTTACAGGTGTCTATAATAGGAGATTCTTTTATGATAGTGGAACTGCAATATTTTTAAAAGCAAAAAGGGAAAAAAGAGAACTTTGTATTGCGATGTTTGATATCGATAAATTTAAAAATATCAACGATACTCATGGACATGATGTAGGTGACATTGCAATTCAAGAGATCGCAAGAATACTTAATCATACACTTAGAAAATCAGACCTTATGGCGAGATTTGGTGGAGAAGAGTTTTGTGTACTTTTAGAAAATATCTCACTAGAGGATGCAACAAATCTTTTTGAAAAAATACGAAATACATTTGAAAAGAATCTTTTAAAGATAGGTGATATTGAACTTAGATTTACCGTTTCTATTGGTGTTTTTTATGGGATGAAAGATACAATTGATGAGATGATAAAAATAGCAGATAATGGACTCTATTTTTGCAAGGCAAATGGGAGAAACCAAATCGCCATCAATCAAATAGAGGGTTAAAAACTACTTCCTTTTAGCTTTTAGATAAACTCTCTTTGGAGCTGGGTACCCTTCTACTGTTTTATTTTGGTCATCTTTATCTAAAAAGTCTTCCAAACTACATTCAAAACTCCAAGCAGTTGCTCTTTGTTCTGTGCTATCAGTTTTCGTAATCTCTAAAACTTCAATATCTTTAAATCCTGCTCTATTCATCCAGTTTTTAAAACAATTCACTGTTGGAATAAAATAGATATTTGGAATCATTGCATATCTTTCAAATGGGGTTAAACACACCTCATCATCCCCATCAATCATAAAACTATCTACAATCACTTCCCCATTTGGATTAAGACTTTTTGCTAAAGCTTTAAGAGTAGAAACTGGATCACTTCTATGATACAACACCCCAAGCATAAAAATAAAATCAAATTTGTGTTCATACATCTCAATATGCTCAACTCCAAGCATCTCATACACTATATCACTTTTTACAAAACTATTTACAAAATCAAACTGACTTCTAAATACAGCCGATGGATCAAATCCTACAAGTTTTTTTGGGTTATCTTCGAGCATACGAAACATATAGTAGCCATTGTTACATCCTACATCTGCAACAACTTTTCCCTCAAGATTGAAATAAGGTCTAAGAAGATTGTATTTTTTATTTGATTGCCATTCACTATCGATTTGAAGCCCACAAATATCAAAAGGTCCTTTTCTCCAAGGGATAAGAGTTTTTGCATTTTTCGTTAAAGTTTCAAACTCTTCATCACTTAAATTTTCCCTATCCCCTACTTTAAACCAATCGACACATTTATAATCATACTTTTGTTTATTTGCAATCTCTTGGATATTTCTAATGGCATCTCTCATAGGGACAATATTTTTCCAAGTGAGCCATTTTTCTCTCTCAAGCTTAATTTTTTCTAAATTTTTCATCTCTTTCTTTCAATTAACACTTGGTTAACACTTAACCTATATAATTCCTTTACCTAAAATAAATAAAGCACTTCAAAATATATCACAAAATTATAACATCCACTAAATCACCAACATTTAGTGGAACTTTGTTTTCCCCTACCATCAAAAGCCCAGTATCTCCCAACATATTTGTTAGAATTGCACTTGTTCCATTTTTTTTATCATCAAAATTAATATGATAAACTCCATTTTTCAAGATGAGATTACAAGCTTCAAAAACTGTTTTATTCCCTTTAAAACTCTTTGGTTCATCTAAAATAGCTTTGATAATATGAAGTTTCTCCTCTCCTCCTTGGAGTTTAAAAAGAATTGGCAATACATATAAAATAAAAGTAACCGTACTACTATAAGCAAATCCTGGGAGTCCAACGATAAACTTATCCCCTTTTTGAGCTACAATGATATGTTGCCCTGGTTTGATATTGACCCCTTGAAAAAGGAGCGTTGCCCCAAGTTCCTCTTTGATGATATCTTTTACAAAATCATAATCCCCAACACTCACCCCACCTGTTGTAACAACAATATCTGCAATATCTAAAGATGATTTTATAAGATTTAAAATAGTTTCTTTATCATCTTTTACAACTCCCATTTGCTTCACATTTGCACCATGCTTTTTAGCAAGTGCCTCTAATGTTAAATGATTTGTACTTCTTATTTGAGCTTTATTTGTTTGAATTTCACCAAGGTCAAGAATCTCACTTCCTGTACTTGCAACTGCAATCGTTGGTGTTTTGTACACTTCTACTTCACTAAGATTTAGCCCAGCCATCACACCAATCTGCGCAAATCCTATTTTCGTTCCACTCTTAATAAGCAAATCCCCTTTTTTATAACTCTCACCAATAGCTCTAGTGGCAAATCCAAAAGGAACACTTGAAATAATTTCAATATTCCCATCTTTTACCACAACATTTTCTATAGGGATAAGAGTATCACTCCCCTTTGGCATCAAAGAACCTGTAAAAGTTTTGATACACATCCCAAGAGCCACTTCTAAATCTTCATCACTACCTGCTGGGTTGATACCAGATATTTTTATTTTTCCAAGCTCTTGGTCTTTATGCCTAATCGCATAGCCATCCATAGCCGAAGTTGGATACTCTGGATAATTAGTAGTTGCTACTACATCACTTGCTAAAACTTTTCCTAAACTATCCATAAGATAGACTTTCTGTGTAGCTCTTTTTGATATATTGATACTATTTAATATCTCGATACTATCATTGTATGAGATAAATTTTTTTCCTATTTCACAACTCATTTTTCTTTTTCCTCAATTTCAATTTATAACTGTTTAATCTTTTCTATCTCATCTCGAAGTCTAATAGCCTCTTCAAAATTCAAATCTTTTGCAGCTTTACTCATTTGTTTATTTAGTTCAGCTACAAGTTTTTGTCTCTCACTTGCTGGCATTTTTGTCAATCTATTTATCTTAAGTGCAGTAGTATCATACTCTTCCATTTTTAAATCTTCATCGAGCCGTCTAATAGTAGTCGTTGGTGTAATATTATGAAGTTGATTGAACTCTTCTTGGATTTTTCTTCTATTTTGAGTTGTTTCAATTGCAAACTGCATGCTCTCAGTCATTTTTTTAGCAAATAACAACACTTTACCGTTACTATTTCTAGCAGCTCTTCCCATCGTTTGTACCAAAGAAGTTTTACTTCTTAAAAATCCCTCTTTATCAGCATCAAGAATCGCTACAAGTGAAGCTTCAGGGATATCAAGCCCTTCTCTGAGTAAATTTATCCCAATCAATACATCAAATTGTCCAAGTCGAAGCTGTCTTATGATTTGATTTCTCTCAATTGCATCAATCTCTGAGTGCATATATTTAACTTTAAGTCCCAAATCATTGTAATATGTTGAGAGCTCTTCTGCCATTTTTTTTGTTAATACTGTTACTAAAACTCTCTCATTTCGAGCTACTACTTTTTTTATCTCATCATGAAGTCGCTCCACTTGATAAGTACTATCAATCACTTCTATAAGTGGGTCAAGCAATCCAGTGGGTCGTATAATTTGTTCTGCTACAACACCAGACATCTCTAACTCAAGGTCAGCTGGAGTTGCACTTACAAAAAGATAGGTTGCTTTTTTATTGATAAACTCATCAAACATAAGAGGTCGATTATCAAGTGCACTAGGAAGTCTAAATCCATAATCAACCAAAACAGTTTTTCTACTTCTATCTCCTGCATACATTCCACGAAACTGAGATAAACTCACATGTGATTCATCTACTATCAAAAGATATGGTCGGTTCATCGCTTCAAAATAATCTATCAAAGAGTATGGAGTTTCCCCCTCTTTTTTATCAGTAAGAAGTCTTGCATAGTTTTCAATTCCCTTACACATTCCAGTACTTTCAAGCATCTCCAAATCGAATTCAACCCTTTGTTTGAGTCTTTGATATTCTACTAATTTGTCATTTTCTTTAAAGTAAGCAAGTCTCTCTTCAAGCTCCTCTTCTATCATCTTTATAGCTTTAGCCAGCCTATCTTGTGAAACAATAAATGGATTGACACTATAAAGGATAAAATCTTTTAGAGATTCTGTTTTATTGTTTGTAAGATATTCATGTTTTGTGATAGATTCTACATCATCTCCAAAAAATTCAATTCGTATATATTCATCTTCATAATAAGCTGGAAATACATCTATCACATCCCCATTGACTCTAAAATCACTTCTATCAAAAAACTTATCGTTTCTTTTATATCCCATCTCTACAAGCTTAAGAAGCAATGCTCTTTGGGAATATTCTTGCCCTACTTCTAGCCTTTGAACATTTTGTTTATACTCTATTGGATTTCCAAGCCCATAGTTTGCTGAAACTGAAGCTACACAAACGATATCATCAAAACTAAGTAATGATGCTGTGGTTGAAAGTCTTAGCCTTTCAAGTTCAGAGTTGATTGAACTATCTTTTTCTATAAAAAGGTCTTGCCTTGGAATATAAGCCTCAGGTTGATAATAATCATAATAAGAAATAAAATACTCGACATGATTATCAGGAAAAAAGCCACGAAACTCACTATAAATTTGAGCCGCTAAAGTTTTATTGTGAGTCATTATAAGTGTTGGCATTTGTAAAGCTTCTATCACTTTTGCCATCGTATAAGTCTTACCACTTCCTGTTACTCCAAGAAGTGTATTGTATTTGTTGCCATTTTTTATAGATGCTGTGAGTTGCTCTATCGCTTTTGGTTGATCTCCTGCTGGAGTGTATGGTGTGTGTACTTTAAATGGTGTCATAGACGAGATTGTAGCAAATTTGTGTTTATGATGTGGTTTATCATTTATTTGAGATGTTTATTGAGTTTTTGGAAA
>CAZHJR010000059.1:10193-11569 GCA_964533335.1 uncultured Helicobacter sp. | reverse complement strand
TCCTCAATTTCTAAATATCTTTCCACTTTTGCATCATAAATTTTGGTGATATCCTCTAGCTCTTTTGAGATGGCTACTATCCCTTTTTGTGAGTAACACTCAGGGTCACTCAAACATTGATTGATTGTCTTGATTTCCTCTTCAAGTTTTTCTATCTCATCAGGTAATCTTTCATAGTCTCGTTGTTCGTTATAAGTAAGTTTTACTTTCTTCTTTGGAGTTTCGATGACAGGCTGTGGGATAGGTTTTGCTTTATTCTCAAGCTCCTCTTTCTCCATAAGTTCCACATATCTTATATCTTTTTCATCTTCAAGATATTCGCTATATTTTTGAAAACTCTCTTCTAAAAGACCATCACCTTTGAAAATAAAAAGTTTTTTAGCGATTTTATCGACAAAATATCTATCGTGACTTACAAAAATCAAAGCCCCTTGAAAACTTTGAAGATACTCTTCAAGGATATTGATGGTTGGGATATCAAGATCATTTGTAGGCTCATCCATAATTAACACATCAAATTTTTTAGTAAAAAGGAGGGCGAGGGCGATTCTATTTTTTTCTCCACCACTTAGAACTCCCACTTTTTTATCAAGGTACTCTTTTGGAAAAAGGAAGTTTTTGAGATACCCGTACACATGCATACTCCGCCCATCATTGAGTTCAACTCTATCACCCCCATTTGGGCAAAATTGGTGCATGATAGTTTGATTTTCATCAAGCATCTCTCTATGTTGGTCAAAATATCCAATTTTAAAGTCACCTTTTTTAAAACTGCCCTTATCAATTTTGAGCCTTTCAAGGAAAACTTTGAGCATCGTTGATTTCCCACTTCCATTTGGTCCAACGATTGCAATAGTGTCTTTTTGTAGGATTCTAGTAGTAAAATTTTTAATAAGTGGTTTATCTCCAAGTGTAAGATAAGCATTATCTAGTTCAAAAAGCATTTTCTTTTTATTTAAAACTTCGCTGCCATTAAATGCTTTTTTCTCTCTATCTAGTTCTAGTTTCATCCTTTGAATTTTTGCTGGATTCTTTTTGACATCCTCTTTGAGTTTGTAGTAGTTATCTTTTCGTAGCTCATTTCTTTTTCGTCTTGCAGTGACCCCGTGTTGCATCCACCAAGCTTCATCTCGTAGTTTTCGCACTAAGTTTTCGTGGTCTCTTTGCATATTTAAAATCATTTGCTCTTTTTGCATTAAATAATCTTTATATCCACCTTTAAACTTTGTCATCGTTCCATTTTCGATTTCAACGATATTTGTAGCGATATTATCAAGAAAATATCTATCATGGGAGATAAAAATAAGGGTAAATTTCTCTTTTAAAAGAATCTCTTCCAAAAACTCAACCATATAAACATCAAGGTGATTTGTAGG
>CAZHJR010000059.1:0-10093 GCA_964533335.1 uncultured Helicobacter sp. | reverse complement strand
ATTGCCATATTTGTTTTGTTATCTCTTTTTGAATGTTTATAAAGTCTTTATGGTATCAAATTTATAGTTAAGGGTTGCTATTTTAGAGTAAAGTGTGTTCTATAAGGATTTTGCACCCTATGGCGATTAGTATAACTCCACCGATTTTCTCTGCTTTATCTTCTAAAAAAGAACCACCTTTTGTACCCAAAAATACCCCAATATAACTAAAAATAAATGTAATTATCCCAATTAAAAACATTGAAATAAAAGGGTTAAGACTCATTAGCCCCAGGGTAAATCCAGCAGCCATTGCATCAATACTTGTAGCTATTGCTAAAATCAAAAGCACTTTATTTGTGATAATAGAGATTTCATCCTCTGTGTTCTCTTGAAAACTTTCATAAAGCATTTTTCCCCCAATTCCACTTAAAAGAATAAAAGCTATCCAATGGTCAATTGACTCTATCACACTTCCCAATCCTAAACTTGCTAAATAACCAAATAATGGCATTAGGGCTTGAAAAACTCCAAAAAAGATTGCAGCTTTCAATGCTAATGTTTTGTTAAAATTTTGTGATTTCACCCCTAAACCTACCGATACGGCAAATGCATCCATCGATAATGCAAATGCTAATAATAAAACTTCTAACATAATTTATTTCCTGTTTCATAAATATTTTTTATGGGATTATATACAAAACTTAATAAATGAATAGTAGAATAAAAATACCTAAATAATAAAAATTATTATATAAAGAAAATTCTAAGCTTTTTTCATATAACATTTCATAAGTCTAAACTATAATTTAGATAATATTTTGATATATAAGGAGTTCTTATGAAAAGTGTAAGTCTTATCGTAAGTGGGTTGTTGTTAGCTAGTAGTTCTGCATTTGCAGTGTCTGATGCACAATTAGTAAAATTGGCAAAGGATAATGGTTTAAAACCAATTGCTAAAAAAGATTATCCTGCAAAAAAATTAACTGCTACACAAGAGCTTGGGAAAAAACTATTTTTTGAACCTAGACTTTCTAAAAGTGGATTGATTTCGTGTAACACATGTCACAATCTTGCAATTGGTGGGGTTGATGGAGTTGGTGCTGCTATTGGACATAAATGGACAGCAAATCCACATCATTTAAATTCACCAACTGTGTATAACTCAGTTTTAAATAAAGTGCAATTTTGGGATGGAAGAAGTCCTCACTTAGCTGATCAAGCTCAAGGTCCTATCCAAGCTGGTCCAGAGATGGCTGCTCCAAAAGAATTAGTTGTTGCTAGAGTTACTTCTATGCCAGCTTATGTAAAAGAATTCCAAAAAGCATACGGAAAAGATGTAAAAATTACATTTGAAAAAGTAACTGATACAATTGCAGAATATGAAAAAACACTTGTAACTCCTTCAAAATTTGATAAATTTATGGATGGAAATGTAAAAGCTCTTAATAAAGCAGAGCAAGCTGGATTAAAAACATTTATCGATAAAGGATGTACAGCTTGTCATAATGATGTAGGTCTTGGTGGAACAATGCAACCATTCCAAGTACATGCAAAATATAGCTATGCAAAAGGTGATTTTACAGGAAATAAAGATGGAATGGTAAAAACTCCAACACTTAGAAATATCGAAGAAACTGCTCCATATTTCCACAATGGAAATGTATGGTCTTTAAAAGATGCAATTAAAGAGATGGGTTCTGTTCAATTAGGAATCAAAGTTACTGATGCAGAAGCAGCAAGTATTGAAACTTTCTTAAAAGCATTAACAGGGGATAAACCAAATATTACTTATCCACAATTACCAGTTATAACTGATAAAACTCCATTACCAGATATGAACTAAAACTACCTATTTTGAGAGCATTTTGCTCTCAAAATAGCTTTTTTATCCCAATGCTAAGTTATACCCTATAAATGCTAAAGTATAAGCAACGACACTTGTAAAGAAAAACAGATACACCGCATACTTAAATCCACCAGCTTCTTTTGCAAACACAATAGTAGCAGCCAAACAAGGAAGATAGGTCATCATAATAATGATAAAAGCAACAGCAGATGCAAAGGAGATATTTTGATGCAATCTTTCAATTAAAGAGTTATTCTCCTCATCAACATCACCACCCAAAGAATATAAAACTCCCAAAGTTGAAACAACCACCTCTTTAGCTGCAAGTCCAGTTTGCAGGGCAACTGCCATTTTCCAATCCATCCCCAGCGGTTCAAAAACAGGCTCTATAAATTTACCCATCACCCCTAAATAGCTTTGTTCTAGGAGTTTTTCAGCAAGTTCATTTTCTAAACTTCTTTTATCCTCTTCTATCGCCGTTTCGATTTTTGTTTCATAACTATTGGTAAGTTCATTATTTTTTGGATAGTTGCTCATAAACCATATCAAAATAGAAGCTGCTGCTATAAATGTTCCTGCTTTTTTAAGATACATCATCGTTTTTGATTTGACTGTGTGCCAAATCAAACTCAAAGTTGGAACTCTATATTTTGGCATTTCGAGGACAAATGGTTCATTTTCCCCTTTAAAAGCGGTCATTTTCAGAATTTTTGCCATGACAAGCCCTAAAATTGCCCCACCAAGATAGATAGCAAAAAGGATATTTCCAGCATTGTTTGGCTCAAAAAAAGCTCCGACAAATAAAACATATACAGGAAGTCTCGCTCCACAACTCATAAATCCAATAATGAAAAGTGTGAGCAATCTATCTTTGTCATTTTTGAGTATTCTTGCACTCATATAAGCTGGAATTGAGCATCCAAAACCAGTTACAAGGGGGATGAACGACTGACCATGAAGCCCAAATTTATGGAAAAATCCATCAAGCAAATAAGCAACTCTACTCATATATCCAGTACTTTCAAGTAAAGCAATCCCAACAAATAAAATAACAATATTTGGGATAAACATCACAACCGCACCAACACCAGCGATAAGCCCATCGACAACTAAAGAGCGGAAATCATCATTTGTAATTTTTCCTCCAATCCCTTCACCAAGAGCAACAAAAAAAGCATCAATCCAATCCATAGGGATAGAGCCAATTTCAAAAGTAAGTTGAAATAATCCCCACATAAAAAATAAAAATATCGGAATACCTAAAAGTGGATGGATAAGGATATTATCTATCTTTTGTGTAGTTGTGATTTTTGTATCATCAAGATGGCTCACTTTAACCGTTTCATAAATTATCCCTTGGTTAAAAGCCATATATTCCTCTGCAAAAATATCAAGCATCGCCTCTTCATTATAATGTAATTTAATATGGTGTAATGCTTGAAGTAAAATTGGCTGGAGTGTTATCCATATTGGTTGATCTCGCATAAAGAGATATGTGTCTTGTTTTTCACTCAGTAAATCAAGTGCAATTTTTCTCAAAGAGATTTGAGATTGAAATTTGTTCTCTTCTAAATATTTGATAATATTGGTTATCTCCTCTTCAATCACTTCACTAAAAAAAAGTTTTGGAGCTTTTTTTTCATTTGAGAATGTTCGTATGATAGAGTGTAAAAGGTGTTCGATTCCCTCTTTTGTAAGAGCAGATACTTTAATAGCTTCAACTCCTAAAAGTTCACTCATATAGTTTGCATTGATTGAGATTCCCTCTTTTTTTGCTTCATCTATCATATTAAGAGCAATCACCACTTTTTTATCAAGACTCAGTAGTTCAGAGGTAAGTTGCAAATTTCTTTCAAGATTGGTAGAATCAATAATATTTAAAATAAGGTCATACTTCTCATTTTTTAAAAAATCACTAGTAACTTTTTCTTCCAAAGAGTATTCGCTAAGCATATAAGTACCAGGGAGGTCTACCATTGTGATAGCATAATCTTTAAAAGTAAACTCTATCTCTTTTTTCTCAACAGTCACCCCTGTAAAATTTCCAACATGAAGTTTTGCATTTCCCATTGCATTTGTAAGCATACTTTTGCCAACATTTGGTTGTCCCACAAGGGCTATTTTTATCTGGTTATTTTGATTTTCCATTTTTATTCAACCTCTATTTGTATAGCTTCTTCTTTTCTTAGAGCTATATTCATTTTTCCAACTTGCAATTCATAAGTACCCTTAAAATTTGTAGCATTAAGATATTTGATTGAAACCCCTTTTAGTATCCCAAAAGAGATAAGTCTTTGTCGCAATGCTCCACTGGCATGAAGTTTTGTAACAAGATAAGTTTTATTTAGTTCACAATCTAGTATTGTTTTCATTTATTTCCTTTTAATAATAACGATTATCAATATTTGAATAATAATGGAATAATTCTTAAAATATTATTAATAGTGATAATGGTTATTAATAATAAAATTTTTTGAAATATTGATAGATTTGTGTTACAATCTCAAATTGTAATGCAATGGAGGATGAAATGATGAAAAATAATGAAGAGATTTTAGAAAAATTAAAAACTGTAGTAAAAGAAAAAGGACTTAAATACACCAAACAAAGAGAGATAGTTTTTGAAACAATTTTAAACTGCGAAAAACACCTAGGTGCTGAAGAACTTTATAATGTGATAATACAAAAATATCCAGAAGAATCAATAGGAATAGCAACAGTTTATAGAGCTTTAGCATTTTTAGAAGAAGCTAATTTAATTGCATCTATTTCACTTGACAAAGATAAGAGAAAATTTGAAACAAATTTTAAAGAGCATCATGATCATCTTATTTGTATTAAATGCAATAAGATTATTGAGTTTGTGAATTCAGAGGTTGAGACCCTGCAAGAAAAGATAGCTAAAGAGAATGGATTTAAACTTTTAAACCATACCATGTATCTTTACGGTATTTGCAAAAAGTGTAATGTATAACTTTTTGCTATTTTATATCTTCTACTAAAATCTCTTTTGGTAGAGAGATTGTAAATTCTGCACCTCTTAAAAGTGTATCATTGTAGGTAAATTCGACGTTATGCACTTCTATCTCTCCATTTAAATGTTCAGTGATGATTTGACGAGACATATTTAGCCCAATCCCAGTCCCTACAGAAGTATCTTTTGTCGTAAAATACGGTTCATAGATTTTATCCATCACATCACTTGGGATACCACCACCACTATCTTTTACTTTGATATAGATTTTATCATCAACAAAACAATCAATAAAAATAACTCCATTTTTTCCAATTGCATCTTTCCCATTTTTGATTAAATTTACAAGTACTTGACTGAGTTCATTTACATAGGTATGGAGTGTGATATCCTCAATATTTTTGACTATTTCAATATCAGCTATAAGTAAAGAGTTTCCAAAGATGTTATCTATCGTATTAAAAATATCATCTATTTTTTTACTTTCTTTTTGTTTATTTGGCAAAAAGAAATCTCTAAAGTTATTGACTGTTTTTGAAAGATAGTCAACATTTTTCATAATATTATCGAGTCCCAAATGTAATGTTTCTTGGGACAAAATACCCAGTTCATCTTGTACTTTTATCCCACTTGCATGTGTATTTATGGTACTAAGTGGTTGTCTCCATTGATGAGCGATATTTGAGAGCATCTCTCCCATCTCTGCCATTTTTGATTTTTGGATAATCTCTCTTTGTTTAAGTTGTAATTCTTTTGTTTTATCTACAATCGTTTTTTCTAATTCTTCTTTTATTTGATTCATATTTGAGCGATAAACTAAGAAAAATGGGATTAAAATGAGAACATAAAATATCATATCTTTAATGGAATAGAGTATATTTTGATGGAGTTGCTTATCAATTTGGCTAATATCAATATCTGCTGCTACAACATATTTTGTTCCATCTTCACTAGTAAGAGGAAGATATAAAGTGTGAAATTTCCCCCATTTATCAGTATATTCATCAAAAGCTTGTTTATTTGAAGAAAACACCTCAAATACAAGTGGCGAGACATCATCATACACATCTCCAAAATGGGATAAATTCGTATTTGTTGCAAGTTCTTTAGGCGTTGCACTTGAAGACGTAAAAATAATCTTATTGTTATCTTGGACTAAAGTATAAAGATATTTTACACCTAAAATTTCTGCTTGTTTTGATAAGTTTTTTATATTTTCCATATCTAAAGTGGGTTCTAATCCTTCTTGTAACATATTTTCATGATGAAAATTCTTAGGTAAGAGAAGTGGAGCAGATTTTGTGCTTTGTTCAAGTACAGTGTTTATTTTTTTCATGATGTTAGCTTTTGCTGATAAATAGTTATCGATAATACTTATTGATATTGCTAAGAGATAAAAAAGAACAGCTAAATAATAATATTTTTTAAATTTCAAATGCAAACCTTTAGGAAAAATTTCAAGATAATACTCCATATATCTTTAAAAACACTACTGAGTATAGAAGAAAATAAATAAATTTTATTAATATTTAGCTACTATAAAAAATTACAAAAAAAGAGAGAAGATGGAAGAAAATATACCTAATATAAAAAGAGTTTTTATACAAAATCATAAAAAGATAGATTTTACATTTACACAAAATAAATATGATTTCATAGTTGAAGAGATACCAAATAGAGTTTTTAGTGGGAGTGGTAATTATCTTATTTTAAAAATTAAAAAAGAGTGGCTTTCTACTTGGGACTTACTTGGAGAGATAAGTGAAGCCTTTGGGATAGATGAGCATAAAATAGGCTATGCTGGGCTTAAAGATAAAAATGCAACCACAACTCAATATATAAGTATCCCCTTAATAAAAGAGAAATATTTAAAAGAACTCAACAATAAAAATATAGAAATATTAGAGGTAACTAAAGATAAAAGTGGTTTAAGTATAGGAGATTTGGCTGGAAATAAATTTATAATCATTCTTAAAGATGTCAAAAAAGAGAGTTTGAATGAGATTTATAGTGTTTTAGCAAAAATTCAAAAGCATGGAATTCCTAACTATTTTGGGTATCAAAGATTTGGGCAAGATTATAACTTTGAAAAGGCAAAAGATGTCACTTATGGGGAAGAGATAGTAAAAAATAAAAAGCTAGAACATCTTTTGATTTCAGCATATCAAAGTTATTTTTTTAATGCTTGGCTTTCTAAAAGGGTGGAGTTAGCAAAAAAACAAGGACACAATAAAATTCAACCAATCCAAGGGGATATTTTTTTAAATAATGATAAAGTGACTATCACGGGACTCCTTCCAGGTAGAAAAGTGATGAGAGCAACAAAAGAAGCTGGAGAAATTGAAAAACTTTTTGATGACCCTTTTGTTCATGCTAAAGGTTTTAGAAGAGAAGCTTGGATAAAAGTGGATGATTTAAAGAATAAATATGATGAAAATGAGGAGAAATTAACCCTTTCATTTACTCTTCCTAAAGGGAGTTATGCTACAGTTTTAATCGAAAATATCGCAAATATGAATTTTAAGAATTAGGAATTTACACAATGAATTACGAAAATATAAAAGCTCAACTGATACATTTTTTAAAAGAGGAAGTGGCTTGTAGTGGCTTATCTAATGTAACTGTTGGAATTAGTGGTGGACTTGATAGTGCTGTGGTTGCAGTTCTTTGTAAAGAGGCATTTCCTAATGCTATGAGTGGGGTACTTATGCCATCGCAGTTTTCAAGCAAGGAGAGTATCTTGCATGCAGTGGAACTTTGTGAAAAGTTTGATATCAAATATGAAACGATAAGTATCGCTCCAATGGTTGAGGGATACTTTGCTGATAAAAAAGATGCTTCGTCACTTAGAATAGGAAATTTTAGTGCAAGAATGAGGATGGCAACACTGTATGATGTAAGTGCAAGAGATAGTTCTTTGGTCGTTGGGACATCCAATAAAAGTGAGATTTTACTAGGATATGGGACAATCTTTGGGGATATCGCTTGTGCTATTAATCCAATAGGGGAGATGTATAAATCAGATGAATTTGGATTTGCAGAGTTTTTAGGAGTTCCTCAATCTATCTTGGAGAAAAAACCAAGTGCTGACCTTTGGGAAGGGCAAAGTGATGAAGAGGAGATAGGATATAGTTACAAGGTGATGGATGATATGCTCAAAAAACTTGTAGATGAGAGCGTTTCTAAGGAAGATTTGATAAAATCAGAAGCCGACAAAGAACTTATAGATATGTTAGAAAAACGGATGAAGAGCAATGCTTTTAAAGGTAAGTTACCTACGATAGCAAAAATAGATTTTAAATAAATATAAAAAATAAAGGAGTAGATGTGAAAAAAGAGATACCTTTTTATAAACCAACGATAGACGAAAATGAATTAGAACAAATTAAAGCTGTTTTAACTCTTGAAACAAAGTCAAAAACTGAAGAATTAGAAAATGAGATAAAAGAATTTATTGGTGCAAATCATGTAATTTCTACTTATAATTCAACAGCTGGACTCCATTTAGCTCTTAGTGCAATGGATTTAAAAAGAGCAGATAAAGTTCTTATGAGTGTTAATTCATTCCCAAATCTCCCTGAGGTTGTAAGACATTTTGATGCTGAGCCTATTTTTATCGATATTGAACCAAATGGATTGAATATTGATATGGATAAACTTGAAGAGTATGTAAGTAAAAATAACTCAAAAAAATTAAGAGCTATCATTGTTACTTTCGTAGGTGGGGAGATACCTGACCTTGAAAGATTGTATGCGATACGAAAAAAATACAATATTTTAATTATTGAAGATGCTTTAAATACTTTGGGAGCGATGTATAAAGATGAGCTTGTAGGAAACTTAAAAGCAGATATGACTGTATTTTCTATGAATCCAGTCAATGGAAAATCATCTGTATCAAATGCTGGATTTATTGTAACTAATAGTGATGAACTAGCTACAAGAGCTAGACTTTTAAGAACACATGCAATAAATAGTAGTTTTGATGCTTTTGGAAATCTTGATTATATCTATGATGTTGTTGATATTGGGCATAAATACGATATGACTGACCTTGATGCTGCATTTAACTTGGCTCAATTTTATAAATCAAATGCTTTTATTGAAAGAAGACAAGAGATAGCGAAACTTTATATCGAAAATCTAGAGGGTGTGAAACATGTTACAGTGCCAACTTTTAGTGAAGATCATCTTTTTACACAGTTTATTGTAAAAATCTCAAAAAATAGAGATGGATTTGCAAGAGAGCTTAAAAAAGACGGGATTGCAACTGGACTTACTTATATTCCACTTCATCTTTTGACATATTACAAACAAAAGTATGGGCTTAAAATTACAGCTTATGGGAATGCACTTTCAACTTATGGGCAAATCCTTTCTCTTCCTATGTATCCATCTCTTAGCGATGATGAGGTGCTTTATATTTGTGATAAAATTAAACAAATTTCTAAGACTTGGATTTAAGGGTTTCCCATCAAAAAATATTTTACACAATGGATTGAACAGTATCTGTTCTTTCCAAATCCTTTCCAAAGACTCCTTTCGGTTGCACTTTTCCCGTTAACTATCCTTTATTGTATCGTTGTTGCTTATAAAAGACTCTCTGCAAAACCATTTGATTTTGGACTTCCAATCATTAGTGTTGGAAATTTAGTTGTTGGTGGAAGTGGAAAAACTCCTGTAACTATCGCTCTAGCAAAAGAAAAAGAGGATGCTTTTGTAATTTTGAGAGGATATGGAAGAGCATCTAAAGGGATGATTGTTGTTTCACAAAACGGGAAAATTTTAGTAGATGTTGAACAAAGTGGCGATGAAGCTATGGTGCTTGCTAGAAGTTTGCCTAATGGTAGTGTGATAGTTTCAGAAAATAGGGTAGAGGGGATACTGAAAGCTAGAGAATTAGGGGCAAAAATCATATTTTTAGATGATGGATATAGACATCATAATATCCAAAAATTTGATATTTTAATCCGACCAAAAGAGGAGCCAACCAATCTTTTTTGCCTTCCAAGTGGAGGATACCGAGAGACAAAAATGATGTACTCTTTTGTCCCTGTGGTTTTAAAAGATGGGGAAGATTTTACTAGAATTGTGAGTTTTAAAAAAGATGGGAAGATTTTAGAAAGTTTGCCAGAAAAACTTTTGCTTCTTACTGCTATCTCAAAACCAACAAGGCTTTTAGAGTTCTTGCCAAAAGATACACAAATGGAAGCTTTCCCTGACCATCATACTTTTAGTGAAGATGAGATAAAAAATATCACTGAAAAATATAAAGATTTTGAGTTTGTAGT
>CAZHJR010000058.1:3076-11653 GCA_964533335.1 uncultured Helicobacter sp. | reverse complement strand
GTCAATCTTTTTTTGAGTATCTCGATAATATCATCTTCACATTTTAATTCTCTATTTAAGATTTTAATGTCGCTTTTTAACATATTATAAATTGTCATCTATTTCTCCATCCATTTTTTTAAATTTTCTATATCATCATAACTTGTCAAATCAAGCTTTATTGGGGTGATTGAAACAAAATTTTCATTTACAGCTTCAAAATCACATAGTCCATCATCACTTTCCCAAATAAGTGGATGTAATCCTATCCAATGAAACTCGTTTCCTTTTGGGTCATGATAAGTTCGATAATCATTCCCATAGTTTCTATACCCAGCTTTTGTTATCCTCATACCATTGCACTCATCAATGCTACATGGTGGGATATTGATATTTAAAAGTTTTCGTTTTCCAAGGGGAAACTCACCCTCAAAAATTTTTTGAACTATATCTAAAATAGACTTTTTAGCCAATGAATAATCCCAAATGTCAACAATCTCTTTAATTTTATTGTCAAGCACTTGAGAGATAGAAATAGCTGGCACTCCTTGCAAAACGGCTTCCATAGCACCTGCGACTGTTCCACTATAAGTGATATCTTCCCCCATATTTGAGCCAACATTTATTCCACTTATCACTAAATCTGGTAACTTTCCATCTCCAAAAAGTGTGTGCAGTCCCAAAAATATGCAATCTGTTGGTGTCCCATCTTCTAGCATATATCTATCATCTCCAAAGCTTTTAAATCTAAGTGGATGGGTAAGTGTCATACTATGAGCACAAGCTGATTTATTCATTGCAGGTGCTACAACAGTTACATTTGCTATTGATTCAAGAGCTTCAATTAAATGTCTCAGTCCAGCTGCATCAAATCCATCATCATTTGTTATAAGTATATTTTTTTTATTCAATATAAACTCCCTCTAATTCTTTTAATAATCTTTCACAATCTTTACTGATTTTGTATCCACTATCGATTTCAATATTCCCAAGTTTTGAAGTAATGGTTAGAACAACATCTCTTTTACCTTGATTTTGTGACATTACCTCAAAAAGCTTATATAAAATCGCATCATCATTGCTAAATGGGATATTTACGACAAGTGGTGGTAAAACTTCCGCTACTTTTTTAATTTTTATTTTTTCATTTTTTGCATCTTTGAGTGATTCAAGTTTTCGTACATTAAATCGTACACCAAAATCATTTACAGTTACATTTACTTTAAAAGCAAGTGGTTTTGTGATATCAAAATCATCTTCAAGTTCTTTGAGCATCGTATCAAAAAGCATCAAATCAAAACTTCCATGCAAATCTATAACTGTTACTATCCCTAGAGGTTGCCCTTTTTTTGAGATTTTTTTGGCAATATTTTCAATTTTACCTACAAGTAAAGTTTCGCTTCCATCGGTAAGTTCATCTATTTGTGAGCTAAGTGTATAGTTTATCTCATCAAATTGTTCCCTATAACTATCAAGTGGATGACCTGAAACATAAAATCCAAGCGATTCTTTCTCCATCTCAAGTATCTCTTTAGCATCAAACTCTGGCATATCTTTGATAGATATCTCAATCGCAGTCATCTCCTCATCATCACCAAATAAACTTCCAATAGCTTGTTTTTTTGCTTGTGATGCCTTTCCAACAGCTTCAACTATCTCTTCAATTTGCTCTAAAATTGCCCTTCTTGTGTATCCAAATGAGTCTAATGCTCCAGATTTTGCTAAGGTTTCAATTACTCTTTTATTAACCTTACTTCCATCGATTCTACTTACAAAATCACTTAAATCTTTAAATTCACCATCAGATCTTGCTTTTAAAATAGAGTTGATAGCCACATCTCCGGCCCCTTTCAAAGCCCCCATCCCAAACATAACAACCTCTTTGTCATCAATTGTTTCAGCACTAAAAACAAGCCCTGATTTATTGATATGAGGCGGAACTAAATCGTATCCTAGTCGTTTTACTTCATCAACATATTTGACAACCTTATCGGTGTTATCTTTTTCACTTGTGAGAAGTGCTGCCATAAACTCTGTCGTATAATAAGCTTTAAGGTATGAAGTATAAAAAGTCACCATCGCATAAGCAGCAGAGTGTGATTTATTAAATCCATACCCAGCAAATTTTACAATCAAATCAAAAAGTTCCTCACAATGCTCTCTTTGATACCCCTTTTTGACACCACCATCAGCAAATTCACCTTTGAGTTTGTCCATCTCCTCTTTGATTTTTTTCCCCATAGCTCGACGGACTAAATCAGCTCCACCAAGGCTAAATCCACCAATAACCTGCACAATTTGCATAACTTGCTCTTGGTAAACAATAACTCCATAAGTTGGCTCAAGGATTGGTTTGAGTGGTGCTTCAAACTCATCATAAAAGTAGTCTATTTTTGCTCTTCCATGTTTTCTATCAATAAAATCATCAAGCATCCCTGATTCCATAGGTCCTGGTCGATAGAGTGCAAGGACGGCAATAATATCTTCAAAATTTGATGGTTTTAGCCGTTTATTAAGGTCTTGCATCCCTGAAGACTCTATCTGAAATAATCCAATTGTATGCCCTGTTTGGATTAAATCATACACCCCTTTGTCATTTACATCTTGCTCTATAAAGTTGATTCGCTTCCCATGTCTTTTTTCAACTAACTGCAATGCTCCCTCAATAACTGTAAGAGTTTTAAGTCCCAAAAAGTCGAATTTAATTAAATCAACATCTTCAACATATTTTCCATTGTATTGTGTTGCTATCGTATCAAGCCCACTTGGTTTAAAAAGTGGAGTTTTGAGATAAAGTGGTTCATTTGAGATAACAACACCTGCTGCATGTGTTCCTGCATTTCTATTGAGTCCTTCAAGTGCAAGTGCATACTCCCACACTCTTGCTGCTTTTGGATCTCTTTCACATAGTTCTTTGATTTTTGGCTCTTTTTCCCAACTATCTTTAAGGTTAATCCCAAGTTCATCTGGGATAAGTTTTGCCATCGCATCTGCATCTTTATAGGGCATATCTAGAACCCTTGCAACATCTCTTATCACCCCTTTAGCTAGAAGTTTTCCAAATGTTATAATCTGAGCAACATTCACCCTTCCATACTTTTCAACAACATAGTCAATAACCTCTTGTCGTCTTGCTTGACAAAAATCCATATCGATATCTGGCATCGATACCCTCTCAGGATTGAGAAATCTCTCAAAAAGAAGTCCATAAGGCATAGGATCAATATCTGTAATAAAAAGGCAAAAAGCAACTAAACTTCCAGCAGCTGACCCACGTCCAGGACCAACTGGGATATCGTTTCTTTTTGCATAAGCAACAAAATCCCAAACGATAAGCATATATCCAGGGAACTTCATATTATTGATAATATCAATTTCAACTCTTAGCCTATCTCTATACTCTTGATGTTTATGAGGAGGTACAATTTCAAGTCGTTTTTCTAACCCTTTTAAACACTCAAATTCAAAAAGTATTTTGTCATTTTCAAGTGAATATTCAACACTTGGCTCAGGCAAAGTGATATTTTGAACTCCTGCTTTTTCCCTTGTAAATTTAAAATTTGGTGGTGTTGGATTTCCAAGTTTAATTTCAAGATTACATTTTTCTACTATTTCCATAGTGTTTGTGAGTGCTTCAGGGATATCCGCATAGAGTTTTGCCATTTGTTCAGGCGATTTGACATAAAACTCATGGACACTATGTCGCATACGATTTGGGTCATCATACAATTTATTCATCGCAATACACATAAAAGCTTCATGAGCCTCTGCATCTTTTTGCTCTGTGTAGTGAGTATCATTTGTTGCAACTATTTTTATCCCAGTTTCAAGGGAAAGTTTGATGATTTGACTGTCGATAAAAAGTTGATCATCAATCCCATGTCGCATGATTTCAAGATAAAAATCTTCTCCAAATATCTCTTTATACTCTAATGCTATCTTTTTTGCTTCCTCATACCCTTTAGCACCATTTTTTACATTTCGTTCACTGTTAGTGTTGAGATGCCAATTAATCTCCCCTTGTAAACAAGCAGCTGTACAAACAAGCCCCTCAGAATTCTCTTTTAAAAGTTTTTTGTTAATTCTAGGATAATAATAAAATCCCTCCATATATGCCATTGAGCTTAGATACATAAGATTTTTATATCCTACATTATTTTTAGCATATAAACAAAGATGAAATCTTCTTTTTGTAGTTTTATCACCTAAATCTTCTTCATTATGAAGATAGGCTTCCATCCCAATAATTGGTTTAATCCCCTCTTTTTTCATCGTATTATAAAATGTGATGGTACCAAACATATTGCCATGATCAGTCATAGCAACACTATTCATACCAAGTTCTTTTATTTTTTTAGCAAGTACGGGGATTTTATTTGCACCATCAAGCATTGAAAATTCAGTGTGAAGATGGAGATGGGCAAATTGTGGAGTTTGTTTTAATGACATTATTATACTTTTTTCTAAAATTTATGAAGTTCCATTTTACCTAATTTGCTCTAAATAGTCGATAAAAAAGGGCTAGTAGAAACTCTACTAGCCCTTAATAAAATCACTTTTTTTTATACAAAAGAGATGTATGCCATTTGTGTAGCATCACCTTTTCTGATTCTTGTTTTAACGATAGATGTATATCCACCATTTCTTTCAAGATATTTTGGAGCAATTTCATTCATTAATTTTTTTGTTGCTTCTTTATCTTGAAGAGCAGCAAATACTATTCTGTGAGCATTTAAATCATTTACTCTAGCTTGAGTAACTAACTTCTCAACAAATCTTTTTAATTCTTTTGCTTTTGGCAAAGTAGTTTCAATTTTATCTCTTTCGATAATTGCAATACTTAAGTTTTTAAGTAATGCTTTTCTGTGAGATGAAGTTCTACTAAGCTTTCTATATCCATGCTTATGTCTCATACTTATCCTTCTTTATATTCTTAAGCTTTAAGTTGCTCAAGTTTTTTTCTTAAAGCTGAAGCTACATCTTCAGGTAAACTACCTTCTATTGGAAAACCAATAGACGCAAATTTCTCAGCGATCTCATCAAGAGATTTTTTACCTAAATTTTTAATGTTTCTAACTTCAACTTCACTCATCAATGCTAAATCACCAACATATTTAATTTTAGCTCTATCTAAAGAGTTAAAACTTCTAGCACTTAAATCTAAATCTTCAATTTTAACAATCAAATCTTTAAGATCTATATTGCTCTCTTCAAATGAATTTTCAACAATTTGTACATCTGAAAGGTTAAATACTTTATTAAATACAGACATTTGATCATACATAATCGCAACAGATTCTTTAAAAGCATCAATTGGAGCTATTTGACCATTTGTTTCTACAACAAACACTACTTTTTCAAAGTTTGGATTGTCTTCAACAAGCATTTTTTCTATTTCATATGTTACTTTTCTAACTGGAGAGAAGAAAGCATCTATAGGAATATACTCTTTTGATACCATTCCTCTAATCTCCTCACTAGAAACATATCCGATACCTTTTTGTACAATAATCGAGAATGTTAAACTAAAATCATCATTTATTGTTGCTAAATAAGCATCGCCATTTATAACCGTTAAATCGTCATTTGATAATTCAGCTCCAGTTATAGTTTGTTTTGAATTGAATGTATATTTTACTTCAACTCTATCTTCTCCATTGTTTATTTTAAATCTCATATTTTTAAGATTTATTATAAAAATAGAAATATCCTCAAGCATTCCCCTTACAGTGTCAAATTCGTGTGTTGCACCCTCAATATGAACTGCTATAACAGAATATCCAACAGAACTACTCATTAAAAGTCTTCTAATTGGATGTGCTAAAGTGATACCATATCCGCTTTCAAAAGGATAAGCACTTATTTTTGCTACATTTTGTGAAATCTTCTCAATTGCCACTTCTGTAGGTAAAAATGGAGCTGTTACAAATTTTTTCATTCTTTATCCTTTTTATTTACTATTTTGAATATAACTCAACTATTAATCTTTCTTGTACTGGAATAACAACTTCTTCTCTAGTTGGAATTCTTGTAAATATACCGAAAACTTTCTCTTTATCTACACTAACCCAATCAACCATTCCTGTTTGATTTGTAAGCTCTAATGATCTTACGATTTGTGGATTTGATTTAGATTTTTCTCTAATCTCAATTTTTTGTCCAGCTCTTACTGCATAAGAAGGGATATCTACTTTTTTGCCATCAACTAATACATGACCATGAGTTACAAATTGTCTAGCATTTGCTCTAGTTGTAGCAAATCCCATTCTAAAAACAACATTGTCAAGTCTTGTTTCAATTAAAGAGATTAAGTTAGATCCAGTATTTCCTTCTCTTCTTGCAGCTTCTTTAAAGTATTTTCTAAATTGTTTTTCAGGTATACCATAAAGAATTTTTGCTTTTTGTTTTTCTTGTAATTGTTGACCATATTCTGATAATTTTGTTCTTCTTTGTCCATGTTGCCCAGGAGCAAATGGTCTTTTTTCTAAAGCACTTTTACCATTAAGTCTTCTCTCACCTTTTAATCCAAGGTCAGCATTAAGTCTTCTTTCTAATTTTTCTACAGGTCCTCTATATCTTGCCATGCTTTACTCCTTACACTCTTCTTCTTTTAGGAGGTCTACAACCGTTATGTGGTAAAGGAGTAACATCTTTAAACCATTTAACTGTAATACCTTCTGTAGAACCAATTGCTTTAACAGCTGTATCTCGTCCAGAACCAGGTCCTTGTACTTTGATACCTACATTTTTAATCCCATGCTCGATAGCTTTTGCTATAGCACTTTCCGCTGCTGCTTGAGCTGCAAACGGTGTAGATTTTTTACTACCTTTAAAACCAAGATTTCCAGCACTTGCCCAAGAAATTGCATTTCCTGCATTGTCAGTTACTGTAACCATTGTATTATTAAATGTCGCAGCAATATGTACTATACCATCAGCAATATTTTTTCTTACTATTTTTTTTCTAGTTACTTTTCTTTTTGCCATATTTTTATCCTCTATTTCTTAGGTGCTGCGCCGATAGTTTTTTTCTTACCTTTTCTTGTTCTAGCATTAGTTTTAGTCTTTTGCCCTCTACAAGGTAACCCTTTTCTATGTCTTAAACCTCTATAGCTTCCTAAGTCCATTAAAGCTTTAATGTCCATAGCTACTTTTTTTCTTAAATCACCCTCTACAACATAATTTGCTTGGATTTCATTTCTAATTGCTGCTGCTTCGTCTTCTGTAAGTTCAGCTGCTCTTTTATTAAAATCAATCCCTGTTGCAGTTAATATCAATCTTGATGTATGCAATCCTATACCAAACACATAAGTTAAGGCATACTCCATTCTTTTTTTGTTTGGTAAGTCCGTACCAGCAATCCTTGCCATCGCTTATCCTTGTCTTTGTTTATGTTTTTTTGTTTCGCAGATTACTCTAACGATTCCTCTTCTCTTGACAATTTTACATTTGTCACACATCTTCTTTACCGAAGCTCTTACTTTCATAGTAACCTTCCTTGAATAATTTTCTGAATCTACAGGTGCTTAAAACTCCCAATCTAGCAAAGCTTTTTGGTGAGTTTAAACCGTAAGGATTTACACCAACTCTTTATAAAATCTAATATAAATTTTACAAAAACTTCTCTTTGGCTATAGAAACAGGACGGGATTTTACTCAAAACAAACTTAATTTAAGGTTAGAATTTTATGTGTACTAGAAATATTTTTATTATTTATATACATTATATATATGTTGCAAAAAACATCCATAAATTATAAGAAATTGTTTTATCAAATTGAAAAGATTACTTTTTGTAACATAATTTAAACTTATGATTTATGATAAAAAATCCTATATTAGATTAAGTTGTAGCTAATAAACTATTTGTTAGAATTTTTCGAAATCTAATAAATAAAGGAAAAGGCACATGTTAAATAACAGAAACATAAAACGAGATTTAGAGCAAATCGATTCTATATTGAAAGAAAGTGGTATCTCAAGAAGAGATGCTCTTAAGATGATGGGACTTGGTGGAGCTGGACTAATGGTAGGTGGAGCAACTGAAGCAAATGCTGCAACTACACTAAAAGCAAGCGATGCTAAAGGTAAAATTGTAATAGTTGGTGGTGGTCTTGCGGGTGTTGCAACTGCTGCAAAATTAAGTAACTCATTATCAAATCCTGATATTACTGTTATTGAACCAAATCCAAATTCTGTTTCATACCAACCAGGAAATACACTTATTGGTGCTGGTCTTTGGACTTTAGATAATATTACATATGAAACACAAGATTTTATGCCAAATGGTGTTAAATGGATTAAAGACAAAGCTGTAGAATTCAATCCAACAGCAAATGAATTAAAAACTGCTGGTGGAGAAACTATTAAATATGATTACCTAGTTATCGCTGCTGGTCTTGTAAATGATTTTGGAATGATTAAAGGTCTTGAAGAAGTTGGAGAAGTTTATACTTTAGATAAAAATGATGCCGCAAAAGCTAAAAAAATTATAGGACAAAATGGTGTTTGTTCAATCTATTTCAGTGAAGGTGCAGTTGATACTTGGACTCAAATGCAAAAATTTGTAGCAGATGCAAAAGCTGGTAAAAAAGTAAC
>CAZHJR010000058.1:1474-2976 GCA_964533335.1 uncultured Helicobacter sp. | reverse complement strand
GCTAAATTTGAAAAACATTGGGAAGAAAAAGGTGCTTGGGATGAAGATCTTCAAGAGTTTGAAATGGTAACAAAAACTGAGCCTCTAGATGTGAAATATGATTTCTGTCATGTTATCCCTCCACAAAAAGCTCCAACTGAAATCGCTAAATCTCCACTTGGAAGTGAAAAAGGATGGGTTCCTGTAAAAAATGATACATTACAACATGTTGTATATCCAAATGTATTTGCATTAGGTGATATTGCTGCTGTTCCACTTGGAAAAACTGGAGGAAGTGCAAGAAAACAATATAATGTAGTTTGTCAAAACTTAATCTCTTTAATGGAAGGGAAAGAGATGACTGCTAAATATGAGGGATATACAGTTTGTCCACTTATTACAAATATTGGAACTGTAATGTTAGCTGAGTTCAAATGGAAAGATGTAGCTGCTGCATCTGGTGCTGTTGCTGCTCCTTCATTCCCACTTGACCCAACTCAAGAAAGATGGATTTATTGGCTATTAAAATACTATTTATTAAAACCAATGACTGTATATGGAATGCTTTCAGGTAGAGCTTAATCAAAAATCTACAGATATAGCTTAAGAAACTCTTGCTATTATTTTGCCTCAAACTTCGGTTTGGGGCTTTTTTTTTATAAAAAAGTATCCAAAATCACTATATTAAGGGAAAACTATGAAAAAAGAATTGATGATTTTTGTTGGGATATTTCTATTTTTAGCTATTGGAATGCATTTTAAAGAGTGGACAAGTCATCCAATTGAGCATTTACTTGCACTTCCAAGTGCAGGAGCTTATGGACTAGGTGCTATCCATCCACTAATTTTTACTATTGTAGGTTATCTTGTGTTTGTTTCATTTCGTGCCATTCAACGATTAATTGTAAGAAAAAAATAAGTAAAAAGATTTTGTATTTTAATCTTTTTTTGATACAATCATTTTCTAAAAAAAATTAAGGAGAAACGATGAAATTATTAAAACTTGCATTCGCTGGAGCTTTAGCTCTTGGGTTAACTACAACTGGTGCTTTAGCGGCTGGAAATGCTGACAAAGGTCAAAAATTATATGCTAAAAAATTAAAAGATGAGTGTGGAATGACTGGTGCTAAAATGGCAGCTAAACATACACAAGCTCAATGGGAGAAAATTGGAAATGGTGCTGCTTTAGAAGCAGAAATCAAAAAACTTTGTCCAAAAGTTGGAGATGTTGATGATAAATTCTTAGAGCATTATTATGAATTTTTCTACAAATTCGCAAGTGATTCAGGAAATGTTCCATCTTGTTAATTCTTAGTTAGAGATACGAAAGGGTCGGGTTTTTACTCGACCCTTTTTTTATTTTTGTTATAATTAAAAATAATACAATATTCAGAAATATTAAAGTTTAAAAGGCATACAATTATTTCACAAAAATTCAATTTATTGGATAGAAAAAAAAAGGAAAAACAATGAAAAAACTCATAACTCTTTCAGCTATTGCAGCACTTACAACTTCATCTTTA
>CAZHJR010000058.1:0-1374 GCA_964533335.1 uncultured Helicobacter sp. | reverse complement strand
GCTTACTGGCTCTATATGAATGATACTTTTATGGATACTCAAGTACCTTGGACTATCTCAATTGGGCGAAGACCATCAACTGATGGACTTGGAATTAATATGAGAGAAGCACAAAAAGAAAATTCTCCACTTTCTCATACAGTAAATGTTGAGTTTGATGGATTAAGTGCAAAATTTGACCTTGATAAAGTTACTGGTGTAAAAGGAATGTGGTGGAAACTTTGTACTGGTCGAGGTGTAACGAATGCTATACCTAGATTTGATATGTCAGGTCCTGCATATGCAGCAGATAATTCAAAACCACATGATAATAATATGTATGGATTTATTTTTGTTCCTTATGACGATGGGCAATATTCAGTTTGGACAAATTGGGCTAAGGCTGAACATATGATTGGTTTTGATATGACAGGTTACAATGGAACTCCAGGTTCAATGGGTAGCTTTTTTGATGCAGCTAAAGGTGAATATATTTTCAAAGACTTTGGAGATTTAGAGCTTGCAACAGCTATGTTTAAAGCGGAAGGTGTAGGAAATGAAATTAATGAATTTTTAGATAACACTAAGTTTTTCGCTTCATGGGCACAATCTAAAACAACACCAAATGCTACTATGGGACGAATGTTAGGTTCACCAAATAGTGAAACAGGTAGCTCTATTTGGTTAGGGGCAAATATGCCTTGTCTTTTCACAGAAGATGGAAGAATTGGTGTAGAGTACAATAAAGGTAGTAAATACTGGAGAAGTGTAACTTATGGAGAAGACACAATGGTTGGAAGTAAAATAGCAGCTAGAGGAACAGCAGTTGAAGTGTACTATACAAAACCAATCAATAAAGCACTTTCTTTTGACCTTAGATATACAAAAATAGACTATGACTATACAGGAAGCAATGGTTTCTTTGGACCTGAGGGTGAACCTATGGATTGGTCAACTATTGCAGCCTATACAGGTATGGGTATGACGGCTGATCCTGTTAAAGAAGCAACAGACTTTAGAGCATCTGTGAGTTATAGATTCTAAAAATCTTTTCTTTACAAGATTTCAAAAAGGTGGCAAAGATGCCACCTTTTTTTATTTCTTTTTTTTAGGTATTAGTTTTTTATTTGATTCAAAATTAAGGAAAAGTTATCTATAGTTTCATTTCCGACCAATGGTCAAATTTTACAAATAGAGTATATATGGATAAGAAAGAGTTAAAAAGAAAAACTATTGCAAAATCATGTTGTGAACTTTTTGCACAAGATGGATTTACAAATATTTCGGTCGAAACTATTGCCAAAACAGCTGGTATTGGTAAAGGGACGATATACGAATACTTCACAAAAAAAGAAGATATTATCTTAGAACTTATGGGATGTTTGCAAGAGGAGT
>CAZHJR010000057.1:0-11671 GCA_964533335.1 uncultured Helicobacter sp. | reverse complement strand
TACTATTTATTGTAGTCTATACCAATAGTGTAATCAATCTATTTAATTTAACTTTTCTATGATTTAGTAGTTTTAGTTTTACTTGTAAGATGGAAGAGATAAATTACCCAAGTAAAATTTACAAGGGTAACTTATAATATTGTTATTTAGATTCCAAAATCTCTATTTTTTCTATTATATCACCTTGTTTTATAGTGTCTAAAACAGTAAAACTCTCTTTGTCTTGAAGTTCTATATTCCCAAATACAGTATGTCCACCATCAAGGTGTGGACATGGCACAAAACAGATAAAGAATTGACTACCACCTGTATTTTGACCAGCATGAGCCATTGATAATGATCCTTTTCTATGTTTTTGCCCTTGTGCTTTTGTTTCACATTTAATCGTCCAATCTGGACCACCAGTACCTGTTCCAAGTGGACATCCACCTTGAGCCATAAATCCTTGAATTACTCTATGAAAATTTAATCCATTATAAAATCCATCTTGTGCTAATGCTGCAAAATTAGAAACAGCTGTTGGTGTAAATTCTGGGGTTAATTTTATCATTATTACACCTTTTGAAGTTGTAATTTTTGCATAAGCTAATTTACTTAATTCCTCTTGTGAAAGATTGTACTCTTTTATATTTCCTCGTCTAAACATGACATTCCTTTTTTTAATTTGGAATTATTATATCAAAAATAGATTATTGTTGAGTTAATGTTTGTGGTACCTCTTCTATAGGTTTTGGTACTGCTTGTGGTTTTAAATAATTGAGCTTAACCATAATATCAATTATATTTCTAAATACAGGTACTGCTGAATTTGATGCATAATAATAATACCAATGTTCACCTGTTGAAATTGGATTATTTACCATAACGCCAACAGTATATTTGTTATCTTTGTCATTGACAAATCCAAAAAAACTACTCATATATTTTTGTTGATAGGTACCCCTTTCAGCAATATTAGCTGTTCCTGTTTTTCCACCAATTTCTAATCCTTCATATATTGTATTTTTACCAGTACCCTCAAGAACAGTTTTAATAAGGAGGCTTTTCATAATATTTGTAGTTTTATCAGAAAGTATTTTATATGAAGGATTTTGAATACTTTTTTTAACTATAGATGGTGTAACTATATTTCCATCATTATTAAATACATTGTATGCTTTAAGTAGTTGCATAAAGGTTGTTGTCATCCCTTGACCGTAGGAAATTGTTGATTTAAAAATATTTAATTTACCCAGCTGTTCACCTGCAGATACTTGTCCCAAAGTTGGAAGGTATCCAATTTTTTCATAAGGTAAATCAATTTCTGTTTTTTTGTTAATGCCAAAGAGATTATACCCTTCTAAAAGCTCTTTTCCTGTTAATCTATTTGCAAGTAATAAAGTACCAATATTACTTGAATTGATAACAATATCTTCAATTGTTAAATAATTTGATTTAAATTGGTGATCATCAGAAATTCCCCATCTATCAATGTGGATTTTTCCTTTTGGAAATTCTCCATTACTATTTCTCGCACCAACATTATATGCTGGAAAAAGTTCAGTCATAGTTGCTCGATTTTTTTCCAACACTAATGCAATCGAAATAGGTTTCATAACAGAACCAGGTTCATATTGATATTCAATAGCATTGACATTGAGGTGTTTTATCTCATCTTGTTTAATACTTACAGGATTAAATCTATTTGATGTCGCTAAAGAAAGTACATTTCCTGTTTTCGTTTCTATAACAGAAATGATAATTTCATCTGCACCAAGTTTTGCTTTATAGATATCAAGCATTAATTCAATATTTTTTTGTAATCTTAATGGTATGTTGAGTAATAAAGTGTCACCCTCTTTTCTAGTAATAATTTTTGAATCTCTATTGAAAATAATATTAGATGAGATATCTCTTTCCCCTTTTAATATACCATTTTTTATATTGTTTAATTGTGTGTTGTAACTTCTTTCAAGCCCTTTAATGCCACTTATTCGAAGTTTCCCTTTTACATCATTTGCCTTTTTTACATAGCCAATTACAGGTGTTAATGTATCAATATATGGGTAATCTCTTGTTTCCCCTGTTTCAAAAATATTAAGTCCATATACAAGATGTGCATTATTGATTTTGATTGCATGAAAAACTTTGAGTTTAATAAGTTTTTTACCTAAAAGTTGAAGATTTTTCGCAGCTCTTGAGGTAATATCACGACTAATTATTAGATGCCCTGGATTTTTTAAAGAGTGGTTTATTTTATCTCTTATACTTTGCTCATCTATATCGCTATAGATTGAGAATAATTTTATGAAAAGTTCTTTTTTTTCTAAATCAAGTGCTCTTGTATCAATACTTGCTGTATAGATTTTTCTAGAAGTAGCAATTTTAAAGTTATCACTACTTAAGATATCACCTCTTACTGCTAAATCTAATTTAGAAGTTGTTAACGATGGAATTTTTCTGTATTCTTCAATAGTTGTAGAGATAAAATATATGAGTACCGTAAATGCAATAAAAATAAAAAAAAGTGTAATGATGCTCTTTTTTATTCTTTTTAAATTTTGCTCATCAAGCTCCATGAAAGTCCTAGTTTAAATCTTTTTTTCGTTAAAATACGGAATGAATTTTATCCAAAACAAGTTTAAACCTTATGTCGATAATAGACGACCAGATTACCTATTATTAGTGGCTTCATCGTTTTTGATGATAATTGGTATGATATTTTCTTACTCACTTTCTATCTTTGCTGTTGATTACTATGATTATTCACAATTTCACTTTTTTTTAAGACAAGGGATAGTTGTTATTATTGGAATATTTCTAATGTGGGGATTTGCTCATATTCGACCAGAGGTGATTTTTTCAGAGTGGAAAATTGGATGGTGGTTGTTTGGTGTTTTCTCGGTATTACTCATTGTGATGAATTTTTTACCGGCATCACTTGTAACAGCTTCAGGTGGTGCAAACAGATGGATACGATTGCCTGGATTTTCACTCTCTCCTGTAGAATTCTTCAAGGTTGGATTTATTTTTTTTCTAAGTCAGTCTTTCCATAAAAAATTCACAAATATACAAAAAATTACATTTGTAGAAGAGCTCAAAATGTTGGTTCCATATGCAGTTGTTTTTTCTTTTTTTGTATTTTTTATTGCAGTTTTACAAAAAGATTTAGGAAATGTTGTCTTACTTGCAACAATTTTACTTGCAATGCTTGTATTTGCGGATAGAAGTTTTAAGGTATTTTTCTTACTTATCACTCTCGCTATTGCAGGTGTTGTATCGCTTATTATGTTTGCACCACATAGGGTTGGAAGAATTAGAAGTTGGTGGAGTAGTGTACAAGATACAGCTCTTAGTCCTTTTCCTACATGGATTCAAGATATGTTTAAAATAACAGAATATGCGGAACCTTATCAGGTTTCAAATTCTTTGAATGCTATTTATAATGGTGGATGGTTTGGTGAGGGACTTGCTGAAGGTGGATTGAAACTTGGATTTTTAGGAGAAGTTCATACTGACTTTGTTCTTGCAGGGATTACTGAAGAGATTGGTTTTTTTGGTTTTTTATTTATTCTAACATTATTATTTTTCGTTATTTTTAGAATTTTTAGAATTAGTAGAAGAGTTGATGATCAAGTATATCATCTTTTTACACTTGGAATTGCATTGATGATAAGTGTTTCTTTTTTAATTAATGCTTATGGAATATCAGGGATTATCCCTATTAAAGGGATTGCTGTTCCTTTTTTGAGTTATGGTGGTAGTTCTGTTTTGGCACTAGGGGTTGCTCTTGGAATGGTACTCTCTATTAGTAAAGAGCTAGATGATAAAGAAGTTGGTATTGGAGATTTAGAACAAGAAGATGTGAAAGATTACTATAATTCGCCTACAGAATATCGTTTAAGGGAAGAATATTATAAAGAGTAGGACACATAATATCAAAAGCTACTCTATTAATATTACTCCAGCAATAAAATAAACTAAGTTTTGGTGGTGGAGTAATAGTATAGAAAGCTACTTAAACGATTGGGCGAGATTTCCTATTATTACAAACCAACCATCAATGATAATAAAAAAGACAAGTTTTATAGGCAAACTTATCATAACAGGTGGCAACATCATCATACCTAAACTCATCAAGATAGAGGATACAATAATATCAATAACTAAAAATGGTAAAAAGATAAGAAAGCCTATTTCAAAAGCGGTTCTTAACTCACTTATCATAAATGCAGGCATAAGAGTAATAATTGAAACATCATCTATTGTTTTAGGATTTGGTTCTTTTTTAATACGATAAAAAAGTGCCAAATCACTTTCTCTTGTATTTTTTAGCATGAATTCTTTAAACGGTTTTACACTCTTTTCCAAAGCCACTTCATAAGGAATAGTTTTTTCCATATAAGGCTTAATACCATTATCCCAAGCATTTTTTCCATAAGGTTGCATAATAAAAAAAGTCATAATGAGTGCAAGTGAGATAATTACCTGATTTGGAGGAGATTGTTGCAATCCAAGTGCTTGTCGTAAAAGTCCAAAAACTATGATAAGTCTTGTGAAACTTGTAGCCATCAATAAAAGTGACGGAGCAAGAACAAAAAGTGCAAGGATGATTGCTATATTTATTGTTTTTACAAATTGTTCTGGTTGCTCTACTTGAGCAACGCTCAGATTGATAAGTGGTGCACCATCTGCACCAAAAAGAGATATGATGAATGTTGTGAGAATTAAAAATATTTTCATTTTGAATACCTGATATTTAATTTATGGCAAATCTTAATTCCATATAGATAGATTGTCCAGGAGATGTAAATCCACAAAAACATAAAAACCATCGCACTTAATGTACCATAAATAGTACTATAGGTTGTAGAATAAATAATATAGTACAGAAACAATGTTTGAGTGATTTTAAGAGTCATTAATGTTAAAAAAGCCGAAATAATAGCTGCTTTAAATGAAATAGGTTTATTAACAGAGATTTTGAATAATGATGTCATAAAAATCATACCAAAAATGAAATCAAGTACGGTTTGTGTATAAATACTATCAAAAAAAGTAGCTGTAAATGTAAATGCTATAAGTGCCAACGGGATAAGAAGAAGAAAACTAATATACAACATAGCCATAGATATAAATGATCTATTTTCGGTTTCATGTATTTTACTTACAATATTTTCATAATCTTTAAAAAACATTGTAAAAACAAAAAGAAGGTAAAATAACCCTAATGTTCCAAGCTTATCAATATTACTTAAAAAATTCTCAATTGATGCCACTACTTGTTCAGAACGGGTAGGATTTACAAAATCAAGCACATAAAATAAAAGCATTTGTATTTGAGAAGCAAAAATATCATACGATGACATTATTGCAATGATGAGTGCTAATATTGGAAGCATTGAAAAAATAGTAAAAAAACTCAAACTTGCAGCAAAATAGAAAGTATCATCATCAAAAAAATCATATATTTTTTTAATTATTATAATTAATTTTTGTTTCGTCATATTGGTCATAAAAGTATTTTTATCCACTAAATTACAGTGCCATTTTAAAAGGATTTAAAATATTATTTGGATCAAAAGCTTTTTTGATGCTTCTAAAAAGTTCCATTTCTGCCTCATTAAATGCAATATGCATAAAAGGAGCTTTTGAAGTTCCAATTCCATGTTCTCCACTTAAAGTTCCACCCATATCAACTACAAGCTGGAAAATCTCTTCGATAGCTTTATGACCATCCTCCATCTCTTTTTCATTGTTTTTATCTTTCACCATCACATTGACATGGATATTTCCATCTCCAGCATGTCCAAAACATGGTACTTTGAAACCATATTTATCTCCAATAGCATATATTTTTTCTAATGCGATTGGTAGCATACTTCTAGGAACTGAGATATCTTCATTTAGCTTTTTACTACCATAAATTGTAACTGCTGGAGAGGCATTTCGTCTTGCAAACCAAAGCTTTTTAGCTTCCTCTTCAGTTGATGCAATGATAAAGTCAGTCGCCCCATTTTCCTTAAATGATTTTTCTAAAACATCAAGTTGATAAGTTATTTCATCAGGAAGATTGCCATCAACATCTCCAACTAATACACCACCTGCAAACTCAGGAAGATCAACATTGAGTTTATCTTTCAAAGCTTTTATAACTAAAGCATCTAAAAACTCCATAGCTACAGGACTTGCACCATTTGCTAAAGATTTAAAGACAGCATTCATTGCACTTGTAACATCTGGGAAAATCCCCATATAAGTTTTTTTGTATCTCGGTTTTGGGATAAGTTTTAAAGTGATCTCTGTGATAACCGCTAAAGTCCCTTCACTCGCTATCAAAATTCCAGCAATATTGTATCCAGCTACATCTTTGATTGTTTTTTTCCCAGCTCTAATAATCTCGCCATTTGGTAAAACAGCTTCCAATGCCATCACATAATCTTTTGTAATCCCATATTTTGCAGCTCTCATCCCTCCAGCATTTTCACTGACATTACCACCTAGTGTTGAGTACTCTTCACTAGCTGGATCTGGCGGATAAAAAAGTCCAACAGCTTCAGCAGCTTTTTGTAAATCCATGTTAACAAGACCAGGTTGTACAACAGCTACCATATTTTGCATATCAATCTCTAGAAGTTTATTCATATGTCTTTCAAGTGAAAGGACAATTCCACCACTTGCAGGCAATGCCCCGCCAGTAAATCCACTTCCAGCACCTCTTGGTACAACAATTATTTTATGCTCATTGCAATATTTTAAAATGGCACTTATATCAAATTTATCTCTTGGAAAAACTACTGCATCTGGCTCAAATCTTGTTCTGGTTGCATCATAGCTATATGCTATCATATGAGCTTTATCAGTTTTAATATTTTCGCTTCCAACTATTGTTTCTAATGTTTCTAAATGTTTATTGTCCATCTTTTATCCCTAATAATTTTTTATAGTATTTATTGTAATCTCCAATATTTTCTTCTCCAAAAAAGTCAAAAGTTGAAGTTTTAATCTCATCAATATTTGCATAAAATGGGCTATTAGTTTCAGTATTGTCAAAAGTTAATGGTTTTGAATCAACAATTGTAAATGAGAGTGCATCTACCGTATGAAGATTTTTATCTGTGATAATGAATACTCTTCCCAAATCATTTTGATGAGCAAATGCAATAATATCATCTTTTTTTGGAGTTGGATTATTATTTATTTTTAAATATGCGGCAAAAAAATCACTATCTAACAAATTGAGATTCGGATAGAGTTTTTTTGCATTTGAAAATGCCTCAAAATTTGGAGCCAAAATCATACTATTTTTATAAAGATGATTTAAAATAAATAAATCACCATCTTTCGGCTTTAGATTTGTTTTGGGAATAGCATTTTGGACTATAATATCTTCAAATTTGAAACTAATAACTGATTTATTTTCATCTGAAGCTAAAATGATTCCATAGCAAATAATAACAGATTTACCTTGTGAATCATTATTGAGAATAATACCACTTTGACCCACTTGAAGATTTCCAATTCCAATAGTTGCTTCTTTTTCATTTGTATTTTTAATCTGCACTGGTTGTTCTTTTAAATCCGTTGAAAATGCACTAAGTACAAATATCAATAATATATATATAATCTTCATTCTGACCCTTCGTTTAAAAAATGTAGTGTATCGAAATATGCTTTATAAAATGGAAAGGTTATTGTGAAAAAGTCATCTTTCTCTTGATATAAATTTAAGTACCAAGAATAGTTGATATTTCGATGTTTTAGGGCTTCAATTGATAAAAGTGTGTCATTAATACTTCCTAGATGAGTTGGAGTTATTAAGAAAGTATTTGTTGGATTTAATTCTTGTATCAAATCTATCATAAAATAATTTTGATTGATAGGAACCATCAAGCCGCCAGCGCCTTCAATAATAAGTAAATCACAAAAATTTAAAAGATATTCCATTTTTTCTTTGATAATGGATATATCAATATTTTCTCCACCACTTGCAACAAATGGAGCTGCTGGAAGTTTGTATTGAAAAGGGACAACATCATCTATTGAAACTTGAAAATCATGATTTAGTTTTTGTGCAATAGCGAGTAATTTAGAACCATCATTTGGGATACCTTCAACACCAGTCTCAATAGGTTTAAAATAACCAACTTTTTTATTTTCTTTGGCAAATCTCTTTAAAAAGATTTCACATGCCATTGTTTTACCTACATTTGTATTTGTTGCTGTAATAAAATATATCTCTTTCATAAGGGACATTGTAGCAAATCTTTTCAATATTTAAGGTAAAATTAATAGATAAAAAAATATAATCCCACTCCAAAACCAATTGACATCTTCTATGGGTCATTAGCTCAGTTGGTTAGAGCACTCGGCTCATAACCGAGTGGTCCCAGGTTCGAGTCCTGGATGACCCACCACTCTTGAAAGTTACATCAATCAAACTTCAAATTTAAAAAAAAATTAACTTTATGCAATTAATCTAGTTTTTAGTTCTATAAGCAAATCTTCTATTTCAATCTATAATATTATTTGGTACAATTAGGAAAAAGTAGGTTATTAGTGAGGATAGGTAAGAGTTTCTTTTTTAAATTGGTTATCCTAGCAATAATACTTGTTGTACCTGTAGTTATTCTTTTACTAAATTCAAAAGAGCATACTTTTATTGAGCAAGATAAAATATTATCAAAAATATATAATCAATATTTTAAAAGGGAGTACACATTATTGTATGTTGGATATACAGGTTGTGTAAATATTTGCACCCCAAGACTGAAAGAGCTTTCAACCATTCAAAGAGTACTAAATGATAGGGGAAATGAAATAAATTATATGTTTTTGGATCTTCGGGAACTTGGCGATGATGTGAGTTGTGATTTTTTAAAGGCATTTGAAGGGAGTTTTGAGGTGTTGTCTTTGGATGAAAGTAAGAAAAATCAGTTGCTCAGGGAGTTGGGATTTTATTATAGTCAGTCACTTTATGATTCAAATGAATTTGAACATAGTTCATATCTGTATCTTATTCAAAAAGAAGATGACCAAGTGAAGCTAGTGGCTACTGTGATGCAGTATCCATTTTTAAACGATAATACAATAGATTTTTTACATAAAAAGGTAAATCATGGGACAAAAGAGATTAATAAAAAAGATTGAAGTAAAAGAATTAAATAAAGCTGATTTATTTATGCTCAAATTGGTTATCGCACATTGGTTTGTAGCTACTTTTATAACATCCTTTTTATTTAATACATTTTTTATAGGTTTTTTTATAGGTGGATTGATTACCTTAGGAACTTTCCTTGCTTATAAATATTATGCGAAAACTCAATATTTTAGGATTGTGGTTGCTCTTTCACTTTTATCATTTTCTGCACTTTTTATTCAACAGTCGTATGGAAGAATTGAATTTCACTTTCATGTTTTTGTTGCTCTTGCTTTTCTAACAATTTATAGAGATAGGGTTCCTGTTGCTGTTGCTAGTGTATTTATCATTGTTCACCATTTACTTTTTAATTATTTACAACAATTCAATGTTTCAATTTTTGATATGAAAATTGTTGTTTTTAATTATGGATGTGGTTTGGATATTGTTTTATTGCATGGTGTATTTGTTTTAGCTGAATGGTTTGTCATAGATAAGACGATTATAAAAAGGATAGAGGAACATACACTTATTGTGGAATCTAAAAATAGATTGATAGATATGAACAATGAAATAAATAAAGAAAAAGCAAAATATCAAAAACTCATGAGTTTAGCATCCGATGGAATATTTATTATAAATACTGATGGAGAGCTTGTGGAATGTAGTGATGTTGCTTGTGAAATGTTAGGATATTCAAAAGCAGAGATGCTACAGTTATCTGTTTATGATTGGGATATTGCACATGGTAAAGAGGAAGCTCTTCTACATGTCAAAAATACTCCAACAAATCCTCTCACTTTTGAATCAAAACATAAACGAAAAGAGGGAACTATCTATGATGCTGAGATTACAGTTGTTAAAATAGCTATTAATGATGAAGATTTAATATATGCTTCTGTTAGAGACATTACAAAAAGAAAAAATGACGAAAAGATTATATTAGAACAAAAAGAGGAGTTTGAAGCAATTTTTAGAAACAGTAAGGATGGGATTGCGATACTAGATTTTAACTCTAAATTTTTAGATTTTAATGAGGCATACCTTACTATGACTGGATTTACAAGGGAAGAACTTTTAACAAAATCTGGTTTAGAACTTTCAGCACCTGAAGATAAAGAGAAAACTGAAGCAATTATAGAAGAGATCAGAGAAAAAGGGTATGTGGAAAACTTTGAAAAAACTTGTGTAGTAAAAGATGGAAAACGAATAGCAACAAATATGACCATCTCAATCTTGCCTGACAATCAAAGATTGTTGTTAGTTGCAAAAGATGTAACCTCACTTAAATTACTAGAGCAACAATCTAAGCTAGCTTCAATGGGAGAGATGATTGGAAATATTGCACATCAATGGAGACAACCTTTAAGTGTGATTACAGTGAGTGCAAGTGCTATGGATATGAAGGCAGATTTTGATAGTTTAACAAAAGAGGAGATAAAAACTTATTCAAATAATATCATAGCCCAAGCAGAATATTTATCTCAGACAATTGATGATTTTAGGAATTTTATTAAAAATGATAGCTCCTATGAACATTTAAGTGTAAAGGATACGATCGAAAATAGTCTAGGACTCGTTGATGCAACAATAAGAAATAACTATATCACTTTAGTGAAAAATCTAGATGATGATATGGTGATTCATGGGAATAAAAATGAACTGACACAAGCTTTAATAAATATTATTAATAATGCAAAAGATGCTATGAAAAATTTAGAAAATCAGAGTAAGTTTTTATTTGTAGAAACAAAAAAACTGAAAGATAACTCTTTACAATTAGAAATTTATGATAATGGAGGCGGTATTCCTGATGAGATAATACATAGAGTTTTTGAGCCTTATTTTACAACAAAACATAAATCACTTGGTACTGGAATAGGTCTTTCTATGGTTACTAAAATTATAAAAGAAAGACATTATGGAGATCTTTTTGTTTATAATAAAGAGTATCAATATGGAGGTGAAAATTATAAAGGGGCTTGTTTTGTTATAAAATTTAAAGAAAGTGTGGAAAATACAAATTCATAGTAAAATAATCTAGTAATTTTATGTTACAAAATTATTACATTTTTTTAAAAATTATTTAAGTTAATATTAATCCTTTCTTTGAGAGAATTTGAGAGAAAATATTTAAATGAGGTTAGGTGAAATGATTATGAATAATGATAAAATTTTGAATAATAAACGACACTATAGAGGTTTTTCTCTTATTGAACTTATTTTTGCAATTGTGGTGATAGCTGTTATTGCATCAGTTGCAATTCCTAAACTTATGGGGATAAATAGTCAAGCAAAAACATCAACAGTAAGTGGAGATATTGCAACAATTATCTCATCGGTGCAAAGCTATCATATGGTACACAAAAAGATAGATAAAATTAGTGATAGTGTTACTTTAAATCCTTCTGTATGGATTATAGCTGATAAAGAAGTAATATTTAAAGAAAGTGATAAAGAGTGCATTAAAATAACTGTTAATGATGATAGTGTTAGTCTATCTATAGATGAAACGGCTGGTACAGTTTGTACAGAACTATTTAATAGTGGTAT
>CAZHJR010000056.1:0-11887 GCA_964533335.1 uncultured Helicobacter sp. | reverse complement strand
TCAGATATTATTTACGACTATTTTATTTACATTAAGGTTGAGATATGCTTCAAAAAGATTTAGAGACAAATTTTGAATTAACAATTATAAAAGAATTAAATTCATCAAAAGTGAGTGCAGAGGAACATTCTGCGAATGTGATAAGTAATCTTGATAATATCATCTCATTACTAGACAACGGTGAAACTTCAAATAATATCAAACAGTTGCTCTTCTCAATCATTGATGATATGCAGTATCAAGATTTAAATAGACAAAAAATTGAAAGAGTTATGAATTTACTTATTGAAAAACATAATATTTGCAAAGAAACACTTGTAAAAGAAAATATAAAACTATCTCCCTCAGCTCATCATATTGATTGTGAAGATGGAGAGTGTCTAAGTAATGAAGAGTTAGCAAAAATGATTGCCGAAATCAATGCAGGTAAACTCTAAAGTTTACTTGATGAACATCTTATAAAGCATTCCAATCAAAATCAAACTATTTAAAGTTAAGAGATACTTTTTATAGTTATCTATATGGACCATTTGTTTCATCTTAATCCCAAAATAAACCCCAATGAGAGAGCCTACTGCTACAATTAATCCTTCACTATAAAGCATCTCACCCATAAGGGAAAGTGATATAAATCCAGCAATAGAACTAAATATAACAAAAAATAATCCTAAAGAGGAAGCATCTTTAAGATTATAAAAGAGATATCCAACCAAAAGAGGTGTGAGCATAACACTTCCACCAACCCCAATACTCATAGCAATAGCACCTATAATAAACCCAATACCAAAAAGAACTATTTGATTTTGTGATTTTTTTGTTTCATTCCCCAAAGGGGATGATGCTCCAATTTGATAAATTGAAAAAATAATAATAAACAAAAAAAAGATTTCTAAAAATTCATTTGAAACGATTGAATGGATAAAGCCACTTTGAAATCCACCTGCAAAACCACCAAAACCTATAACCAATCCATCTTTGAGAAGCTTTTTATTTTGTTTATAATTTAAAAAAGTCCCATAGGTAGAACTAAAAACCATCTGCATTATAGAAATAGCAACAGCTTCCTTCATCAAAAAGCCACTAATAAGGAGCATTGGGACAAGTACCATCCCTCCACCTACTCCAAAAAAACCAGAGATAAACCCTGTCAAAATCCCAAAAAAAGATAATTCTAAAAACATATTATTTATTCATAGAATCTATAAAGTTACTATAAATATCTTCAAGCTCTTTATCTTCTGCACTCACATCAATCCCATCTTGCTCTTTTATTGCATGCTCTAAAACTGCAACCCTTTTCATAAGATAGATAATCATCTCTTTTGATACATCAGGGAAATCTGAACTATCAAGTTTTGTCTCATCAAGACAAGAAACCTCTTTTCGCTTTACAACTCTAGCAGGAACTCCAACAGCTGTACTACAAGGTGGAACATCTTTTATCACAACAGAGTTCGCCCCTATTTTACAATTATCGCCAATTGTGATATTCCCAAGTATTTTTGCTCCACCACCAATAACACAACTATTTCCAATAGTAGGATGCCTTTTCCCTTTGTTAAGACTTACTCCTCCTAGTGTCACTTGTTGATAGATAAGGACATCATCTCCGATAATCGAAGTTTCCCCTATAACAACACCAAATCCATGGTCTATAAAAACTCTTCTTCCTATTGTTGCAGCTGGATGGATATCAATAGAAGTTAAAAATTGAGCAATTCCAGAAATAATTCTTGCAAAGACTTTAAAACCATTTGTATATAACCTATTTGCTATTCGATAATGGATAATAGCCCAAACACCTGGGTAATTAAAAAATAACTCAAATGAGGAATGCAATGCAGGGTCATTCGTCTTTGGAAGGAAAAAATCCTCCTTAAGTATTGATAATAAACTCATTTTTTTTGTGAACTCATTCCAATTTTTAAATATCCATTATCCTTTAGAAATTTTTTAAGTGTAAAAAGAAGATTATCATCACTGAGTTTTGAAAAAAGCTTTTGTTGTAAATTAAACATATGGTAATCTAAATCTTCTAAGATATCATGAATATTTTGAGAAGGTAAAAAATCTTTTAAAACAGCTTTCCCATTTTCAAATACTACATTAACTTCTGATGGAGATGCAAAAAGATTATGTTTCATTCCTAAAACATCCTGATAAGCACCTACAAGAAAAAATCCTAAAAAATACTCCTCTTTTTTTAAATCTACATCATGTAAATAAAGTGGTTTTTTTGGATTAAAAGGCATCTCCCCATCACTATCGCAAGTAATATCCCAAAGGGTTGCACTTCTTGTTGCTGGAACATCAAGATGTGTTAAAGGCATCACAGGAAACTCTTGATCTATCCCCCAAAAATCAGGTAACGATTGGAAAATAGAAAAATTCAAAAGATACTTTTCTTGAATCTTTTCTTCAATTTTTACCAATTCTGTATAATCTTCAACGGACAATAATGATATTGTTTTTTTAATAATCAAGTGTGTTAAGATTTCACCATTACTTCTATCTTGTAAATCAATATATCCTAAGCTAAAGAGTGTAAGAAGGGACTCTAGGTGTTCTAGTGCATCATGCATATACTCCCTTGCAGTTTTTACATTGATAGAGTTGTATAAATCATATAGCTCTTTAATAAGAGTTGGATCTACAAAGTCTGTTTCACTATCTCCATCTTTTAGTTTTAAATTTTCCAATTCATATTCAGAAGAGAAAAGTTCAAGTACGGGTGTCACTAAAACAGTAGAAGGTGCAGCTATAAATCGCCCAGATTCAGTGAAAATATTTGGCTCTTTTACCCCTTTTTGTTTTGTAATCTCTTTGAGTGTAAAAACAACATCATTACTAAACTCTTCTAGTGAATAATGTTTTTCTTTTTCAAATTGACTATATTCAATTCCAAGTCCACCACCAATATTAATATTTTTAAGATTGGTTGCACCCATATTTACAAGTTCAGCATAAATGTGACCAGACTCTTTGAGTGCCTTTTTAAGTGGCATAATTGAAGTCATAGATGAACCAATATGAAAGTGAATCATAGAAAGATATTGAGTCATATTATTTTTTGAAAGATCTTCATAAGCTTCAAGAATTTCAGTTGAACTCAGTCCAAATTTAGAGTCTATCCCTCCACTCTTTGCCCAAATACCACTACCACCACTATGAAGCCTTACACGAAGTCCAATATTTGGACAAAACTCACCATTAAACTCATGATACACCTCAATAATCTTATCAAGCTCATTAATACCTTCAAGAGTAATAGTGATGTTATAGCCCATTTTTGCTGCGATAAATCCTAGAATAATCATCTCTTTATCTTTAAATCCATTCACAGTTATAGGAGCCCCTAGATTATTGTAGCTCATAGCAAGGATAAGTTCAGCCTTACTTCCAGCCTCAAGTCCATAATTATATTTCTTACTCCCCTCAACCATAGGAAGTACAAAATTTGGAAATTGATTTACTTTAAGTGGGAAAACAGCATTAAAACTTCCTTTATAATTGTACGATTTTATAGAATTATTAAAGGTCGTATAGAGTGTATCAATTTGTTTAAGTGTAAGGTGTGGAAACCTTATAAGTAAGGGACCTTTGTTCCCACCGTCACTTCGTACTTTTTTAACAATATCTATAAGGCTTGGTTTCTCTCCACTATTTACTTTTACCACTCCATCTTCAATAATAAAATTGCCATCACCCCAAATATCTATTCCATAATTGTTTACACTAATACTTTTTTTTGCCTTCATTACAACTCCTCTATTGATATTGTTTTTTCTTCATTTGTAAGAGTATTCTTAACCCAAACAGTACTATTTGTTAGTTCTTTATCCCCAATTAATGCTATTACAGTTGCATTTTGTTTCTTACCGTTTTCAAGATGCTTAGTAAAGCTTCTCATCTTATAGTCCGTTATCACTTTAACGACTTTTCTTTTTGTTGCAACAAGTGAAAAAACTTTTTCGATTGCATCTTCGCACATAGCTCCAATATAGAGTATCTCATCTTTCTCTTCTTTTAATTTGACAAGCTCAAGAAGTCTCTCAATCCCTATTGCAAATCCAACAGCAGGAGTTGGACGACCTCCTAAAAATTCAGTGAGTCTATCATATCTTCCTCCACCTGCTATTGCACTTTGACTCCCTATCTCATCGCTTACAAATTCAAATGCTGTTTTTGTGTAATAATCAAGCCCTCGCACTAAATTTGTATCCACTTCATAAGCTACACCATTTTCATCAAGTATTTTTTTGAGTTTTGTAAAATCTTCATCGCAAGTTTGACAAAGATTGTATGTTATTTTAGGAGCATTTTTTAGTTCCACTTTACAACTTTCATTTTTACAATCAAGCACTCGGATAGGGTTTGTCCCTATTCTTCTATCACAATCTTCACAAAGATGGAGATTTTCTAAATGTGTTACAAGATTTTCTTTATATGGTGGCATACACTCTTTACAACCAAGTGAATTGATAAGAAGTTTATACCCTATCCCTACACTTTTAAGTATTTCAGAGATCATCATAATAATATTTGCATCCTCATAAACACTGGCTTCCCCAAAAGATTCACACCCAAACTGATGAAACTCTCTAAGTCTTCCTTTTTGTGGTCTTTCATATCGAAACATTGGTCCATAGTAAAAATATTTTCTAGTTCCCCCTGCACGATCAAGTTTATTTTGGATAAACATCCTTACAACCCCAGCCGTACCTTCAGGTCGCAAACATACATCATTCTCACCCTTATCGATAAACTGGTACATCTCTTTCCCAACAATATCACTGCTTTCACCAACACTTCGTTTAAACAATGCTGTTTCCTCTAAAATTGGTGTCTCAAGATAACCAAATCCATATCTTGATGCAATCTTTGAAGCATTAGATATAAAATAGTTAAAGAGTTCCCCCTCTTCCTCTTTTATATCTTTCATCCCTCGTAAACTTTGTATATTTTCCATCTTACTATTCATTTATAAAGTCCTCTATATTCTTTGCTATTGTCTCTATAGGTAAAGAAGCATCAACTACTAAATTGTTAATGTTTAAATCCCCTATAATTGTTTTCATTCTTGACTGAATTTCCAAAAGATAGTCTATCCCACGACTCTCAATACCATCATTTTCTTTTCCAGCCAATCTTCTTGAAAGCTCCTCTGGTGAGAGTTCGAGCATTATTATTTTATCTGGCATAATTCCATCAAGTGCTATTTTGTTGAGTTCCATCGTCAAAGAGAGTGGAAAATCTTTTGCATAAGCCATTCCAGAGATAAAACTCCTATCGCTTATAACTATTTTCCCTCTATTTGGCTTTACAATCTCTTCAAGATGCTCCGCCCTATCTGCCAAAAAAAGAAACATCTCAGCTATTTTTGATTTTGCTCTCGCACTTAATACCATCTCCCTAAGCTCAAGCCCTATTTTCGTCCCACCTGGTTCTTTTGTAAAAACAGCATCCGGATAGTTCTTTTTTAAAATATCAAGTTGTGTTGATTTTCCAGCAGTATCGATACCTTCAATCACTATATACATTGTTTTATATCCTCTAAAATTTCACTTGGTACCAAATGGCTTACACATCCTTTAAACCTCAAAACTTCTCTCACAACAGAAGAACTTACAAAAGCATTTTGAAGTGTTGGCATAAAATAAATTGTATCGATATCTTTATCTAAAGAGTTATTTGCATAGCCCATTTGGAGTTCATATTCAAAATCACTCACAGCTCTCAAACCTCGTATAATGATACTAATATCTTCACTTTTAGCAAAATCCACCAACAAAGTATTGAAAGATTTTGCTTTTACATTCATCCCCTCAGTTGCTTTTTCTACAAGTTTAACTCTTGTTTGTGTATCAAACATTGGGTTTTTTGCATTTGAGTTTGCAACTGCTACTATAACTTCATCAAAAACTTGCAAAGCCCTTTTTATAATATCCATATGACCATTAGTAATAGGATCAAAAGTCCCACTATAAATCGCCCTCTTTTTATTTTCCTTCAAATTTAACTCCATCTTTTGTATAAATTATGTTCAATCCCTAAAGTATCAAACCATTTTCCTATGATAAAGTTTTCCATCTCATCTAAAGTTTGTTGATTTGAATAATACCCTAACATCGGTGGCGAAATGATTACACCAAAATGTGATAACTTTGTCATATTTTCTAAATGTATCGTATTAAATGGCATCTCCCTTGGAGCAAGTACCACTTTTCTTCTCTCTTTAAGCATAACTGAAAATGCTCTTGTAATAAGGGTATCTGCTATACCAACAGTACATTTTGCAAGGGTATTCATACTACAAGGCAAAATAATCATAGCATCTGTTTGAAACGAACCAGAGGCTATGCAAGCCCCAATACTCTTATCGTCATAAAATAAAATATTAGAACTATTTGGTAAAGAGCCATTTTCTTCACATTGTAAAGCTATTTTTGCACTATTTGAAATAACACAAAAAACTTCAATCTCTTTGGGGAGTAACTTTAAAAATTTTAAACCTAAACCTACACCACTAGCACCAGTAATTCCAACAACTAATTTCATTTACATATCCTTATAAGAACTACTATTTTATCAAAAAAGCACTTTAGAGAAAGCAAAAGAAAAACAAAATTATCCCCTTTGTCAATATTTATAAAATCAACACCTTCATCAATGAACCATCAAAAAAATATTCTTTTTGTCTCAAAAACGATAAATATTTTATATTTTTTTACATTTCTTAAATTTAGTTTAAGCTAAATAGTATATCATTCTGTATAATATTTAAATTAATAAATATACTAAATTTAGTATAATTATTTTTTAGTTTATACAAAATATATAAGGAAATGAATAATGGAAAAAATAATAAGTTTTATAAGAATCAATAAAAACAACGAGGAATACACTCAAAACCAAGCAATTGGAATCGCAAAATATTTGCACCAAAACAATTTACAACTTCACAATAATGTTGAAATTGAAGTAAATGTTCCTGAAGATGAAGAAAAAATAACTACCCTTTTGACTGACTGCAAAAGGGGTTGTACTATTTTAGTTTATGATTTAAATGTATTTGGAAGAACCATCTCTTCAATCTTAGATATGTTAAGAAATCTTTTAAATGGTGGAGTAAGAATCGTTAGTATCAATCAAAACCTTGATCTTGAAAGTAAAGACGATATGTTAACAAAGATGATTTTAGGGGTAATAGCTATGACTATTTCTTTGGAAAAAGATTTGATGAGCTTAAGGACTAAAGAGGCTTTAACTGCTAAAAAACTTGATGGAATGAGTCTTGGTAAACCAAAAGGAACTATCCAAAAATCAAAATTTGACAAAAAACGAGATAAAATTGAAGAGCTACTTGCAGTGGGGCTAAGTGTAAGAAAAATAGCAAAACTTCTTGGATATAACAATCATATTGGGTTAAATAACTATGTGAAAAAAAGAAACATTAGAGAGATTGATGATAAAATCGCAAGTTAAAAAAAGAAAAATCTTCTTTTAACTTACCTAAGATTCTCTACCAATTTTTTTCTATTTAATAAAACTTATTCAAAAATAACATTATAGTCATAACTATTCATCATCTACTACAGTGTCTAAAAATTAGAAATTATTTTTTGATAGGACTTGGACACTTTGTGTTATAATCAAAATTCAAAAAATATTCTTAACTAAATTGGCAATTTTCCATAGATTATTTTGAATTTAGGGTTACTGCTAATATTAAAAGGGGTAAATATGGATGTTTTATTTGTACAAAATAGTGTCTTAGCTATTGTTCTTGGTTTTATGATAGGGTTACAACGAGAAATGCACACACTTTATTCCAATAAACAGCATGATTTTGGTGGCACAAGAACATTTTCCATGATTTGTTTATTCGGTTTTTTATCCGCTTGGATGACATCATTTATCCCAAATTTATTTTTGGTATCTATCATAATTATAGGAGCAATGTTAATTGGTGCATACATAGTAAATAATATGCAAAGTCAAGAAAAAGGTGTCACGACAGAGTTCTCAGCTATTGTTACTTTCTTAATTGGAGCCATATTAGTTTTTGCTCCTATTATGGTGGCTGTTTTTGTAACAATAATAGTTCTTGTTGTACTCAACATAAAAGAAAAACTTCAAGAATATGAAAAAACATTAGCAAAACAAGATTTGAATGCAGCCATTATGTTTATGATGATGACATTTGTGATACTTCCCATTTTACCTGATAAGCCTATTGATGCATGGGGACTTGTAAATCTATATCGTATCTGGTTAATGGTTGTTCTAGTCGCTGGAATATCATTTTTTGGTTATATTGCCATTAGATTGCTTGGTACGACACATGGTATTGGTGTTGCCGGTTTTTTTGGTGGATTAGTATCATCAACGGCAGTCGCAATGAGTATGGCAAGAAAAGCAAAAGATAATCTATTGTTAGTAAAAAACTTAGCAGTTGCAATTACATTAGCATCATCTGTGATGCTCATTCGGGCTTGGTTTGAAGTTTTTGTTATCAATCCATCTCTAGCAGATACACTTCTACTGGCTACTATTGTGGCAACAATATCTGGATACATCTACATTATTTATCTATTTATGACAGCTAAAAAAGAGCATATTGACCAAGATATAACTTTTAAAAATCCTTTTGAACTTAACGAAGCACTTTTAATGGGACTTCTTTTTGGTGTTATTGTGGCACTTATCACAATCTCAAAAGAGTATGTGGGCGATACTGGAGTATATGTTGTTTCTTTTTTGTCTGGTTTGGCAGATATTGATGCAGTTGTATTGTCTTTATCTTCTTGTTCAACTTCAGGATTACCCGCTTCGACAGCCATCAACGGGATATTATTGGCAATTTGTGGAAACACAATCACAAAACTTTCAATGATTTGGTTACTAGGGGGGAGAGAATTGGCAAAATATATTGCCATATATTACACAATAACTATCCCTATGTTTTCTATTATTGTGCTTATTGGAGTATAAATTCCAACTAATAAATATCTACAAAAGAAACATAGTTCAGTGCTTTATGAATTGGAGTTACTGACTACACAACCTCTCTAGCAATATTTGGATTTTGTCCTGTTAAAATCTCATAAGTGATGGTTCCATGCAACGAAGCAAGTTTACTCACATCCTCAAAAATACAAATTTCATCAGCTGATCCAACAACTGCAATATTATCCATAGAAACCCTTCCTAAAATTTGCTTTCCATCGGCTGTTTTGTACTCTTTCCCACCAAGTCGTCTAAAACCATCTCCATAACCAATACTATAAGTTGATACTTCCATATCATTCGGTGCGGTATAAGTTCCACCATAACCTATGCTTTGTCCTTTTTTGAGTGTTCTTGTAGCTATCTTTTTTGCATAGAGAGAAAGTACAGGTTTGAGTTTTGGAAAATTTAAAGCTTCATGACCATCAAGATAACCATAACTTGCTATCCCTACTCTAGCAAAATCTTCATCAAAATTTTTATGTCTAAAAAGAGCTGCAGAATTACAACTATGCACTAAAATTTTAGGCACACCGAGTTTTTCACATATATTTTTTGCTTTCTGTTTTAAACCCTTAAAAATCGTGTTTTGATAAAAAAAATCGCTTGTGAATTCATCAGCACTTTTATGATGTGTAAAAATGCCACAAATTTGCAATTTTCGCTCAAATGCCCTATTTATAGCCATTTCTAGCTCATCAGATGCTATCCCATTTCTGTGCATACCTGTATCAATTTTGATATGAATATTCGATTTTTCAGGCACTCTCTCTATATCTTGTAAACAATTGATTGCTATGTGAAAAGTATGTGAATAAGTGTCAATTTGAGTATCAGCTAATATTAAGATAGTGTCAAATAAATGTTCTATCGTAATAGCCTCTTTGTATGTCTGAACAACCGCTTTTTGAAGCCCAAATTCATTTGCTAAAGTTGCAATTTGAAGCAATCCATGACCATAAGCATTATCTTTTAAAACGATAGCTATCTTCTCTTTTCCCCCAGCATGGTTTGCACAAGTTTGTAAGTTATAAAACAGATTTTCTTTGTTTAACTTAATATATGACATTTTCACTCTTTTGATTTGAAATATTGAAGAAGGATATTAGCATCTTTTTCATTTAAGACCTCTTTGAGTTGTTCGAAAGTTGCTGATTGAATCGCTTCAAATGTTCCAAAATAGGAGAGAAGTTTTTGAACCTTTGCCTCCCCTATCCCTCTTACACTCATAAGTGAGATTTGTTTATCCTCTTTTCTCTTTTGTTTTTTATGAAAACCTATAGCAGTTCTATGTACCTCATCCCTTAGCCTTTGAATAAACTGCAATCTTTTATCGCTAGGTTCTAGTCTAAATATTTCATCTTTGGTGTACAAAATATCTCTTGCCCCACCTTTTGACCTATTAGCTTTAGCATCAATTTTTTCTTTTGCAATCCCTACTACATCTATACTTACACCAACACTTTCTAAAATATCATAAGCAAGGCTTAGTAATGTTTTCCCACCATCTATTATCCAAACATCAGGAGGTGGATTTTCTTTAAATCTTTCCACTCTCCTACTAAGCATCTCTTTCATTTGCCCATATTCATCTTTTGAGTCTAAACCGTATAATCTATAATCCTCTTTAATAAATTCACTATTATCCCAAACTATCATTGAACCTACAGTAGCTTGACCCATTATATGAGAATTATCAAAACATTCAAACCTATAAGACAATTTGTATAATCCTAATAGTTCTTTTATTGATATATAGATATCCTTATTTGTATAATTATTATCTATCTTTAAGAGTTCTTCACAGTTTCGTAGAGCCATCTGGATAAGCTCTTTTTTCTTCCCAACTTTTGGTATATTAATAGCTATTTTTTTACCAAATCTCGAAACAATAAAATTCTCTAAATCCTCTCTGTCTTGCAGTTCTATAGGCAAAATTATCTCATTTGGAACTGTTGGAATCTCATTTGTATAATAATTTACGATTGCTCTTTGATAGACATCTTCTAGTTCTGTTATCTCAGTACTATTGATAAAATTATGGGAAGCTGATATTAGTTTTCCATCTCTTATAAACATCTTTACAACAACTCCCCTAAGCCCCTCAACCAAAACTGCAAAAAGATCTATATTTTCAAAATTTGCAAAATCAAGGGTAGATTTCAGTTCAGATTTTTCAATTGTCTTGATTCTATCTCGAAGTACCATAGCCTCCTCAAAACGAAAATCCCCACTCAATTTTTCCATCTTTATTTTGATATCTTCTACTAATTTTGTTTTATTGTATATATAATAAAGAGCTTTATCGATAATTTTTTGGTATTCCTCTTGTGTAATTTTCTCTTCACAAGGGGCTAAACATTTCTGTATCTGATAAAACAAACAAGCTTTACCACTTTTAATACAACTTTTCTTTTGAACAAGTGGCAATATCTCATAGATACTATCGAGCATATCACGAGCCCCTGTACTAAATGGACCAAAGTACTTTATCCCTTTTCCTTTAAGAACTTTTCTAGTTATCTCAAGTCGTGGGAAAGTTTCTGTTGTGTCTATATAGATATATGGATAAGTCTTATCATCCCTTAAGAGGATGTTGAATTTTGGTTTCAATTGCTTTATAAGGGAGTTTTCCAAAATCAAAGCATCATTTTCATTCGGAACGATAATATACTCCAAGTTTGCAACTTCACTTATCATTTTACTGATACGGTAAGAGAGCTGGCTTGAAGGGGCCAAAACGGGAGTAAATTGAAAATAGCTCTTCACCCTATTTTTAAGATTTTTCGCTTTTCCTATATATAAAAGACGATTGTTTTTGTCAAAATATTGATACACTCCAGCATCTGATGGAAGGTTTTGTAGTTTTTCTTCTAAG
>CAZHJR010000055.1:7137-12246 GCA_964533335.1 uncultured Helicobacter sp. | reverse complement strand
CAAAATCTTTTGATGAAACACTTCCTCTTGGATATTTAAATGCAAGAGTTGATTTACCATTTGCACCTATTGATATTGAAGCAACTACAAAGATGATCTCATATGATGGTTCAAGTATCTCTGACAATGAAGCAAAAGTAAGTGTAAAGCTCCCTATTCCACTTCCGCTTATTGATTTTAAAGTAGATATTGGTTATAGAGCACAAAATGTTACTATCTCAGATAAACTTGTGGGTGGGTTAAAAGCTGATATTGATGTAAAAGGTATGTTTTTTGGCTTAAGTGCTAAATTTTAGTATTGTCTATATATAAAACTACAAAGGGGAAAAAATGATTAAAAAATTTATAAGTACTGGTCTATTAATAAGTTCTATGGCTCTACTTGGTGGTTGTGGGGATGAGAAACAACCTAGTCTAAGTGATGCAGTTAAAGGGAGTTTTAAAATCTCAAACGGTATGAGTATGGAAGAAGTTGAAAAAATAATGTTAGTAGAACCAACAGGAAAAGAAAAGATAGGTGATATTATTGTTTATCGATATGAAGGTGATACAACAACTGGAAAAGATGAAACTTTAAAAGTTACTTATAACAATGTCATTATAAAATTTCAAAATGGTAAAGTAATAAATAGTGGTACTTTTTCTTGTGAGGTACCGCAAGTTAAAAAGGATTAAAATATGAAAATATTTTTATCTAGCATTAGCTTATTATTAGCAACTCAAGCAATTTTAAGTGGAGCAGAGAGTCCAAAATTTAATACTTCTGCTAGCACTTCACATTGTTTCAAAGGCAGAGAGATTATGTATCCATTGGAGGAGACTTTTGATGCACTGAAACAAACCTTGATGCAATCAAATCTTAATATTGTAACAGTTACAAAAAACGATGGTGTTTTGACTGCAAAAGGAAATCAATATAATGCCGATGAAGATACAATTATTGGTGTTACGTTAACTGTTGATTTTAAAGAGAGAGAAAAAGAAAAAACATCTGTAAAAGTGATAGCATCTTATGAAACTATTGCAAAAAAAAGTGATACGGGGCAAATTGGTGGAGGGGGTATAACGCTTCCTATTCCAGTTCCTTTTACAGGAAAATACACACTTGTTGGGCAAGGGAATATTGATGATAGCACTTGGTATAGAGGTTTTTTTAATAGTCTTGAAAAAATATTATTTGAAAATCATATGAAGTACTCACATATCAAAAAAGTAGAAGAACCAATTTTGGTAAAAGTAGTTGAGGAACCAAAAGTTGTACCACCTACCATTACCCCTACAATAGTTCCAGTACAAGAAATTGCACCAGCACCTAAAGAGGAGAAAAAAGTAGAAGCTTTACCTCAAGTACAGGGGGTTCAAGCTATCGAGCAACCTAAAAAAATTGAAGAAGTGAAACCAGCAGAGGTTAACACTACAGAAATAAAACCTGAAGAGGTAAAAGCAATAGAGGCTCCAAAAAGTGAAACAATTACTACTGAAACAACAAAAGTTGAAGAGGTAGTAACACAACCTACACAAAATTAAAAGACTAAATCACCATAACAAAAAACTATGGTGATTCTCTAAATTCAATTTTTATTATTTAACTAACCTAAAATAGCAAAAAATTCTTTTTTATAAAGAAAATTGTGTATTTTTTCAATATAATCCCAAATCACAATTTAAAAGGAAACAATGATGAAACAAAGTAGAATTAATCTAAAAAGTAAAAAAATAGCAATAAGTTTATCACTTTTGGCAACTTTATTATCTGCAAATGAACCAAATCTTCAAAAAACTCCAGAACAACTTGTAAAAGATATCATACCAAATGCCCCAATAAGTAAAGTGGAACAAAGTGATATTTCAAATATTTATAAAGCTTATATGCCAAACGGTCAAATCTTATACATTGAACCAAATGCAAAAATTATTATTCTTGGTGAGATGGTAAAACCAAATGGTTATTCTATTACACAAAAAGATACTATAGAGTGGCAAAATGAACTCCAAGCTAAACAAATTGCAAATCTTACACCTGCAAAACTCATACAAGAGAGCTTAAAAATTGAATTTGCAAAAGGTTCAAAAAAATATGATTTTGTCATTTTTACCGATCCGGAATGTCCATATTGTCAAAAAGCAGAGGAGGTCTTTACTAGTAAAGATGTTACAGTTTATATCAATTTTATGCCACTTGATTTTCACAAAAATGCAAAAGCTTGGAGTTTAGATATTTTATCTTCGAAAAATCCAAAACAAACAGCAAGTGATATCAAAAATGGTGTATATAAGAAATATGAGCATACAAAAGAAGCCAAAGAGCAGTTAGAAAAAATGATTGCATTAGCAACAGAACTAAATATTACAGGGACACCAAAACTTTTTATTATTGATAAAATTGAAAAAAAAGTTGTCGATGTGATAAATGGTGCCGATATAGCAAAAATGAAAAAATATCTCGACTAACTATGTGTTGGAAAATCCAATACATAGTTACTATATAAAAATACTTTGAATTGATTCATTTGTATAGATTCTTCCTATTGCTTTTGCTGTTATTTCTGCAGCACATAATACAGTAACCTTTTTATGTGATTTTTGAGGAATTGTATCAGTTACTACAAGCTCATCAAGAGTACTATTCTCAATTCTTTCAAATGCTGGTCCACTTAAAACTCCATGAGTACAACAAGCCATAACACTTGTAGCCCCTTTTGCTTTTAAAGCATCTGCAGCTTTTGCTAAAGTTCCAGCAGTATCAACCATATCATCAAGGATAATTACATCTTTTCCTTCAACATCCCCAATAATATTCATGACTTCAGACACATTTGCTTTTTCCCTTTTTTTATCAACAATAACAAGGTCATATCCAAGTTTTTCAGCATAAGTTCTAGCTCTTGCAACACCACCAACATCTGGAGAAGCAATGATTGGATTTGGAAGATTTTTATTTTTAATATATTCAACAAAAAGGGAAGCCCCAACAAGATGATCAACAGGAATATTAAAAAATCCTTGGATTTGAGCTGCATGTAAATCAATAGTGATAACTCTTTTTACCCCAGCAACCTCAAGCATATCAGCGACAAGTTTCGCACTAATTGGCACTCGTGGAGCCGCTTTTCTATCTTGTCTTGCATATCCAAAATATGGGATAACTGCATTTATTGTCCCTGCACTACTTCTTTTGAGTGCATCAACAATAATCAAAAGCTCCATTAGATTATCATTTGCTGGTGCACAAGTTGGTTGGATAATAAACACATCTTGTCCCCTAACTGATTCGATAATATTTACATTGATTTCACCATCACTAAATCTATTTACTTGTACTTCAGCTAATTCTTTTCCTAAAAAATTAGCAACCTTTTTTGCAAATTCTTGGTTTGCCGTTCCACTTATTAGTTTATATCCAGCCATTTGATCTTCTCCCTCTTTGTATATTTCTTTTAATTTCTTATAACAGTACCGATTCCATCACTTGTAAAAATCTCTAAAAGTAATGAATGTTCCACTCTACCATCAATAATATGTGCTTTTTCAACTCCAGCATTAACCGCCTCCAAACAAGCATCCACTTTTGGAATCATCCCACCATGAATTGTCCCATCTGCTTTATAACTCTCTATTTGCTCATTTGTTAAAGTTGAAAGGAGATTTTTATCTTTGTCAAGAACTCCAACAATATCAGTTAAAAATATCACTTTTCTAGCACCTAAACTTGCAGCTATTTTACTTGCAGCTAAGTCTGCATTGATATTAAAACCTGGATGATTTACCTCATTTCCAGAAGCAATTGGTGCAATAACTGGGATAAATTTCTCCTCTAAAAGATTTTCAATTACACGATTGTCTATCATAGTTATATCCCCAACAAGACCATATTTTCCATCATCTTTTGGCTTAGCAATCATAAAATTCCCATCTTTTCCAGTAATACCTATCGCTTTTGAACCATGCATATTTAAAAGATTTGTTATCTCTTTGTTGATGTTTCCACAAAGAACCATCTCAACAACTTCCATAACTTGTTCGCTAGTAACTCTCATACCATCAACAAATTCACTATTTATTTGAAGTTTATCAAGTAATTCATTGATTTTTTTACCGCCACCATGGACGATAACTGGCTTAATACCAACAAGATGAAGTAAGATTACATCTTGAGCGAATCTATTTTTCAAATCAGGATTTATTTGTGCAGAACCACCATATTTGATAACAAATATTTGATTTGCATACTTTTTAATATAAGGCAGAGCCTCAAGTAAGAGCTTTGCTTGTGCAATTTTTTCTTTCATTTTTTTATCCATTGTTTAAAATATGGGAACCTTTTTTAAGGTGGGATTATATCAAAATCTATTTTAACTTTTAATTGAATGCTTCTGCGATAATACCACTACCTAAAACTTTATTTTTTTCATAAAAAACTGCAAATTGTCCAACAGCTACACCATAGACAGCTTCATTTAACTCCAATAAAGCTTGATTTTTTTCTATCGTGATAGTCGCAGCAGTTGGATGACTTCTATATCGTAATTTTACTTCAGCCACAAAATCTTTATCTTCTATAAACATATTAAGATTATTAACAATAACTTTTGTAATTTTTAAATCCTCTTTTTTCCCAACAACTATGGTATTTGACTCTTTATTTGTCTTGATTACAAAATGTGGATCATGTGCTCCATGGACATAAAATCCTTTTCTTTTTCCAATTGTATAATGCATATACCCCTTATGATGACCTACAATATTTCCATCAATATCAAGTGTATTACCTTGCTGGTCTATATTAGTGTACAATTTTAAAATATCCGTATAAACTGTATCTACAAAACATATCTCTTGGGATTCCTTTTTTACTGCAAAATGACTAAATGCTGGAATTTGTAATGCAATCTCTTTAATTTCATCTTTTGTATATTTACTCATAGGAAAAAGGATAAAAGGTAACTTTTCTTTGTCTACTTGGGCTAAAAAATAACTTTGATCCTTCGATACATCATCAGCCATATAGATAAATTTTCCATCCGTTCTTGCATAATGACCCGTAGCTAGATAATCCCCTTTAAGCCTTTTCATCTCATCAAGTAAAGCACCAAATTTGATAGTTTTATT
>CAZHJR010000055.1:0-7037 GCA_964533335.1 uncultured Helicobacter sp. | reverse complement strand
CCCCTTTAAGCCTTTTCATCTCATCAAGTAAAGCACCAAATTTGATAGTTTTATTACATTTTACACAAGGATTTGGGGTAGTTCCATTTATATAACTCTCCACAAAATAATCATAAACATCTTTTTTAAACTCTTGTGTCAAATCTAAAATATGGTACTGTATCCCTAAAAAATTAGCAACCTTTTCTATGTTTGCGATATTTTCCTCATGATAACCATCTGTTCGTTCATGGAGCTTCATATAAATACCTTCCACTTCATATCCCTCTTTTTGAAGCAAATAAGCACTTACACTACTATCAACTCCACCACTCATTCCAATTATAACTTTTTTTTTATTTTCTAACATTTTTAACCTTTATAGTTTTTTCATATATTTTAATGGGATTATTACACTTTCCCTATTTTTCCATCCACGATGAGGAACTATCAATTCTTTCCTAGTTATCACTAAATCTTTACCATTTTTTCGTATAAAAATTATATCTATATCAAGTGTTCTTGGAGCATCTTTAAAGCTTCGCTTTCTTTGAAATCTATTTTCATACCTTTGCATCCTTTTAAGAAGATATAAAGGTGGCATATTGGTTGCAATTTTTATAATTCCATTAAAAAAATAATCTTGCTCAAGATATCCAAATGGAGGATTTTTTAAAAGAGGAGATGTTTCTTTAACTAATATTTTCATATCAAATTTCATTTTTTTCAGAAGAGCATCATATCTTTTAAACATATCTCCAATATTCCCCCCTATTCCTAAATAAACCTCATATTTTTTATCAGTCTTATTTTTATTAATATAAGGAAAATTATTAGAAAAATAGAGTGTTAAGGTATCACTTAATTGTTTTTCTATTCTCATTTTGTATCCAAAAAATTGATTTAAATCCCTTTTTTATTTGATTTGATATAGAATTATACCAAACCAAAAGGATTGCTTATGTCTATTTTCAAAATTGTCGTTATTGTACTCTATTTTTCATTTTTTTCATTTTTAAGTGGCTCAAATCTTAACTCAGATAAAAAAATTCTTTATGTTGTTTCAGATATCAGGATACCATTTTGGGATATCATGTCGCGAGGAATTGTTGATGCTTCTTCAAAGCTTGGTTATAAAATTGAGGTTGCAAGTCCACATAATGATCCCAAGAAAGAGTTAGAGATAGTTGCAAAAGGTATTAGAGAAAAAGTTTCGGGGATTATTATTTCTCCAACAACATCATCTGCTTGCACAACAATTTTAAAACTTGCAAAAAAAGCTAATATTCCTGTAGTTATCTCTGATATTGGTACAGATGGTGGTGATTACTTATCCTATATCTCTTCAAATAACAAAGAAGGTGCATACAATCTTGGGAAAATATTAACTAAAAAAATGGTTCAGTTAGGTTATAAAGATGGTGAAGTTGGAATTATCGCAATACCACAAAAAAGACTTAATGGACAACTGAGAACCGAAGGATTTCTAAAAGCGTTAAAAGAATCAAATATTAAAAATGCCGTTCTATATCAACAAAAAAATTTTTCGTATCAAGAAACATACGATTATGCAAAAGAGATGATTGGAAAATATCCTAAACTAAAAGCGATTTGGTTGCAAGGTTCTGATAGATATAAAGGTGCACTTGATGCGATTAGTCATAGTGGCAAAACGGGAAAAATTTTATTAATTGTTTTTGATGCAGAGCCAGAATTTTTAGAACTTATTCCAAAAGAGATTCTTGTAGGTGCTGCTATGCAACAACCTTATCTAATGGGACAAGAGTCTGTTGCAACTTTTGATAAATATTTTCACAAAAAGCCAGTAGATAAAAATATACAACTTTCTATTTTAGCAATATCAAAAGAAAACATTAAAGAACAGTTACCAATTATTAAAAGAAATGTGTTAGGAATCGTGACAAAATAAATGAAAATTAAAAATCAATCAATCTACACACTTTTAGCTTTTACTATTTTTATAGTTATTGCTATTGTGGTATCAATAAATACTCTTCTTCAATATAATACTACAAAAGAAAAAGCTATACAGGAGATGAAGGAGAGATCAAATGTCACTATTACTGCTTTAAAACAAAACCTAGCTTATTTTATTGAAGCATACTCTGTAAATGAGTATGAAAAGTTAATCTTTAACGAGATGAAAAGGGGAGGTATCTTTGCCATTGTTGTTAAAGATGAGAATATGGGGCGAATAGTTGGAGAAAAATATTACATTACTGGAAAAATTAAAGACAATGACAACACAATTATTGATTATGATGTTACCAATGAAAACCTTAATCAAAAAATCAAAGAGAGTTTTTTCAAGATAGAAAAAGAGATTATCGGGACAAATGGTAGTAAGTTAGGGACTATCTCTATCTACATATCTGATGAGCATTTGGTTAGTAAGCTTAACTCTATTGTAAAAGAAAGTGTTATCAATTTATTATTTATAACATTACTATTAACTTTTACACTTTTTATTATTATACGATTTTTGATTCTTCAGCCGTTATCCAATCTTGAAAACTCTCTTCAAAATTGCGATAAAGATGGTATTCCTTTAGGAAGAATAACCAAAAGTGGAGCAAAAGAGATTTATCAACTTTCATCTTCAATTATCACTATGATTGAATTAATAAAGAGTTCAAAAGAAAAACTTCGATTATTAAATAATTCACTCAATAGTGAAAAGATAAAACTAAAAACAATACTAACAAATATGCCTGATCTTGTATGGATGAAAGATGCAGATGGTATCTATACACTTTGTAATAAACGATTTGAAGACTTTTTTGGTGTAGTGGATGAAAAAGATATTATTGGAAAAACTGATTATGATTTTATGAGTAAAGAATTGGGGGATTTTTTTAGAGGACATGACAATAGAGCTATGAATTCAGATATTCCGCTTTCTAACTATGAAGATATTACTTTCAAATCTGATGGGCATCAAGAATCACTTTTAACAACGAAAGTTAAAATTATAAATGAAGATGGTTCTGTTTTAGGAGTTTTAGGAATTGGGCGAAATATCTCTGAATTGAAAGAAAAAGAACACCAGTTAATAATTCAAAAAGAGGAGTTTGAAGCAATTTTTAACAATTCAAAAGATGGTATTGCAATACTTGATTTGGAATCAAAGTTTTTAAATTTCAATGAAGCATATCTTCGTATGACAGGATTTAGCAAAGAAGAATTATTGGAACAAAGTTGTATAGATTTAACAATTCCAAATGACCAAGAAAGAACAAAAAGTGCCATACAAAATATTTTAAAAAATGGATTTGTAGAGAATTTTGAAAAAACTTGTATCGTCAAAGATGGAAAAACTCAAATTGTCAATATGACTTTGTCTCTTATGCCAGACAAAAAAAGGATTCTTGCAGTAGTTAAAAACATCACCCAACTCAAACTTTTTGAATCTCAAGCAAAACTCGCTTCTATGGGTGAAATGATAGGAAATATTGCTCATCAGTGGAGACAACCTTTAAGTGTTATCAGTGCAACAGCCAGTGGAATTTCATTTAAACAAGAGCTTGGAATGTTAAGTAATGAGATGATTGAAACTGGTATGGAAGAGATTGTCCATCAAGCAAATTATCTTTCTCAAACGATTGATGATTTTAGAAATTTTATCAAAGGGGAAGCAACCCAAGAGGATTTTAGTGTAACATCCTTGATAAATAAAACACTCTCTATTGCAAATCCTAGTTTGAAAAATAATTATATAGAGTGCTTTGTGCAAATTGATGAAGATTTAACCCTAAGGGGTTATGAACATGAGTTAATGCAAGCATTAATCAATATTTTAAATAATAGTAAAGATGCCCTCATTCAAAACAATACCATAGAAACTAAATATGTATTTATAGAGGTAAAAAAAGTAGAAAACAGATGTGAAATCAGCATAAAAGATAATGGTGGAGGGATTGAAAAGTCAATTTTAAGTCGTATTTTTGAACCGTATTTTACAACAAAGCACCAAAGTGTAGGCACTGGACTTGGACTTTCAATGACAAATAAAATCATAACTGAGATGCATCATGGAACTATAATAGCCTCAAATAATACTTACGAGTACAATGGAAAAGAATATACTGGAGCCTTATTTACAATAACATTAGACACGAATGCTTGAAACCTCACTATATCGTTATTGGTAGAATAAAGGTATAAGTTGATATGATTTTTTTTTAAGTCAAAGATTACACCAAAAGGTATCAAAAATGAAACAAATCTTACTTCTATTTACACTTTTATTTTTTATGGGATGTGAGGAAAAAACAACAGAGTCATATAAACCAACAGCTAAAAAATCAAACGAAAGAGTCTATATTGTTGGAGTTCATCCATATCTAAACACTAAAAAAATGTATGATGCCTATAAACCTATTTTTGATTATATTGAGTCAAATATCGCTAATACAAAGTTTATGATAGAAACCTCTGAAGACTATGCAACATATGAAAAAAAACTTTATGCACAAAGATTTGATTTTTCACTGCCCAATCCTTATCAAACAATAAATAGCTTCAAATACAACTATTATGTGATAGCTAGAATGACTCCTGATGAGGTTTTTCGTGGGGTTATTATCACAAGAAAAGATAGCCATATCCAAACTCCAGCTGATTTAAAAGGGAAAATTATCAGTTTTCCAGCACCTACTGCACTAGCTGCAACCATGATGCCACTCCATTATTTGCATCACAATGGATTAAATGTGAATGAAGATATCACAAAAAAATTCGTTGGTTCACAATATTCATCGATTATAAATGTTTATGCCAAAGATAGTATGGCAGGGGCTACTTGGCCACCACCTTGGGAAACTTGGAAAAAAGAAAATCCTAAAATGGCAACAGAATTAGAGGTAAAATGGGAAACAAAACATCTAATTAACAATGGTTTTGTAGCTCATAATAGAGTTGATACTGATTTGGTTAAAAAGGTTAGAACTTTGCTGAGTGAACTCAATAAAAATGATGTAGGTAAAAAATTGTTACTAAATGCAGGTTTTGAAGGTTTTGTAGTTTCAGAAAATAGCGATTTTGTGGCAGTTGAAAAGTTTTTAAAAATATATGACGAAGAGATCGGACTACCTAAATGAATTTACTAAATTTTTTTTATAGCATTAAATTAAAACTAATAATTAATGTTATTTTGATTCATATAATTATGATGAGTTTTGTGGTGTGGGATTTAAATTCTCGACAATCTGAATTTATGCAAAAACAATTATCAAATAAAGGGCATGAGCTATCAGCTCTGATTGCTAAAAATGCTTCTCATATTTTACTTAATAATGATTTGGTTGCACTAGATGAACTCCTTTTTGATATGAGAAAAGTAGATGATTTGCATATGGTGTTTATTGTTGATAATCTTGCTAGAGTTCGTGCCTCAAGTGAAAAAGAGTATTTCAATCAAATTTTGTCAGATGAGATAAGTAAAGATTTATTTGAACAAATTGAATCATCAAAAAATATTTTTATTCAAGAAACCCATTCCAATATAATAGATACATATCATAAAATAGTCATCAATAAACAAACTGTTGGGTATGTTAGGGTTATGCTTGATAATTCCTCTTTACAAAATGAACTTCAAGCTATGACTAACAAAGGGTATTTGTATATTTTAATGGCAATTATTTTTGGGGGATTATTTGCTTTTATTACAGTTGGAAAAATTTCATCAAAACTTTCTCAAATTGAAGAAGCTGCTGATGAAATCTCAAAACAAAATTTCAATATCACACTTTCTAATGATAGTGGAAATGATGAATTATCAAAAGTAACAAGAGCATTTCATATAATGAGTTCCTCGATACAGCACCATATAGAAGAAGTGGAGCAATCCAAAAAAATATTTGAAGATATTTTTAATGTAATTCCAGCAAATGTCTTTTGGAAAGATCGACAACTAAACTATGTATGGGCAAATAATCTTTTTTTAAAGGGTGCTGGAATTTCCAAAATAGAAGATATTATCGGTAAAAATGATTATGAATTAGTATGGGCAAAATATGCCAAAGAATATCAAGCTGATGATGAACTAGTTATAGTTTCTAAAACACCAAAGATAAACTTTGAAGAAAAACTAATTGTAAGTGATGGGAGTGAAAAAATTTTATTGACTTCCAAAGTCCCAATGATTAATGCAAAGGGAAATTGTTTAGGTGTTATTGGAATATTCTTTGATATTACTCAACAACGAGAAAATGAAAAAATCTTGCAACAAAAAGACAACCTTTTGGCAGAACAAGCAAAGCTCGCCTCAATGGGGGAGATGATAGGAAATATTGCTCATCAGTGGAGACAACCTTTAAGCGTTATCAGTGCAACAGCCAGTGGAATTTCATTTAAACAAGAGCTTGGAATGTTAAGTAATGAGATGATTGAAACTGGTATGGAAGAGATTGTCCATCAAGCAAATTATCTTTCTCAAACGATTGATGATTTTAGAAATTTTATCAAAGGGGAAGCAACCCAAGAGGATTTTAGTGTAACATCCTTGATAAATAAAACACTCTCTATTGCAAATCCTAGTTTGAAAAATAATTATATAGATGTTGTTGTAAAAATCGATGAGGATGTAACACTAAAGGGATATGAGCATGAGTTAATGCAGGCATTAATCAATATTTTGAACAATGCCAAAGATGCTCTTATGCAAAACAATACTATAGAGACTAAGTATGTATTTATAGAGGTAAAAAAAGTAGAAAACAGATGTCAAATCGCTATAAAAGACAACGGTGGGGGAGTTGATCCTTTGATTTTAAATCGTATTTTTGAACCATATTTCACAACAAAACATCAAAGTGTAGGAACTGGACTTGGACTTTCAATGACACATAAAATCATTACTCAAATGCATAAAGGGACAATAGTTGCTTCAAATAATACCTATGAGTACGATGGAAAAGAATATACTGGAGCTGTATTTACAATAACACTAGAGATAGTGTAGGCACATCCAACTAAATAGTCATAACAGCCCAACTGTCATCGTTTTTAAGTGCTATTGTGAGAAGTTCTCCTGT
>CAZHJR010000054.1:0-12508 GCA_964533335.1 uncultured Helicobacter sp. | reverse complement strand
AGATGAGGCAATAACTCTTTATAAAATGGTTACAAAATAACTTTTATTATTTTTAAAGCAAGTGCTAAAGCTTTTGTTCGATGGGATATTTCCTTTTTGATAATAGGGTCTAAAGTACCTAAAGTTTCATTATAGTTTTGCGGAATAAAAAGTGGATCATATCCAAAACCACCATCCCCTATAACTTCATCAATAACATCACCATACATCCAACCATGAGTTGTGTAGATATTTTCTTTATAGGCTATTGCAATGCAAGCTGTATAAAAAGCTGGTGTTCTTTTTAAATGTTTCTCTTTGAGTTTAGCAATTAATTTTTCATTATTTTCTCTATCACTTGCTCCAACTCCTGCATACCTAGCACTATAAATATTTGGCTCATTTTCTAGTTTGGGAACACTAAGTCCACTATCATCAGCTATCACTATACAATTTGGTTCTTGAGCTTTTACCATTTCGTAGATAGTTTTTGCTTTTTTGATAGCATTTTCTTTAAAACTAGTTCCATCTTCAACAACCTCAAAATCTCCCAAAATCTCTTTAGAAGTAAGTATTTCAAAAGCAGGAAGAAGAGCTTTGAGCTCTTTAATTTTTCCTTGATTTGTAGAAGCTAAGATAATTTTCATTTGATTATTCTGTAGGAGTTTCTTCTTGTGTTGAAGCTTCTGTAGCTTGTTGTTGCTGAGCTTGAAACATCTCAGAGATAATCTGAGTTAACGCGATAAGCCCCATATGGTATCCAAATGGTCCAAAACCTGTAATCACACCTGTACTTGCACTTGCAGTGATTGATTTTTGTCTAAATTCTTCTCTATGATAGATATTTGAAATATGTACTTCAACTGTTGGTAAAGCAACTGCTTTTAAAGCATCTGCAATAGCGATACTTGTATGAGTATAAGCTGCTGGATTGATTAAAATTCCATGAACTGTCCCCATACACTCTTGGATTCTATCAACGATTTCACCTTCTAAATTTGATTGAAAAAACTCCAATTCAATCCCATTTTGAGCTGCACTTCCTTGTAATTGCGCATGGATTTGTTCTAATGTCATAGGTCCATAAATATGTTTTTCTCTCATCCCTAACATATTTAAGTTTGGTCCTTGTATAACTGCTATTTTCATAAGCTTCCTTTGTTTTTGAATTTTTAATTGGTTATAATACCGAAAACTTGATAAAGATAGGATAGAAATGAACTTTTTAAGCTCTGATTGGATTGTAACTTGTGATAATGATTTTACAATTATTAAAGATGGTGCAATTGTTTTTAATGAAAAAATTATTGATATTGACACCAAAGAAAATTTAGAAAAAAAATACCCTGATTCAACTTTTGAATACCAAGGAGATGGTAGTGTAATGATGCCAGGGCTTATCAATAGCCATGTACATCTTGAATTTAGTGCCAATAAAACAACTCTTAAGTACGGGAACTTTGTAGAATGGCTTTTTTCAATTATACAACATCGAGATGAACTTATTGAAAAAGCAACAAAAGAGCTCATCTCTAATGAATTAACAAAAATGATAGCAACAGGAACAACTACTATTGGAGCTGTAAGCTCCTATGGATTAGATCTTGAAGCTTGTGTGGAGAGTAAACTCAATGTTGTTTATTTTAGTGAAGTTTTAGGGAGTAAAGCTGATATGATTGATACACTTTTTAGTGATTTTAAACAACGATTATATTTAGCACAAAAAAATAAATCAACAAGATTTTTTCCTGCCATTGCTATCCACTCACCCTATTCTACCCATCCCTTTTTAATAAGGGAAATTTTAAAAATTGCAAAAGAGGAAAATCTTCCTGTAAGTGCTCATTTTATGGAAAGTTCAGCTGAGAATGACTGGCTTAATTATTCTACTGGAGAATTTGAACTTTTTTTCAAAGAGATGCTGAACCTTCATAAATCTTTACAAACTCCAAGTGAGTTTCTTAGTGCTTTTAAAGGGATAAAACATCTTAGCTTTACCCATTGTGTAGAAGCTAATGAGAAAGAACTCGCTCAAATCAAAGAGTTAGGAGCTTCAATTATCCATTGTCCAAATTCAAATAGACTTTTAAATAACACTGTTTTAAATCTTAGTTATCTTAATGATATCCCAGTAATCTTGGGGACAGATGGTCTTAGTTCAAACTATACATTAGATATGTTTGAAGAGATGAAAAATGGTTTTTTTATCCATACCAATATGGATCAATCTACATTAGCTACAAAACTTATCCTTGCTGCTACATCTAATGGAGCTAAAAGCTTAGGTCTAACAAGTAAAGGTTCACTTGAAGTTGGAAATGATAGTGATTTGATACTATTTAAGATACCAACTATTGAAGATAAAGAGCACTTGCCAAGTGCAATTATTTTACACAAAACAAAAATAGATAAAACATATATAAAGGGACAAAATGAACTTTCTTAAAAACTTACTTACACTTATAACAAAACCTATTGAATTTATCCAAAATCACTTTAAAGCAACAGTTCTTGTTTTAATCGTATTTTTTATCTATCAAAGTTCCAATCCAGAGGACTTAGTCACACCAAATTTAAAAACTATCCACTTAAATGGAGCTATTATGGATGCAAGTTTTATCATTGAAGAGATAGATGCTGCAAAGACTGATGATACTATTAAAGGTGTTTTACTCGATGTTAATTCCCCAGGAGGTGCTGTTGCACCATCTGTTGAGATAGCTTATGCGATTAAAGAACTAAATACAATCAAACCAGTTGTTGCATATGCAAGTGGAACTATGGCTAGTGGAAGTTATTATGCTTCAATCTGGGCTTCAAAAATTGTAGCAAATCCTGGAAGTATGGTAGGAAGTATCGGTGTGATTATGCAAAGTGTTGATGCAAGTGAACTAATGAGTAAGCTTGGTGTTAAAACACAAACAGTAAAGGTCGGTACATATAAAGAGGCTGGAACTCCAACAAGAGCTTGGACAAAAGCTGAAAAAGAAGAGCTTGATAAAGTTATAGGAAATACCTATGATATGTTTGTTCATGATGTAGCAAGTGCTAGAAAATTAAAAATTGAAGATAAAAATAAATTTGCTGATGCCCATATTTTTACAGCTATTCAAGCAAAAAATGTAGGACTTGTTGATAATGTTGCAACTATAGGGGAAGCTAAAAAAATGGTTCAAACAATGGCAAAAGTTAAAGATCCAGTCTGGGATAAAAAAGATAAAATGGAGAAATTCATAGAAAAATTTGCAAATGAGGCGATAAGTAAAATAGGACTCAATACGACAACACTAGTCGCTTATTAGCATCATAAGCACTCAATAAAAAAAAGCCTCTCAAATTTGAGAGGCTTTTTTTATATAAAACACAATTTATATATCAAGCTCACTTACAAGATTAATAAATTTTATAAAGTCAAATGGCTTAAGTATATAATCTGTTACATTAAGCTCATCAGCACTCTTAAGATATTCTGGTTCAGTATGTGCAGACATTATCACACATGGAATGTTTGAGCCACTCTCTCTAATATGTCTAATCATCTCTATACCATTCATAACTGGCATATTGATATCAGATACAACTAACTGTATGTCACTATTATTTTTAAGAACTTCAAGACCCTCAGCACCATTTCTAGCAGTCAAAAAGTTAGCTCCAAGCTTTGATAATGTATCACTAATAATAGTTATCAAATCGCTTTCATCTTCTACAAAAAGAATTTTAATTGTCCTAAGTTTCGCTATTTTATTTTGCATCTATCTTCCTTACGATTTTAAAAGTTCTGACTTATGAACTACATTTTCAATATCCATCATTACAAGCATCTGATTATCTTCAAGTCTTACAAAACCTTTTAGATATTTTGAAGGGATTGCTGAACCCATATCTGAAACTGGAGAGAGTGAATCTGTTTCTATTCTTTGAACATCATCAACTTTATCCACTACTATACCAATCATTCTATCATCAGCTGTTATAACTGCAATTACGGCTGTATTATCATTATAAACTATTTCACCAGTATTAAATTTAATTCTAATATCTAAGATAGGAACAACTTCCCCTCTAAGATTAATAAGACCCTTTACCCAACTTGAAGTATTTGGAAGAGGAGTAATTATCTCAGGATAAGTCAATATTTCCCTTATTTTTGGTAATTCTATAGCATATTTCATTTGACCTAAAATAAATGTCATATATTCATTAGGTGTTGTCCCTTTTCTAGGTGGTTGATTACTTTGTTGATCAGCTTGCATAATTACTTCCTTAGTTTGTAATAAAATTCTCTTATTGTATCTTTTTTTCTCTTATATGCTCTTAATTTATTTTATTTTTTTCTAGTATTCTACACTCAAATTTATAGTTTGTTGTTTCTAATGTTACATTTTCATGAATCGTAAAATTATCAATATTTACAATTTTTTCATCTTTTGTAACCTGTACAAATCCAACTTTCATTTTTTTATCTGGATGATTTGATACAAAGTTTTGTTTCAAAAAATCAACTTTTTTTTGTTCCTCTTGGAGATATTGTTTCATTCTACTGTTGAAGTTAGCTTTCATTGCAGTTATTGTTTGATTTACAAAGGTAAATCTTTTAGAAAATGAGTGTTGATTAAATAATGATTTCATATTTTCTAGTTCAACACTCTTATTTTTCAAAATTATCTTCATTTTGTGAGTAAATTCATCTTGGATACTATCAGCGAGCATCACTAAATCATTTTTATTTGGTGTTGCTAATTCTATAGCATTTGATGGTGTACTTGCTCTTACATCAGCTACAAAATCACTTATCACAAAGTCATTTTCATGTCCAACTGCACTTATAATTGGAGTAGTTGCTTCGTAGATGGCATCTGCAACACTCTCTTCATTAAAAGACCAAAGATCCTCTATACTTCCACCACCTCGACCAACAATAATAAGTGATTTTTCTTCTTTTTTCGCCAACTTATCAGCAATTTTAATACTTTTTACAATATCTTCTTTAGAACCACTTCCTTGAACTAAAGTTGGTATCAAGATCATCTTAGCAAGTGGATAACGATGAGTTAAGATTTTTTTCATATCTTCTATAGCTGCACCTGTATTTGATGTGACAACATATATTTTTTTTGGATAGTTAGGAAGCTTTTTTTTCTTTGTTGTATCAAAATACCCTTTGATTTGCAGTTTCGTTTTGAGCTGTTCATAAGCAAGGGCAAGTTCCCCTATTCCGCTTGGCTCAATTTTCGTGCAAAGTATCTGATAAGTCCCCCTTGGAACATAAACAGTAACACTTCCTCTTATGATAATTTTAGCCCCTGCAACAAGGCGAAATTTCAAATATTGAGCATTCCCTTTAAACATCACACAAGAGATTGTTGATTTATCATCTTTGATACTAAAATAGATATGTCCACTACTATGATAAGTAAGATTTGAAACTTCACCCTCTACAAATACACTCGTAAAAGTTGTTTCTAAAATCCCATTTATTTGATTATTAAGTTCATTAACACTTAATGGACTATTCAAAAAAACTCACTTATATTTTTCGAGCTATAAAAGTTGTACTCATATCTAAAGAATAACCTTGTACAAAAATTGGCTCTAGACCAACCTCTTGAAGCTCTTTTACCATCTCTTTTGTTGTGATAAAACTATCAATTGAATCTGGTAAATAGATATAAGCATCACGACTACCCGAGATAAGCCCACCAATAACTGGCATAATCTTATGCATATAAAAACGAGTTATTTTAGAAGCTAAATCATCCTTGTCATTTTTCGTAAATTCTAAAATCACAACCAAACCATTCGGTTTTAGAACTCTTGCAAACTCTTCAAGTCCCTCTTTTCTCTTCACTACATTTCTTATTCCATATGAGATAGAGATAATATCAGCTGAGTTATCTTCTAGTGGGAGATTTTCTGCTCCTGCTTCTATAAAAATCCCATCTTTTATCTTTGTTTTTCCAACTTCCATCATCCCAACACTAGGATCAATTCCTACTATTTTATCAACTATGATGCTATTATCATTTGCAACATTTTTCCAGTCAATCATCAAATCACCAGTACCGCAAGCAACATCTACAATTTTTTCAATATGTTGCTTGTTATAAAATGAAAAAGCCATATTGCAAGCTTTTTTTCTCCATAATTTATCTATTCCCATACTTAAAATTCTATTTGCTAAATCATAAGTTTTAGCTATTTCATTAAACATAGTTACTATTTCACTTTGTCTTGAATCCATATTTTCCTCTTTATTTACTATTCTTTTATATTAAAAATTTTGAAACTAACAGTCCCAAAACAAAACCGAAATTGATCCCAACTAATATCTTCATATTATTAAGTTTTTTGTCTATTGCTGGCAATGCATTGATTATCTGTTTTTGTTGTGATAAAGTATCTTCAAAAGCTTTTGTACTTTTTTCAACATTTACCAAAAGATGATTAAGGCTAAGTTCGGCAAGTTCAAGTCTATCAGCTATCTCTTTTGCTTGCTTTAAGCTCATATCGCTCATTTTATCTTAATCCACTTATCAAGCTGGAAAAATATTCCGTTAAGATTATTTAAAACATAATCTTTTGCTTCAGTTTGTATTCTTCTAAAAAAAAGATACTTTCTAGCACTTTCATGATCTCCAGCATTTTTTGCTTCAACTGCCTTTGCTGCAAAATCTGTATTATTGTATGCCATCTCCCAAACTGTACTTCCAAGATATCTACTCATTGTTATCACTTTATCATTTTTAACAGCAAAATATTTTGGATTTTCTACAAAATCTGTAATTGTAGAGTTACTTCCTAGATATTTATGTCCAAAAAAATTAATAAACTGTTCTTCTAAATAATCTTGATCAGTAGAAATCGCTCGATTAAGTGCAAATAAAAGGTTATCTTGAGAGTTATTTTCTATTTTTTTGAGTTTTTTCATCGTTGCAATTGCATTTTTCCCATCGAGTTCCCCATCACCCATTGGTACTATCCACTTCACATTCCCAAATGTTCCAACTTTTGCTATCTCTTCAAGGACATAAGATGATGTTTTATTTCCACCCACATCCACAATCACTTCATGATTATCATCCATCAAAATGAGTTCATCAAGTTCTTTGAGCTTATTTGTACTCAGCATCTTTTTGTTAACTATTTGTGTCCTAGTAAAACTTTGGGAGTCATTGTTTTCATCATCAATCTCGATATAAGTTATTTTTTTACCATGTTTTTTATATAAATATGGAGCAATAACTTGCATAGCAACCGTGCTTTTCCCAACTCCACCTTTTGTTTGAGGGATAATAATCATATCGTGACCTTTTTATTTTAATTTTCTTACTTTGGCATCTTTTACGAAATAGTGATAATTTTATCAAAACTTCTCTAATATTTCACAAAGTTCCTCTTTATCTATTTTATTTTTCCCTTTTAAATAGAGATTTTCTTCTAGCAAGGTAATAAAAGGCTTCAACTCTTCTATCGATGCATAGGGAAGAAGAAGATTGTAGAGTTCTTTATCTTTTTTCGTTTTGAAAATCTTCTCATTGAGTGATGGTTTTGTTTTTTTAAATTTGAATTCTCTTAGCTTCAAAAGAGTATAAAAACTCAAAATCCCAAAAAGTGTTCCAAAAAGAACATAGCCAATCTTTTCTATAAGAGTTGTTCCTTGAAATAAGATAATTTCTGAATTTTTAGAAACTTCTACATTAGCTATCTCTTTTTGCTCCTCTTTGATAAAAATTTCGATTGGTTTTGTTTTAATTTTTTCTATTTTGTCACTTTTTGGATTATAAAATTCTAGTTCAAAAGATGGTATTTCAAAATCACTCTCCGAAATCAAAGAAAATTTTTGAATAAATTTCCCACCATACAAGCCATTTTTCATATTTGTTTCTAGAAATGGTTTTGTACTATGTGCAAATGTATTTGGGATATCAAGTGAGAACTCTTTAAGTTCATCGATATTTCCAATCCCTTCAATTGTTAAAGTAAGATTGATTGGTTTATTTGGTTCTGTTTCCCTCTTATTTGTCTCTAATCTAATCTTATACTCTCCAAGTAAATTAATCCCATTTGGCAAAGGGGAAACCTCCAAAGTTTTACCTAAAGCATAGATATTTTTCCTCATTGTAAAATTTTTTCCTCTTAGTGTCACTCGAGTAGATTGAGAGGGTATCTCATATTTACCCCCTTTTTGTGGGAAAAAAAGATACTCTTTTTGATACACTTTATATTCACCTTGTTCAAACTCTTTGCTCTTTGGCTCCTCTTTAATCAAAAAACCATCCAGTACAATAGGACTAAGAGCATATTCAATATTTTGCAACTCTTTTTTATACTTTAAAGAAAGAGAGAGCACAAAAGATTCCCCAACATATACTTTTTCTTTTTTTGTTTCTAAAATCAACTGTATATCATCAGTTACTGAAGATATTGGTTGATTTTTTGTAACCTCGATAGGATTTGTTTTTTGAAAAATACCATCAATACTTAGCTCAATTGGTGGGATAATAAAACTATTATTTGGATTAAGAGAGTATTGCATTTTTGTAAGATGAAGAGTTTTTCCATCTTCTTGTATTATTTTTTCCGATTTATGGGAACTTTCAATTGGTATCTCACCTAACTTTTTAATTTGTGGAAACTCTACATTTTTCCCTTTTGCTTCTATGGAAAAAACTACTTCTTCCCCTTGATTAAATCTCTCTTTATCTACAAATGCAGTCACACTTCCAAAAACAAAATTAGTAAAAAAGAGACAAAAAAAGGAAAGTTTACCAAGGATTGTTATTTTTTTGCCCATTTTTGACTCCTTTATCTCGTAGTGGTATCATCAGTGTTTCAATCTCTCTTTGATCTAAAATCTCCATCCATTTTTTATCTTCACTCTCTAAAGTTTTATCGTCAAGTCGTTTGTGTTTGATTGTAAGCTTTTTTTTCATCTCTATTCGTTCTCTTTCATTTTTGTCCCGTTTCGTTTGAAGATTTGAGATTTCGTTCCCATTCTCTTTTGGATCACTCAATTTCCCTTTTTTTACGATGTTTTCCCTTCCATTATCCTCTTTAAACTCTTCATCCCTATCTTCTCTATTTGAACCACTTCGTCTATCATTTGCTTCGTTGTCTTTGTTGTTGGGATCCTTATTCTTCTTCTTTTGTCCTGTCCCCTCTTGTTTCTCTTCAAAAAGGAGTAAATCAAGATTATATCTGCCATCTTTGTCATCTTTGATTGCAAGTGCTTTTTTATAACTCTCTATCGCTTCCTCTTTTTTCCCAAGCTTCGTATAGCTATTTCCCATATTGTAAAAGACTTCAAAAGCTAATTTCTCTGAAACAATTTTTTTGTATTGCTCCAATGCCTCATCATACCGCTCCTCTTGATACAAAATATTTCCCATATTGTAGAGTATCTCATCGGTTGGCTTTTCTATCTTTTGATAATACTCCAAACTTTTTTTAAAATCTCCCTCTTCTAAACTCTGCTGTGCTTCTCTTAAAAAGAAACTCTCCCTACTTTCCCAAAGAAAATACAATGAAATGAGTAAAAATAATCCAGCAACTTTTTTCACGACTCACCTCGTAGTCTCATCGGAGAGATACTAAGTCCAAAAAAGAGAAGTGAAAAAAGAAGCGGTATAAAAAACAACTCTTCATTATTAGAAATCACAATCTCCTCCTCTTTTTTATCCAAAGCAAATTTTTCTAAAATAGCATCTAAAAATATTTGCAAATCTTTTGGATTGTGAGAATATTCAAGATAAGCTCCACCCGTTTGGAGTGCAAGTTCTTTTACCCCACTATTAAGGCTAGAGATTACGATATTTCCAGATTTATCTAACTGTACTATCCCATCATCTCCTACTATTTTACTCCCTCTTTTCGTTCCGATTCCATAAACAAAAATTGTTATCCCGTGTTGCTTTGCATAGGCTATCTCTTTTTGAAAACTTTTTTGATCCCCACCATCGCTAAAAATTATCAAAGGTTTCTCTTTTTGATCTACAAAAAGTTTATTTGTTTGATAGAGCATCTCTAAAAAATCTGTCCCTTTTGCAAGTGAAGTATCAATTTTTGTATGTTCTATCAAATAAGCGATACTCATCAAATCGTTTGAAAATGGGGTAATGAGATAAGTTTCATCACTAAACCCTACAATCCCTACTTTTTCACCTTTGAGTAAATCGAGAAATGTTTGCATTTTTGTTTTTGTAAATTCAAATCTATTGGGTTTTACATCTTTAGCTAACATCGATTTTGAGATATCCAAAGCAACCATAAAAGAGAGATTTGGCTGTTTTTGATTTTGTAAAGTATCTTTTATGATAGGTCTAGCAAGAGCCACAATCAAGCATACAATCGAAGCAAATAAAAAAAACACTTTGAGCTTTTCTTGATTGGTACTTTTGATAATTTTCCCCCTCATAGCATCACTAAAAATATGGGAATATTGCCCAGTTTTTTTATGTGCTAAAAAAAGGAAAGGGAGTAAAAGGAGAAAATATAAATTGTGTGGTGAATCAAAACTCATCGTTTCCCCTCCAATTTATTACCAATTACAACTCCATATATCATCAAGAAAAAGAGTGCAACATAGAGAGGATATTGGAAATAATAAGTTGTTTTCGTAAAAAGTTTTGTTTTAATTTCACTTTTTTCTAAAAGATTTATCTCATTATAGATTGATTCAATCTCCTTTTTTTCTTTTCCAAAATAAAATTTCCCACCCGTTTTGGAAGCTATCTCTTTTAAAACTCCGCTATGAAAATCCCCATCATCCCCTATTCCTATTGTATAGACTTTTATCCCTAGCTTTTTGATTCTTTTTATGGCAGTTTTTAGAGATACAGACTCAGCACTATTAATCCCATCAGTGATAAGAAGTGCTATTTTATTTGTTGCTTGAGAGTTTACAAAAAGGTTACTACTAAGATAAAGTGCTTCATACAATGCTGTTTGTAACTCCCCTGCCACACCAACTTCTACAAAATCCAAAAGGGTAGTAAGTGTTTTCTTTTCATAAGTAAGAGGTACTGCCACATAAGCAAAATCTGCAAAAAAAGATAAAGAGAGCCTATCATGCTCCCTTTTTGCTATAAAATCATCTAAAATCTCTTTAGTAATAGCAAATTTATTATTTTCAAGCATACTAGCACTTGCATCTACAATCAAGGCTATCTCATGACCTTTCCCCTCATTAAGAGCTATTTCATCTGTTTTAATAGGATTAGCTAAAGCAATCACAAAACCACTAAAGACAATAAATCGTAAAATATCAATCAGATAATTTTGTTTTTTTGTTGCTTGGTGGAGCATTTTTGTATTCGAAAAATAGATCTCTTGAAGTTTTTCTTGACAAAAAAAGAAGCAAATAAAATAGACTCCAAAGAGAGTAAATGCAAAAGGATACAAAAAAGTAATCTGAGCTAAATTCATACCGTTTCCTTGATATATTTTGCTATCTCATTTTTAAGAGTTTCCTCAAGCTTTGAAACTTCCTTTTGATATTTGTATTTTTCAAGCTTTGAAACAATCTCTAAAAATCTTTTCTCATTCTCTTTTTGTACCAAAATGTATCCATTTTTTGTAAAACTATAAGCAACCTCTTTTGAATTTGCTCTATTCAAATCAAGATGAAGAAGGGTATTTTGAGCAATTTGCTTAGGAGTGAGTTTTCTTTTGTGTTTTTTAAAACTAAACACAAATAAAATAATGGCTAAACACAAAAAAAGAAAAAATTGCCCATAAGCAACTTCTAAAAAAATAAACTCTTTTAAAGGTGCAATCTGGGGCATCATCTATCCTTTACAAGCGATGCTAAAATTGGGATGATATTGTCATTTGTATAGACTTTTTTAGCTTTAATTTTTAATTTTCTAAATCTATCAAAAAGAACTCTATCGTGCGATTCTATAAGTTTTTGATACTCTTTTATGACACTATGGTTGCCATAAAATTTGCTAGAAGTTTTTGTATTCGCATCAACAATAGAACAATTTCCAAAATAGGAGATATCCTCTTCATATCTATCTCGAACCACCGCACAATAAATCTCATGTTTAGCACTTAAAACTCTAAAATCTGGCATCTCTAAAAAATCCCCAACGAAAAAAAAGAGTGATTTTCGTTTTACCCTTTGGAGCAGACACTCTTCAAGACGTTTAAAATCTATCTCTTTTCCTAAAATTTCTAACCTTTCAAGCTCAAAAAAATCTCTAAGTAATACAGATTTATTTGTAGAATTACCTCTATAATACTCCTCTTTTTCACTAAAAAACAAGCTACTCACACTATCTTTTTTCAAAAAAGCCGCATAAGAAAGATTGGCAAAAATCTCATCCATCACCTCTTTTTTACTTCTCACACTTCCAAAATAGATTCCGCCACTGACCAAATAGACTAAAACAATATTTAGTTTTTTATCTTCATTGAAAAGATTGATACAAGGTTCACCTCTTTTAGCAGTTACTTTCCAATTCATCCGTCTTATATCATCATTTGTTGAATACTCTTTGAGTTCTCTAAAATCAAGTCCATT